>JASHQT010000213.1 GCA_030039005.1 Bryobacteraceae bacterium
TTTCCAAAGAGTCGCTGAGCATGGGCATGGGCATTCTGCGGAAAGCGCGCATCGCGGTTTTGGAAGATGCCGCACCTGGCGTGAAAACGAAGGTCGTGCGTTTGACCGCGAAGGGAATCGAATCGCGAGACGCGTACCGGCGCCTGCTCGCCGCCATCGAAAAACGCTGGCAAACTCAGTTCGGTGCGGAAACGATCAGCGCGCTGCGCGCCGCGCTCGAACTTTTGACCGGCGACAGCGGCGCTTCATCGCCTCTTTTCGCCGGCCTGGAAGCGCACCCCGATTGCTGGCGCGCCAAAGTGCGCAAGCCCGAAGTCCTGCCGCACTATCCGATGGTGCTGCATCGCGGCGGCTATCCCGACGGCAGTTAGCAGTTCAACGACGATTGAATCCGCGCGTTCCAGCGCCGGCGCGGCAATCCCGGCTGCCGGTCACGGTAGAAATCCATCGTTTCTTCGGCGTTTGAATCGAAACCAGAGAAACGGCATGTGGCACGAAAAATGTCCAATACAAAAGCAGGGCACACTCCAACCAGCAACTTGGCCATTGCCCTCAACATGACGTGGAGGCGACATCACCGGAGTAATCTGCTCGGAGGCCGTTCATCAGAATCACTGTCACAGATCGGCCTAGCCGACTATACGTCAATTTGGGTGTGTGAACGCGGTGCCGCCAGGGAAGATCGGAGCATCGGTCGGGGCCCGCGAGCGCGACCGGCCGTCACTTTTGATCGCGCACGATGGCGAGCGGGTTCACGATCAACGCGCGGCGCGCGGGAAGCACGCTGGCGATCGCAACCACGCCAGCCAACAGCAGCGGCGCGACCATCCACACCCATACCGCAGGCGAACCGTGGGCTGGTGTGATTCGGGACAAGATTCGCGACAGCAGCAGCGATCCAAGCGTGCCTGCCAAGGTGGCTGCGCAAGCAAGCCGCGCTCCTTCGCTTAGCACCTGACGAATCACGTGCCTGCGACGCGCCCCGAGCGCGATGCGAACCGCGAACTCACGGCGGCGTTGTCGCACGGCGTCACCCAAAGCGCCAAACAAGCTGAGAATGCTGAGTACGAGCGCCGTCATTGCGGAGGCGCCAATTATCAAGGTGGCAATGCGCAGTGGCGCCAGCTCGGTCTGACTCAGGTACGTATCGAGTGTCCTCACTGCGATCCCAGCCGGACCACGTCCCGGCACCGATTCAATCCTGCTACGGAGTTCTTCCAGAATTCTGCCTTTCACCTCTCTAGCGCCCAGAATCAGCGTCATGTAACTGAGATAATTCTGCGCCATCGGAAAGTAGATTGCGGGTTCCACCGGCGGCTGGAACGTTCCAAGAGGTGCTGCTTGCACCACGCCTATGATCGCGGTCCTGCGGCCGTCGTCGCCGATAACTGAGGCCCCAACAGCATTCCCATTGAAGTAGAGGTCAGCCGCTTCTTGATTGACCACGCCGACACGGCACCCGCGCAGGTTTGGATCGTTTGCGAAGACCCTGCCTGCAACCAACGGCCATCCCATAAGGGAAAAGTAACTCGGCGACACCACATTGGAGTCAAGTTCGGCTCTCTTGAGCGTCGACAGCGCGGGCGCACGAAAATGTGCCAAGGCGATACGGCTTGGCGGCAACCCAGTCCGATCATCTTGTTCAACGTAGACCGTAGCCCGTTCCGCCGCAGGCCCGCGTTTTCGCATGGCGACCACGCCTATGATGTCAACGGGAAGGCCCGCCGGATCTAGTATGGAGCGGCCCACACTGTTAGCGCCGAAAAGCGTTTTGGCGGCCTGTTCGTTTACAACCGCAGCTTGACACGTTTGATCTTCGAGGCCGAACAGGCGGCCCGCGATCGGTGGCAGATCGAAAAGCACCTGTGAATTGGTATTGAACGGCGCAATGTCCATCGTGACCTCGCGCAGTGGCAGCAGCCGTGGCTCGACACGGAAGGACCGCCACGTTGCCGGGCTGTCCGGTAGCTGCCCAACCCACGCCATACCTGAAACTCCTGGCACTAAGTCAGCCGTGTCCTGGACATCCCGAAAGTACTTCATTCCGGCAAATGCGTTCGCTTCAACGCTCGCGAGAATCAGGTGGCCCAGGCGATGGCCGACGCTTGTCTGTAGCGCCGCGCGAAGGCCCTCGAACAGGAAAGCGCTGGAGATCACGAGTACGCAGCAGCTGGTCATTTGAGCCACAACCAGTCCCACGCGCAGGCGCTGAATTGCCTTTGACGGCCCAGCGGTTTCACGCCAAAGGACGGTCGCTGGACGATCTAATGAAATCACCAAGACCGGCAGCAGACCACACACAATCATGATTCCGACGCATGTGGCGGACGCCGCAATGATGCTCCCAATATCTGGCGCAAATGTTAAATGCTCGGCATCCTGTTCGAACAGGAATGCCGGAAGGACAAGCGATGTCCACAAGGCCAGTAGCATGCCGGATGTTCCGCCGGCGACGGAGATGACGATGCTATCCGCGAGCAGTCCTCGGGCGATCTGGCCCCGGCTGGCGCCAAGCGCGATGCGAAGGGAGGTCTCATGCCAGCGGGCGGAGGCTCGTCCAAGAAGGAATGAGGCAATGTTGGCGCAGGCGACGAAGAACACCAGACCTGCGGCGAAGCTGAGCAACGCGCCGACGCGCGAGTTGGACTCCGCCTTTTCGGGGGTCAGACCCGCATATCGCAGCACGCGTATCTCGCGTGTGCCACTGAGGCTCGCGCGAACCAGCATCTGCATCTGGTTGGCTGAAACATGCCTGCGCATTCGTCCCAGCACCCAAAGGTTGTGGCTACCAGCGTCGCTCGCTTGCAGCGTTTGCTCTTCAAGCGGCATCCAGAGGTCGACGGGGCGGTCGCGGTACACCCCTTCCAGCCACTCCGGTGCAACGCCACCCACGCGCACATCGACGCCGTCGATGCGAATCCGCTGGCTACGAATGTCGGTTTTGGCGCGGAAGTCGTTCTCCCAGACGCGGTGGCTGATGAGGATCCCTTGGCCAACCGGAAGGTTCAGAAAACCGGCTAAGCGGGGCGTCAGCGCGGCGACGGACATGATCTCTGATTGGCCGGCTAACGTGACCGTGGCCAGCGATATGCGAGCCGCACCAATCCATTCGAACGCATCAAAATGACTTCGGAGCGACAGATAGTCTTGGTATGAGAGTGGGCCTGCTTCACGATGCGAGTCTTGCCCGAACAACGAAACGACGCTGTCATCAGAGGCGAGCGGAGAGTGGGGCCCAGTTACCCCTTGAACCAATCCTTGGACGCAAACATTGCTGCCGATACCGAGCGCAATCGTGAGCAACAGCGCCAGCGACCCTCCTGGCGTTCGGACGAAATGTCTCGCCGAATATCGAATGTCGATAAGGATTCCAGACAGATCTACTCGATCGTGCAACTGGGAAGCCGCTGAAAAACGTACGTGTTTTGTTCGAGTTTGGCCGAACGCCCGTATACTTGGGCGTTCAGTTCCGCGCTCAGTACGTTCGGATGCGGACACTTACCAGGTCAATCCGCCTATGTCGGCTAATGTTTACGATTAGCGAAGGGCGAAGTCACCTGGACGTAAAACGGCCTATGCGCCGATGTGGCGCTGATTCCAGCCCAGGATCAATCCCGTGAAACCCCGCCCACGGCAGCAAACACGAGCGTACGGTCGGCTACGCCGGCCAACAACCCCTCGCGACCATGGGCCTGCGTCAGTTCCGCTTCACCGCGCGCGGGCCCAGAAACCCGCCGCGCCTCCTCCGGCTCTGAGTCACGCTC
>JASHQT010000214.1 GCA_030039005.1 Bryobacteraceae bacterium
TTTCCAAAGAGTCGCTGAGCATGGGCATGGGCATTCTGCGGAAAGCGCGCATCGCGGTTTTGGAAGATGCCGCACCTGGCGTGAAAACGAAGGTCGTGCGTTTGACCGCGAAGGGAATCGAATCGCGAGACGCGTACCGGCGCCTGCTCGCCGCCATCGAAAAACGCTGGCAAACTCAGTTCGGTGCGGAAACGATCCGCGCGCTGCGGGCCGCGCTCGAACCTTTGACCGGCGACGGCGGCGCTCGATCGCCGCTATTTCGTGGCCTGGAGCCGTACCCCGATTGCTGGCGCACGAAGGTTCGCAAGCCCGAAGTCCTACCGCATTACCCGATGGTCCTGCATCGCGGCGGGTATCCCGACGGCAGTTAGCAGTTCAACGACGATTGAATCCGCGCGTTCCAGCGCCAGCGCGGCAATTCCGGCTGCCGGTCACGGTAGAAATCCATCGCGTCTTCGGCGTTTGAATCGAAACCAGAGAAACGGCATGTGGCACGAAAAATGTCCAATACAAAAGCAGGGCACACTCCAACCAGCAACTTGGCCATTGCCCTCAACATGACGTGGAGGCGACATCACCGGAGTAATCTGCTCGGAGGCCGTTCATCAGAATCACTGTCACAGATCAGCCTAGCCGACAAATCGTCAAAGTGGATTTCGGCTCGGGCAGACGGGCCGAGATTCTGAGACGGATTTCTGAGACGCCCGCTGGGCCCCGATAGCCGTAACGCGCGGTATAGTTATGTGGGCGTTTTGAGACTGAATTGTGAGGCGTGTGAAGCTGCTGTTTTCGGGCATTCGACGTTGTCTCGAAACTTACCGTTTATGAGACACGCCTAAAGGAGGACGGAGACCGGCATGGCCCACCGTCCAGAGAGTAATAGTCGATTTGACAGAGAACGAGCACCCGACGGACCATGCAGACATGGGCGAACCAATGGACCTCAGTAGACGCGTCTTTTGGACCCAGAGGCCTTTCGAGGAAGCGTACCCCACAGTTGAAGCTGCGGATGTGGAATACACGGAATCCGGTCGGTTCCCCGAGACCAGGCCTCCCCGCTTGCGGTATCAGCCTCGTCGAGAGGTCAGTAGCGAACGACGACTGCAGTATCACAGCATAAGACAGGGGGGTGCACTGATCCTGTGCGGCAACCCAGAATGTCGGCGGGGCGGCTATGAAGTCGCCACCATTCTCTCCGAGATGAAACGATCTGGCGAAACCGTTAGAGAGGGTGCGCTTTCATGCCCCGGTGATGAAGGATCACCGAAAGGCCGCCGGCGCGGCGACAGATGCCGCAATTCGATCAAATACAAAATCACGGTCAAATATAAGCCCGATCCACAGGCATAGTTAGACGGGGAAAGGTTCACCGTTGCGTTTATCGTCCAAATTTGCCAAACCTTTTAGAATTATTTCTCCTTGTTCTTCATAGACTTGTGGCGGTTTCGTCTTTTCTTCCTCTAAAGTATTCGCGGAGGCTTGTCGAACGGTCTTCATAGGAGGCCGGTAATGTGTTGATGACAACGCTGGCTGTTGCCGCTGTGGTAGCGATTTTAGCGTTTGGGGTAATTCTTGCGGCCCTGCTGGTTAAGGGAACGGTTCGCGTTTCATTAACCGTTTGGAAACTCCTTCAATTCACCATGACCGCTGACGAGCCGGCGGTAAAAGACCCTTTGTGAGACAGCGTGGCGTCTAACAGGACGAGTCACGGCCAATCCACCGAAAGGGGACCCTTGCGCCTACGGGTCCCCCGCCAGCTCGGCTACAAGAGCGTGAAGTACATCGCCCGCATCACCGTCACCGACGATCTGAAATCCTTCGGCCAAGGGCTCGGCTCCGCGTCTCCCGAAGCCGGTTACGCCTGGTCCAGCGGGAATCTGACAGCCCTCGCAACCTGGTGAACGCTGATATCGATAGCGACCGCAAGAGTCCGAGTCGCCGACTCGCTCATCTAGTTTCCGTGGACGGTGTTTCGCGGGAGTAATCGAAGGGGGACTTCCGGGGCCGCGCTTTTTCGTAGCGGGCGGCGGTAGGCGTGCGAGAATTAGCGCATGGCACGTAGTCTGGCTGGACTACAAAAGACCATCAAGGCTTTGGTCTCGAAAGAATATGCAGCCAGGGAGCATATGCATCACCAGCTTCCTTGGCATGAAAGCCATCTCGCTTGGGGCCTCATTGGCGCTGCGCTGGCCCTTCTGCTGTTTGCTGCCGGCGTCTTAGTGCCAGTCGCGCTTGTGGCACGATTGTCTCTGGTCCTGTGCTGGATTTTTGCAACACTTGCCGCGTTCGTCTTCCTTCGCGATCAACACCTGTGGCTGAAGATTGGAATAACAGCGCTCGTAGCGACTTCGACAGCTCCTGTGTTGTGGGTGATTGGCCGCCAGGTCGATCCAGTTTCCGAAATCCTCAGCACGGTGAAAGCGCTGCCAGACGTTATCGTATCCCGCCTTAAGCCATATTTCGAAGGACGCGAATCCCAGCCTGGAAAGCCCGTTGCTGCCGAAGTCGGTGCTCCGCAGCCTTCGATCGAATTAAGCTTGGCGCTGGTTCCGACTATTCACCGGCAGCGAGACCCGGGTGGTCACGGATACATGAAGGACGGCCAAAATGACTTGATCGGTATCCTACGCGTTCATCAACGTAACGGAATGACCAGGCATGTTCGCTCCCTTCAGGTAGTGGGAGATGTTTCAGCGGATTGCGGTGCGTACATCACCTCCTTTTATCCGGCCTTGCACGGCCAATATAGCGAGGATGACCTATACAAGGAATGCAGCACGCGACGGCCCTTCTTTCACATTTCATGGATATCCTATCCCACTACGCCAGCTAAGGTTGACGGAAATGATGAGATGTTCGCCCGTTTCAAGATCACAAGGTCACTTGGCGCGCTGGAATTCACCGGGGATCCCAGGAGCTTTTTCGGCTTTGAGGATTCGCATACAAGGCCAAAGTACCCACTGACCACGCCAGTCTGGAGCCTCCTGGTGAGGTTCTCCGGTACGAACCCTGCGGACCTCACGGGGATCGCGCCCACTCCAAGAGAGGAAGTAAAATCAGGCAGGGTTAAGGTGGAGGCGGCCTTGGACGACGAGCTAATTGATATTCCTCCGAAGGCCATCAGCAATCCGTGGGCGGTGCCGCTGTCTGAGGAGTATGCCGCAAGGGCGCTGGATCAGGAGTTGTTTAATGGCATCCAAGATGGCGGGCTCCGATCAGCACATCCTTCTGAAAACGATCCCTTAGTGGAGCCCAGTCGGGCCTGGGTCACCATCAGCTCAATTGATCTCGCGAAAAGTATCGCGCCCGATGACCACATAGCGTCAAGGTCTTTTCTATATAACGTGTTCTTGGGTAATGTCGGGGCCATACAGGCGGGAGACGTGAAGGCGCGGACCGTTAGTCCGGCACCCCTGCCGTGCGATTTCGGCGATAGCGCGAGCAATGTTGCATCGATACAAGACGGTTTGTTGAACGACAAGATGCACGACAACGCCTCCGGACAGGTTGTCCAGGTGCCAACCGACAGAGTTCCGAGGACTATTCCCCCGATGGCGAAACTGCCTTTACCGTTCACGATTAGCGCCCTTGAGCCGCAGAACTACCGAGAGGGCACTTATTGCTCATTCACTCTTGGTCGCGTTGATTACAAGGGAACTGCTCTTCATTGGATGAAGTTTTGTGTCGTGACCGTCAATTCCAATGGGGATCTCCGCTACTGCAAGGAAGGAAATGACCACGACAATTGAATGAGCCAGAAACGGCGTGAGGCGACTCCTCCCGCGAAGTCGCCTCCACGTCACTTGGACGTCTAACGGCCTATGCGCCGATGTGGCGCTGATTCCAGCCCAGGATCAATCCCGTGAAACCCCGCCCACGGCAGCAAACACGAGCGTACGGTCGGCTACGCCGGCCAACAACCCCTCGCGACCATGGGCCTGCGTCAGTTCCGCTTCACCGCGCGCGGGCCCAGAAACCCGCCGCGCCTCCTCCGGCTCTGAGTCACGCTC
>JASHQT010000215.1 GCA_030039005.1 Bryobacteraceae bacterium
TCGCCCGTGGCCGTGAGATTTTCGACCGCTTCGCCCCAGTTGCGCCGGTGCAGCTTCGCGCCGCCTCCCCCCGAAGATCCCACCAGAACCAGCGCAAGGCGCGTATCGAGAGCCATGGCCACCAGCGCCGCTTTGCCGTAGCGCGACACGCCTTCGATGCCCACGCGCCGGGCGTCGACGGCTTTATCGGTTTCGAGATAATCCAGCCCGCGCGACGCGCCCCAGGCCCAAGCGCGCAAGGCTCCCCAATCGTCCGGTTTGCGCGGCTGCCCGTGGTTCGCCAGGCCAATGATGCCGCGCGTAAGCCCCGCCTGAATGCTCACCGGGACGATCTGCGCGTAGCCCCAACCATCGGCGATGAGCTGCTCGGTCGCGGGAGGATCTGTCGGCGCGGGCAGGCCCTTGGGTCTCGGTGGCAGCGGACCTCGATAGACGAACATCATCATGACGGGCACACGATGCGTGGCGTGCGCGGGCGTCACCACGGTCATTTGGATGTCGACATTGATATGCGGATAATCCGAATTGTCCACGTGCCCGACCAATTCCTTGGTCACCACCGGATAAGGCCCGACCATATTGTCCGTAGTACTTGTTACCGTCCACGCCACCTTCGGCACATTTTTTGGCACGCGGCCCAGCACCTCACGCTCGAAATCCTCCATGATCTCAGGGCGGCGCTGCTTGTACCACATGTCAGCCGTCGTGACCTTCTTCCCGTTATTCAACGTCAGAGGGTCGGGCAAATTGGGAAAAGGATTCGCCTTGGACTCGTCGTAGTTGGCGTGATTCGGCGCGCTCTCATTGCCGCTGGGGCCGGGCCGGAGCGCCTGGATGCCGAGCTGCTCCATCATGTTCTGATGGTCCTGTTCGGCAGTCCAATTCATCGGCTGCGGAAGATTGTCCGCGCTTGTGCGCGCGGATTCCTGGCCGGCGAGGTGGGCCGCTGAGGCAATCAGCAAATACGCGGCGAGCTTCATGCTATTTCGGCGGAGCCAGCGTTTTTATCTTGCGCTGAAACTCCGGATACATGGTTTCGGCGCCGCCGAGGGTGGCCTCCAAAGGGAGTCCATATTTCCTGGCGAACTCGGCCACAAACGGATTCTGCCCGGGAAGAAAATTGGGTACGGCGCCGCGCGCCTGGCTCGCAATCTCCACCACGGATTCGCACGGGTACAGCCAATTTTGGCCCTCTTGCGGGATGCGGTGAAATACTTCGGTGCGCACGAACGGCTCGGTCAAATTCACGGGATCGGTCACTTCACTCATGTGCACCAGATAATCGCCATGCCGCATGAAATGCTCGATGAGCGTGGCCTCATCGCTCTCGGGAAGGCCATTACGGCGCAGATAGCCCTGCTTGAGGTGCGTTGTGTAAACGGTCAGCGTGTTGCCTTCCCATTTGCCGGTGGAAAAGCCCATCCAGGTATGTGCCGCGGCTTCGGGAGGATGCGGGCGGCCGTCCATCCAGATGGTGCGGTTTTGCTCATAGGTGCTGATGTACATGCGGATGTCTATGAGGTTTTGCGATTGCGGATCGCGCTCTTCCCAAAGGCGCATATTCAGCGGCCCGCCCAGGATATAGGGCGCGACGTGAACCTGGCATTGATGCTCGGGAACCGTCACGCGCGATGGACTCCACGCCAGTCCCACGGCTCGAGCGGCGTCGCTGATCGGGACGCCGAGAAAATCCGCAATGGCCGGATTGCCGACGCTCTCCTCGTGCGGTTCGGGCGCCCACGCGCCGCTCAGGTCCCATCCTGGCTGCGCGTTGAAAGAACCTGAAAATTGCGCAAACGCTCCGGGCGCGAACGCCAGCGCTCCGGTTAAGACGATGAATAAAGGGCTATGCTTCATGGCTTGTTACCTCATTTGCTCCCGGACGCCGTCGGCGCCAGACTCCGGTAAACGGACGTGACGAAATTCTCGGCGGTGCCGGGACCTTCGCGTGCGCTCCAGCGGGGGTCGTAATCCTTGGTGAAGCCTGCGGCCTTGATCTGCTCGAGCGTCATGCCCTTCTTGATGGCGTTCTGCACGCGATCGCGCACGATGGTGACCATGTCGCGATACTCGACGACGTCGAATTCGTCGCAGATGCGGCCGTGGCCCGGAATGATGTAGGTGCCGCCTTCTTCTTCATGCTTGGGAACCGCGATATCGATGATGTTGTTGAGGGCCTCGATCTCGCCCTGCACGTTGCCGCCGTGGTCCACATCAATAAATGGATAGCTTTCGGTATTGAAAATGTCGCCGGTGACCACGACGTCGGAGCGGCGAAAGATCACCAGGCTGTCGCCGTCGGTGTGCGCGGTGGGCTGCCAGCGCGCGATCACCGGTTCTTCGTTGAAGAACACTTCCTTCTGGCCCGAAACGTAGGTGTCGGTGGGCCAGTCGCCGAAGGGGACGGAGGCTTTCTGGCCGGTGGGGGCGCTCATGCGGTTCAAAACATTTTCATGCGCGATGATTTGGGCGCCCTGCGCGGCGTCGGCGATGTCGCCGGTGACGTTGGCGCCCGTGATGGTGACGCCGATCTTGCGCAGTGCGTCGTTGCCGCCGGTCTCATCGGCATCCATGGAAGTGTTCAAAATATATTGCAAAGGCCCGTTCGACAGCTTGCGGATGGCGGCGATGAGCCGGGCCGAGTTCTGTTCCGGGCCGGTGTTCACCACCAGCACGCCCCAATCGCCGGTCTGCACCGCGACGTTGGCGCCCAGTCCGTGAATCATGTAAACGTTGCCCTGCACGTGAATCGTGGTGACGCCGTCTTCCACGTGAAAGTCGTCCCAAGGGAACTGATCCTTCTGTGCGAAGAGCAGCCCGCCGGCCACAAAAGTGGCGATCGCGGCAGCCGTAGTCGCAAATAGTGGTTTGATCATTGGATTATGTGGCCGGTACCATTTTAATTAGCGTTCGGAGCGAGCGCCACCGTTGGGATATGGAATTTTCACCACGCGGTCTCCCAGGAACGCGCCGAGATAAATCGAATCACCCACGCGCAGCGCCGACGACACGCCGGCGATCAACGGCTCGTGATCGGCCGAATCGAAAATCGGCCTCGCTTGCATCTTCGCCGGGTCGATCTCCGCCACGCCGAAGCCTTGGATGCACGGCCGACCGCTGCCTTCCGGACAATCGCCGCGCGCCCCCTTCACGCCGGCAGCCAGCAGTTTGCGCTCTTTCGTCCAGGTGAGATTGTCGGGCAGGAAATCCACCTTCACCGAGCCGATGATCTTGCTCTCGCGCAGATCGTACTTGAACACCTGCTTCCCGGCGAATTCGTTGATGTAAAGATAGCGGCCGTCTGCGCTCGCCACCACTCCGTTGGGATAGCGGATACGCGTGCCCGGCAATTCCGCTTCGCCCTTGCCCGGCGTCCATCGCACCACGTAACCGGTGACTGCGCCCGCGAACGGCCCGCCACTGCCGCCGGAGTTGAGCGCCGTTGGAAAGGTCCCGGCAAAGCCGCCATCGGGGAGGATCGCAACGTCATTGTAGTCGTGTTCGGCGACTTCGCAACCGTGCCACTCGAGCACCCAACCGCCCGCGGCCGGCTTCAATTCGTACATCTCGATGGATTGCCGCTTGCCGTGATTCACCACGTACAGCGCCCATTTGCCGTCCTTGCGTTTGGCGAGCGATTCGCCGTGCGAGACCAGCGCGTCGCCGATGGGTCCGGGACAAGCGGGATCGCCCCAGGCTTTGTCCGGCGCGTCCGTCATTGCCATTTTGCTGAAGGTTTTCGTCTTCAGATCGAGCAAGCCCATCCCGAAGCCAGTTGTCGCGTTGCGGCCCTGGTTGACGAATTGGGTCGCGATCAGATACTTGCCGTCCGGCGTGACTTCGAGATCTTCGGGCGAGCGCGTTCCGCAAATCACCTCGATATCGCCGTGCGCGCCACAAGAGGCCAGCGGCGGTCCGGCCGCCTGCGGCTGCTGTGCCGCCATCGAGCCGGCCATTGCGAGCGTGGCCCCAAGGCCGAGCCAGGTCTTCAGTGACATTCGATCTCCTGTGCCGTGATTCTATCGCAGGCGGGTACGATACAATCGCGGTCGGAAAATCCAGGCTGAATTTCTCATGCGGGTGATGAAGACTATCATTTTTGGTGCGCTGCTCGCCGTGCCGGCGATGGCGCAAGCTCCTTCGGAGCGGCAAAGGTTGGGGACCGAGTTCGGCATCTCGGCGTTCGAGCGCGAGTGCACGAAGTGCCACGGCAATGCGTCGGTGGAGCGCGCCCCGACTCCGGCCGCGATCCGGCAGATGCCGCCCGAACGCATCTACGCCGCTCTCACTACGGGCGTGATGAAGACCGAAGCGGCCAATCTGACGGACGAGCAGAAACGGCGCTTGGCGGAATATATGGGAGGACGGCCGCTGGGAAGCGCGGCGCTGGGAGATGCGAACCAAATGCCCAACCATTGCACCACTGAGACTGCGCTGCCCGATCCGGCGAAGAGCCCCGAGTGGAACGGCTGGGGCGTGGATGTGCACAACACACGATTTCAGGAGGCGAAGGCGGCCGGGATCACCGCGTCGCAAGTGCCCGGGCTGAAACTGAAGTGGGCGTTCGGATTTCCGTTAGGCGTTTCCGCGTTCGGCCAGCCGTCCGTCGCGGCGGGGCGCGTGTTCGTCGGCTCCGACATCGGCTACGTGTATTCGCTCGACATGCACAGCGGCTGCGTGTATTGGTCGTATCAAACCAAAGCCGCGGTGCGCACCGCGGTCACCATCGGCCGCGTGCGATCGGGCAATTCGCCGCGCTATGCCGTCTACGTCGGCGATATGCAGGCGAACGTCTATGCGCTCGACGCTGAGTCCGGCACGCTGCTGTGGACCAGGAAGGCCGAGGATCATTTCAGCGCGCGCATTACTGCGGCCCCCACGCTATACCAAGGCCGCTTGTTCGTTCCGGTTTCCACATCCGAGGGTTTCTCCGCGTCGACGCTCGATTATCCTTGCTGCACGTTTCGCGGCAGCGTGGTCGCATTGAACGCCGCGACCGGCGATCAAATCTGGAAGACCTACACGATCTCCGAACCCAAGGCGACCAAGAAAAATTCCATCGGCACGCAGTTGTATGCACCGTCCGGAGTGGCGGTGTGGAATTCGCCGACCGTGGATGCCAAGCGCCGGACCATTTACTTCGGCACGGGCGACTCGGCCACCGAGCCCGCGCCCGACACCTCGGATTCGATCGTGGCCGTGGATCTCGATACCGGCAAGGTCAAGTGGCATTTCCAAGCCGAGGCGAACGACGCGACGCTAGGCGGATGCTTCGCCAAGAAGACCGAGAATTGCCCGGACAATCCCGGTCCGGATTGGGATTTCGGCGCGTCGCCGATTCTGAAAACGCTTGCCGACGGCCGCGATCTGCTGCTCGCGCCGAATAAAAGCGGCATCATCTTCGCGCTGGATCCTGATCATAAAGGCGCGGTGGTTTGGAGGACCGATATCGCCGAGAAGCCGGGAACGCGGAATACCAACCTCATCTGGGGCGGCGCTGCCGATCAGCAGAATCTCTATGTCGGGCTGACCACGGGCTCCATCGTCGCCGTGCAGATCGCGACCGGCGAGAAGCTTTGGAGCACGCGACTGGCCGAGGCCGGGAGCCGCGTTTCTTACGCCGCCGCGAGCAGCGCGATCCCGGGCGCCGTGTTTATCGGAGGGACCGATGGCAAGATCCACGCGCTATCGACGTCCGATGGCCGCGAGCTTTGGAGTTACGAAACGGCGCACGACTTCACCACCGTGAACCGGGTTCCCGCGCACGGAGGGTCGATCGGTTCCATCGGGCCGACCATCGCCGGCGGCATGGTGTTCATCGGTTCGGGGTACAGCGTGACGGCGGGCATTCCTGGCAACGTGCTGTTGGCCTTCGCGGCTAAGTAAGGTTCTGTCAACCACACGTTGGCAAGTGTTCGTCAGTCGGCAGCGTGTCCTCTGGTGGACACGCGTCACCTCCAATCTACTCGTCCGGCCCCTCGTTACATCAACACAAATCGCCGGCGATGGCCGGCCGCTGCTGGCGGTTCGAATGCATTGCGTTCCTTGTTGCACTGACATCGCAACGAGAGGAACTATGCCAAACGTAGCCGATCTGCTTTGGGACATGCTCGCGAACGCGGGCGTGAAACGCTGTTATGGAATCGTGGGCGATGCGTTGAACCCCGTGATTGACGCGCTTCGCCGCAACGGCAAGATCGAATTCATCCATGTCCGCCACGAAGAATACGGCGTGTTCGCCGCGGTCGCCGAAAGCTATCTGACTGAAAATCCCGTGGCCGTGTGCGGCACAGCCGGACCTGGTACAGCGCACCTCTTCAACGGTTTGATGGACGCGCTGAAGGAGCGCGCTCCGGTGATCGCGATCGCGGGCGACGTCGAGACCAGCCTCATCGACACTGAGGCGCTCGAAGAACTCAATCCCTATCGCGCTTTCGATGTGGCTTCGTTATATGTTGGCCGCATCGTCAACCCTGAACAGGCGCGGGCGGTGATCGCCAGCGCGATTCAAACGGCGGTCTCGGAAAAAGGTCCGACGGTAGTTTCGCTGCCGGGCGACGTGGCGTCGTCCGATGTGTCCTTCAAATCGCGTCTGGTTCCGCTGCCGGCCCCGCCGGTCTACCGTCCCGCCGATGCCGACATCCGCACGCTCCTCTCCATGATCGATGAGGCGAAGAACATCACCATCTTCGGCGGCGAGGGCTGCCGCCACGCGCACGATGAAGTGGTGGAGCTGGCCACGCGCCTCAATGCCCCGGTCGGCTTTTCTTTCCGCGGAAAGCAGTGGCTGGAGCACGATAATCCGTTCGCCGTCGGCATGACCGGGCTGCTCGGGTACGGCGGCGCTTACCAGGCGATGCACGACGCGGACCTGGTGCTGCTGCTGGGCACTGATTTTCCGTTCCCGGAGTTTCTTCCCGGCGCGAGCGTCAAGAAGGTCCAAATCGATATCAACGCGAAACACATCGGCCGGCGAACGGTGCTCGATTTGCCGTTGCTGGGCGACGTGAAAGATACGCTGCGAGTCCTGCTTGCCGCCATTGCGCAGCGTACGGACCGCCGTTTTCTAGAGAAATACTTGGAAAAGACCAACGAATTCGATGGACTCCTGCACCACTACGTCGAAAAGGGCCCGGGTATTAAACCCATCCGTCCCGAATTTCTGGCGGCGACGCTCAGCGATCTCGCCGCGCCGGATGCGATGTTTTTCATCGATACCGGAACGGCCTGCATGTGGGGCTCGCGGCACCTGCGCGGTGGGCACGATCGAAGAATCTTCGGATCCTTCACCTGGGCGTCCATGGCCAATGCGGCGCCGAATGCATTCGGCGCTCAACTGGCGTACCCGGGCCGGCAATCCATCGCGATCTGTGGCGACGGAGGATTCACCATGCTGGCTCTCGGTGATTTGCTGACGCAAGTGGAACACAACACGCCGGTGGTGCAGATCATCCTCAACAATGCCCTGCTCGATTTCGTCAACATTGAGCAACAGGAAGCGGGGTTCGTTCCTTTTGGCACCAGCTTCAAAAATCCGAATTTCGCGCGCGTCGCGGAGGCCATGGGCGCTAAAGGCATTCGTCTGGAAGATCCGGGCGACGTCAAGGACGCGCTCACCGAAGCGCTGGCCCACAAAGACGGGCCTGTGGTGGTAGATGCCGTTGTGGATCCGCTGGCGCTATCGCTCCCCTCCCACGTGCCATTTCACACGGCAAAAGGATATACCTTAAGCTTGGCGAAACAAGTGCTGAGCGGCCGCTTGGACACCGTCATCAAAACCATGGAAGATAATCTTCGCCTGGTCTGACCGCGCAGCCCAGCTCAGCTGGAAGCTTTCCGGCGCCACTCATTGGGCCACCACGAACGTCCCCAGCCTCACGGGGAGCTCGAACGGGATGGTCTCCGGCGGCTCGCAAAGCCTGTCACTGCATTGTTGAAAACGGGCCTTTCCTGATAATCTGATTTTTCCCGCGTTGAGAGGAAATTTCAGAAGCAGCAAGCCTGTGCCGCGGAACGACCCCGAATACACCGGGAGCGTTTCGCCCAGCACCGCGAGCGTCGTGAGAACGTCCACGGGGAGCTGGAACGATTGCTGGACGATCATCGGATCGTCAAAGACGATCGCCGTGGGCGTGTACGTATCGGGGATCGGCTCGCCGTAAATATGCCATCCGGGCGCGATGCTGAAATTTGCAAAGAAGCCGATTTCCTGCCCGGCAAACGCATTCGCGCTGGCCAGTCCCAGCTCGATGCTCACGGCGCCGCTTCGCAGAGTCGCAACCTGCACCCCCTGCCCTACCGCGCCGGTTTCCCGCAGCGCCACCGCCGAAGCCGTCACGCGGTGCTGGTAGTTGGGCACGAAGTATTTTCGAACCACGGTTCCTTCCGGGCTGACGAAATACTCCACCGGATGAGGCACACCATATGCGCGCAGGTCCGGAGCAATGTTGGTGTTGAGAATACCGAAGCGCCGGATCACGGCGCTGTCGCGGTCGGAAAGCAACGGAAATGCTGTACCATATTTGCGTGTAAATGTTTCGAGCGTTTCGCGGCTATCGTAACTGATCGCCGCAATCCGAATGCCGCCCGCCTCCAACATGTGCCGGGACTGTTCCAACTCGACCAGTTGGGAACGGCAGTATTGTCACCAATCGGCGCTGCGATGAAAAACCAGCAGCAAACCGTTGGGGCCGGTAAGATCGCCCAGGCTCCGCGTGCGCCCGTCCTGATCGGCCAGCGTGAAATCCGGGATACGCTCGCCCGGCTCCGGACCCGTGGCGTAGTGATCGTTGGTGGCCCACACGTGCTTGGCGTACAACTCGGGAGGGACGGCTTCTCCGGCGGCGCGCAGCCTGCGGAACTCGCGCATGACCGCGGCCTTTTCGGCGAGATCCGGAGGAATTGCGTTGGCCATTCTGGGTTCATTTTATAACGTGGCTCCCGCGCTCACAGACTCTGTCCTGGGACAACAGCTCTCCGTTTGATACGCTGAATTGGAATGAGAACGATCTCCAAACGCACGCAGTATGGCCTGAAAGCGGTGATCGCGCTGGGCCGGCGCTACGGAGAAGGGCCGATGTTGATCGCAACGCTGGCATCGGAAGAAACCATCCCGCTCAAATTTTTAGAAGGCATTCTGCTCGACCTGAAAGGCCGCGGCGTTCTTGAAAGCAAGAAGGGCAAAGGAGGCGGATATCAGCTCAGCCGTCCGCCGTCGACGATTACGATCGGGTCGATCATCCGGCTGCTCGAGGGTCCGCTCGCGCCGCTGCCGTGCGCGAGTGAAACTGCGTTCAAGGCCTGTGAGGAATGCCAGGACATCGAGCATTGCGGCACGCGCATCATCATGCGGCAAGTGCGCGACGCCATCGCCGAGGTGCTCGATAAAACCACGCTAGCCGAGCTCATCCGCCAGATGGAGGCATCCAAGCGCGAGCAGGCGCGGCAGCCGCTGATGTATCACATATGACCGGAAAGCTCACGTCGGCCCTCGCCTTCGGCGCGCTCGCGATCGCCGGAACCGGTGCTTATCGGAGCAAGATCGAGCAGTGGCGCGCCGAACATCAGCGCGAGCTCGCCAAGGACTTCGGCTGGCTCACTGTGGTCGGCTTGGATTGGCTTCACGAAGGCGACAACCGCGTAGGCGCCGATCCAGCGAGCGAAGTCCGGCTTCCGCGAGGCTCGGCGCCGGAGCGCGTCGCGGTCATCTCATATCACGCGGGAAGGGCAGTGTTGCATCCGGCGCCCGGCGTCGCGCTGACGTTGAACGGCAAGCCGGCGCAAGAAACCACGCTCCGCGAAGACGACGACGTTCTGGCGATTGGCCGTTTGCAGTTCTATGTGATCCGCCGCGGCGATCGCGCGGGAATTCGCCTGAAGGACAATGACAGCGCCGCGCGCAAACAGTTTCTCGGGCTTTCGTGGTATCCGGTGGATCCCTCCTGGCGAATCGAAGCCAAATTCACCGCGTGGCCCGAGCCGCACACGATCGCGTATCACAACACCATCGGCCAGGAAGAACATGAACCCAGTCCCGGTTACGTGACTTTTACGAAGGATGGACGCCAGTTCCGGCTGGAGTCGATGGTGGATGAAGGCAAATTATTTTTCGTGCTTCGCGACCAGACCAGCGGCAAAACGACGTATGGTGCGTCGCGCTTTCTTTACGCCGAGCAGCCGAAAAACGGTCTCGTCGTACTCGATTTCAACAAGGCCGAAAATCCGCCCTGCGCGTTTACCGCGTATGCCACGTGTCCGCTGCCCCCGCCGCAAAATCGCTTGGCGCTCGCGATCACAGCGGGCGAAAAGAATTACGAGGGCAGCGGGCATTAAGCCGCGCGGTTCACACCGCCCTTCATCACACCACCAGCACTTGATGATCGGGGCACTCCAGCTTCAAATGGCCGTATAGCGTGTCCATCAGATCGCCCACGCCGTGCCTGGCCAGAAACGGCAGGATCGAATAATAGCGCTCTTGCAGATGCTTGTTCGGAAAAACCAGACCGGACAGGTAACTCGCCTCGGCCGCCGAGCGCTCGTTGCGCTTGAGCGTTTCGCGCGCCGTCTTGCGCTCCATTTTCGAAAGCTGGTGCAGCATCTTTGCCGCGCTCTTACCCGCGGCCGCCGCCAAGGTTGCATCGAAGGCCGTCAAATCCTCGCGCAACCGCTCCACGGACTGTGAAACCGTGCGCTTCACCTTCTCAATCTCGCTCGTTAACTCCGGTGGAACCAGCTTACCCGCGATCCGGTCTCTCACGTCCTCGTCGCCCTGGAAAAGCGTGGGAACGTTGAGCCCGTACCGAGTCATCAGCTTCAGGCTGCGCGCATCCAGCAGCGTGAAGCCGCCGCGCGACGCCATCACCGGCATCCGCCCCAGCAGCTCGCGATATAACACCTCGGACTGCGCCATGTACGCCAGCTCCGCCGGTCCGCCGACGTAAGCCACCGTCGGCAGCACGTAATCCTGCACCACCGGCCGCAACAACGCATTGGGCGATAAATGTTCCGGACGCGCTTCCAGTTCCGCCGCCGAATACTTGCGCTCGCCCGATTTCAACTTCGTCGCGTACTCGCCGTTCTGGCGGCGGAGCGCCACGCGCCGATCGCCGTCCAGCAGGAACACCAGCGACGTTTTCGCTTCCACATGCACCTGCGCGTGGTAGCCGGCGCGCTCCAATTCAGTGCCGCGCTCGATCAACTTCCGATGCAGGTCTTCGTCCTGCTCCACCGTCCGTTCGAGCAGCGGCGCGGCCAGCCTGCGGACCGGTTCCTCCAGCGGATCGACGAACAGCACGCCGCGCCCGGCCAGCAGGCGCTGCAACAACGCGCGAAAAGCCCGCCCGAACGTCGCGCCCGCCGGATAAGCGCCGCGCACCAACTCGGCCACTTCGTCGCCGTGGGGAAACGCGCCCAGCACTTCGCACAATCGATCCACCGGCGGCTGGGCGATCGGAATCCGTCCCACCGGCCGCTCGGAGCCCCCATTCGCTTCCACGTTCAGCTGCACCGGCTGATGATCCGGCCCGAACACGAATGTGTGATTTACTTCGGCGAGATCGTGATCTTCCGTCGCCAGCCAGAACATCGGCACCGCCGGAATGCCTTGCTCGGTCAGCCGCGCGGCCAGCCGAACTGCCGTCAGCGCCTTGTAAATGGTGTAGGCAGGCCCGGAGAACAATCCCACCTGCTGGCCGGTGACGACCGCCACCGTGCCCGGGCGCGCCAGCAGATCGAGGGATGCCGTCTCGGGATTGCCCGGCCGCAGCGCAGCCACTAGCGCCGCCCGCCGCTCGTCCGGATACGCGATCTCGCGCGCCGCTTCCGCGTAAGTTGTCCCATCGTGCGGATTGAAGGCGTAGAACCGCGCGACACGATCGAAGTGATACTGAAAATCGGAAAAGAGACGCGACGTGTGGGGGATCTCGGTGTGTCGAAGACAGGCCGACTCCATCATGAGCAACTTTCCAAGGTTAGCAGATGCAGCGAGGCGTCCCAAAGTCGCGATTATTTCGCCTGCGTTTCACTCCCCCAGCTAACGATGCCGCGCCGGCTGTTTCGGCTAGAATCAAAGATCGGGGTGTCGAGCACTGTATGGACGATCAGGAATTCAAAAGCCACGCCGACCGGTCGCTTCAGACGCTGTTCCGGCGTCTTTCCGCCGCCTCCGACGACGCCGATTTTGAAGCCGACTTCAACTCCGGGGCGCTCACTATCGAATTCGAACAGGCGCCCGCGAAATTCGTCGTCAGCCCCAACGCGCCCGTGCACCAGATCTGGGTTTCGGCGCACTCCAAGAGCTATAAGCTCGATTGGGACGCTGTGGCGAACGATTTCGTGCTCGCCTCCAGCGGCCAAACCCTGACTGAGCTGATCCAGGACGCGATCGCCAAACAACTGGGCGAAGAAGTTTCGCTCTAAATGGCCGGCGCCTACATCTCCTATCCGTTTTGCGCGCAGAAATGTACGTACTGTAACTTCGCCTCGGGAGTGTTTCCGCGCGAGTTGGAGCCGCGTTATGTCGACGCGCTGATCGCGGAAATCTGCGCACATCCCTGGGCGTGGACGCCGGAAACCGTTTACCTCGGCGGCGGCACGCCGAGCGCGATGGCGCCGCGGGACCTGGAACGCATTCTCGGACCGCTCCCTCACGGTTGCGGCTCAACAAGCGGTCTCTGGCGCGAAGCCACCATCGAAGCCGCGCCCGGCGCGATCACCACCGATCTCGCCTCAGCCTGGGTTCATTCCGGCATCAACCGCGTCTCGCTCGGCGTGCAGTCCTTCGTGCAGCGTGAGCTCGCGCGCACCGGCCGTAAACATACCGCCGAAATCGTCGTGCGCGAAGTTGGCAGCTTGCGCGCCGCCGGAATCGCCAACATCAATATCGATCTCATTGCCGGGCTTCCGGGACAGACTCGCGCTTCCTGGACCGAGTCGCTCGCCTGGATCGAACGCCTCGCGCCGCCGCACGTCTCGGTCTACATGTTCGAAATCGATCAGGACAGTCGGCTGGGTTCGGAAGTGCTTCTCAATGGCAAACGTTACGGCGCGCCCGAGGTCCCCAGCGACGAGCTCACGGCCGAGCTGTACGAAACGGCCGTCACGGAGTTGGCGCGCCTGGGCATCCCGCGCTACGAAATTTCCAACTTCGCCCGGCCCGGCTACGAATCGCTGCACAACCTGAAGTACTGGAATCTCGCGCCCTACGCCGGCTTCGGCGCCGATGCGCACTCCTTCGATGGCGTAACGCGTGCGCAAAACATCGAGTCGCCGGCCGCTTACGTCGAACGCATCGCGAGCAGCCAATCGCCGCGAATCGAGTCCACGCCCGCCCATCTCGACCAAGAGCGCTTCTTTGTCGGGCTGCGCCTCGCGCATGGGATCGAACCGAGCACGGAAGACTGGCTGCGATTTGAACGCCCGATCGGGCGTTTCATCGATCAAGGCCTACTGGAGCGCTCCGGCTCGCGGCTGCGGCTGACCGATCGAGGAGTGCTTTTGTCTAACGAGGTGTTCGCCGAATTTATTGCATGACCATGATCGACTTGCGCAGCGACACGGTTACCCGCCCCACCCCCGCGATGCGCCGCGCCATGGCGGAAGCCGAAGTGGGTGACGACGTCTATCGCGAAGATCCCACGGTCAACCGGCTCGAACAACGCGCCGCTGAGATCATGGGCAAAGAGGCGGGCCTCTTCGTGCCCACCGGCACCATGGGCAACACCATCGGCGTGAAGATCCATACTGAACATGGCCAGGAAGTGATCTGCGAATCGCGCGCGCACGTGCTCGATTGGGAGCTTTCGATGCTCGCCTGGTTTTCCGGATGCCTGCTCCGGCCCGTGCCGACGGATGACGGCATCCTGCACTGGAAAGACATCGAGGCGGCCATTCGTCCCGCGAGCGCGCATTGCGCCTCCACCGCGCTCATCGAAATCGAAAACACGCACA
Organism: Bryobacteraceae bacterium; assembly: GCA_030039005.1. The sequence goes on from JASHQT010000215.1 coordinate 13,948, forward strand.
ATATGGCGGGCGGCACGGTTTATCCCATGGACGTTTTCGAAGACATCTGCGCTCACGCGCACGAACGCGGGCTCAAGGTCCACCTGGATGGCGCCCGCATCTTTAACGCCGCCTGCCATCTAAGCCGCCCGGTTCGCGATCTCGCCGCTCCGGCCGATTCGGTGATGTTCTGCTTGTCGAAAGGTCTCGGCGCGCCGGTGGGATCCATGCTGGTCGGAACTGCCGAGCGAATCCATCGCGCGCGCGGATATCGCAAGCGCTTGGGCGGCGGGATGCGCCAGGCCGGCGTGCTCGCTGCCGCTGGTCTAATCGCGCTGGAAGAAATGCCGCACCGGCTGGGTGAGGATCACGCGAATGCGCGGTATCTCGCCCGCGAACTGTCCAAAATGTCCGGAATCGGGATTGATCCCGCGCGCGTCCAGACCAATATCGTCATCTTCGATATCGGCGCTACCGGCCGCTCAACCCTCGAACTCACCGCCGCGCTCAAAACCCGCGGCGTGCTGATGAATGGCATCAACCCGCGCCAGATGCGCGCCGTCACGCACTTCGACGTTTCGCGCGAGCAGTGCGCCACAGCGGCTGTGGCCATCGCTGAAGCCCTGGCGTAGCCAACTCGCGACCTAACCAGCCCACGCCTGGCGCGTCTAACCGCCATGCGCGCCCTGCTCGTTACCTATCGCAGTCTCGTTCGCCGGCCCGCATTCTTCTGCGGCGTCGTGCTCACCCTGACGCTCGGCATCGGCGCGAACAGCGCGATCTTCTCCGTCATCGATGCCGTTCTGCTCAAGCCGCTTCCCTATCCCAACGCCGGCCGCCTGATGGCGCTGTTCGAATCGAACCGCACGCAAAAGCAGCTCCACGTTCCGCTTTCGCCCATCCAGATCGAGGACTGGGACCGCATGAATCGGTCGTTTTCGGCCGTAGCCGGCGGTTATACCGAAAACATCTCCGAAACGTCGGGCGATTTTCCGGAAATGCTGGTAAGCGCCCGCGTCTCGCCGCGATTTTTCTCCGTGATCGGCACCGCTCCTCTACTGGGACGAACGTTCAGTCCCGAGGAAGACCTGTTCAACGGCCCGAGCGCCGCGGTGATCAGCGAACACCTGTGGCGCCGCCGCTTCGCGAGCGACCCCGCCGTTCTCGGCAAAGTGCTGCGCAACGGAAACTACAGCTACCCGATCGTCGGCGTGATGCCGGATTCGGTGCGCTTTCCCGAGTCCGACGTCGATGTGTGGATGCCCGCCAAGCTGCCGCCGTTTGTCATGGCGAACGCGCGCGCATCTCGCTGGGACAATGCCATTGGACGGCTGAAGGAGGGCGTCACGCCGCATGCCGCGCAATCCGATCTTGCCGCGGTGCAAGCGCGACTGGCCGCCCAGTATCCCGCTACCGATGCCAATTGGATCCCCGTCGTAGAACCACTCAAAGAAGGTACGGTGCGCGGCGTGCGCCGATCCTTGTGGATCTTGTTCGGCGCGGTCTCTTTCGTGCTGCTGATCGCGTGCGCCAATGTCGCTTGCCTGCTTCTGGCCCAGGCGCACCGCCGTGAACGCGAAATCGCCGTTCGATTCTCCCTCGGCGCCCGGCGCGCTCAAGTGATCCGTGAGCTGCTGCTCGAGGCGTTTTGTCTCGCGATTCCCGGTTGCCTGCTCGGGCTGGCGCTGTCGTTCGCCGCCGCCAGCCTTTTCCGGCGCGCCGCGGCTATCTTGCCGCGCGTTGAGGAAATTCACTTGGATTGGCGTCTGGTCGCTTTCACGCTCTCGCTCAGCCTGATCACGGCCATTGTATTTGGCTTGATTCCCGCGCTCCGATGCACGCGCGGCGAAGTGGCGGGCGCATGGGCACAGGCCTCGCGCAGCCAGATCTCAGGACGCCACAATATCCAGCGCATCTTGGTGAGCGCGCAGGTCGCCCTCGCGATCGTGTTGCTGATCGGCTCGGGCCTTCTGATCCGCAGTTTCGCGCGGCTCACGCGAGTTTCACTCGGCTTCAATCCCGAACACGTTCTGGCGTTCCACATCAGCGGCAGCTACGGCGAAACCAACAACTTGCCACGCCTGGCGCAGCGGCTGAATCGGACGCTCCAGGCTTTGCAAGATCTCCCTGGCGTCGCCTCGGCGGCCATGGCGTACGGGCTTCCGGGAACCGGCCAGGATATCGTCGCGCAGTATCATATCCTAGGCCGCGATACCGAAACCGAAGGCCACAAGGTTTTCGTCGACGGCGATAACGTCACGCCGGACTACTTCGCCGTTCTTGGCGTGCCCATTCTTTCGGGCGCCACCTGCCGCATCAACCTCGATCCCCAAGCGCCGGCCGCGGGGCTGGTGAATCGCTCCTTCGCCGACCGCTACTTTCCCGGCGAAAGTCCCATCGGCCAATCCCTGCGCGAGGGCGACTTCCCGGCGCCGCTCCAGATCGTCGGCGTGGTGAGCGATTTTCGCAATCACGGACCGGCTCAAGATCCCCGTCCGATGGTCTATTGGTGCGGAATTCCGAGCAGCCCGTTCCCGGAAGTGCTCGTGAAAACCACCGCCGATCCGCTGCTGCTCGCCGAAGCGGTTCGCAAGCGTATCCACGAAATCGACCCGGCGCGCGCGGTCTACGATGTCCGCCGGCTGAGCGATGCCCTGGCATCCACGCTCACCGAACGCCGTTTCCAAATCGCCCTGCTCGGCTCCTTTGCTGCGATGGCGTTGCTGCTCGCGGCCATCGGCATCTACGGCGTCGCGAGTTTCCTGGTCTCCCTGCGCACTCGAGAATTCGGACTGCGCGCAGCGCTTGGCGCAAGCCCCGCGCGAATCTTCGGCCAGATCATGCGCGAAGGCGCGGCGATGACGGCGGCGGGCTTGGTGTTCGGCGTGGCCGTTTCGCTCGCGCTCACACGCTACATCGCGAGCTTTCTGTTCGGCATCCCGCGCACCGATCCCATCACGTTCGCCAGCGTGCCTTTGCTGCTGGCCTGCGTCACCGCGCTCGCGCTCTGGCTCCCCGCGCGCCGGGCAACGCGCGTCGATCCCATGCAAGCGCTGCGGCAGGAGTAGCATTCCACGTTCGGGAGGGCCGGCGCGTCATAGCTAAGTGGCCCTCCCACTGCGTGCGCTCTATGTTTGCCTGCTCGCGCTGCTGTGCCTGGACACCGCACTTGCCCAGGATGAACCCGCCACCGTGCCGCCTCCGGCATCGCCGCCAAACGGTGACCAGGAGCCCGGCGCGATCCAAGGCTCGGTCCTGAGCGGCGCCACCGGACAGCCGCTGCGGCGCGCACAAGTGCTGCTGCGCCCCGCCGATTCCAAAGGTGCCTCCCTCTACCAAGTCACGGACGAAAACGGCGCGTTCTCATTTCCTAAAGTCGCGCCCGGCCGCTACCTCATCACCGTCCAGCGCGAAGGCTACCTTCCGCTGTCGGCCGGCCGCATCGGCGATTACAAAATGCCGCCCATCTTCACCGTGAATCCCGGCCAGACCATCGCGTCCTTCATCTGGCGCATGACGCCCTCGGCCGTCGTGAGCGGCAAAGTGAAATTCGACGACGCCGAGCCCGCCTCGAACGTCACCGTTCAGCTTTATCGCGCTTATTACGATCGCGGCCGTCACGGCTATGCCGACGCTGCCAGCGCCCGCACGGACGACCGCGGCGAATACCGTGTCCACGGCCTGGAGCCTGGAACGTATTACGTCGCGGCTCTGTATCAAGCTCCACCGCACCCTGCCGGCGCGCAGCAGGAGACACGCAAGGACGCGTTCGGCAATCCCGTGCCCGAGCTCAGCTATGCGGTCACCTTCTTCCCGCAAGTGCAGCGATTGTCTCAAGCTGTTCCCGTGACGGTCGCCCCGGGCGGCGAAGTAGGCGGCATCGACATCTTCCTCACGCTGGTCCACACTGTGCACATTCGCGGGCGGGTGCTGAGCACACTGAAGGGCGGCGTCGCCAGTCCCAGCGTCACGCTGCGCATGAACGATGCGGACAACACCGCTTCGGTCAGCGCGCCGGTGAACGTCACGTTGGACAAAGATCAAAACTTCGATATCGACGGCGTCACCGCCGGGCCATATCTATTGATCGCCTCGGCCGAGCAGGACGGCGTGTCGCTCAGCGGACGCATTCCCATCAACATCGGCGATTCCGATGTGGCCGGCGCTGATATTGTGGTCGCCCCGGAAAGCGTATGGCGCGGCAAGATCCACCTGGATGACGACGACTCCGCACTACCTAAAGGCCTGATCGTTTCGCTCGAGCCGCGCCGTCCCACTGTGCCCGCCACTAAGGCTGAAGTCGGCGAGAATGGCGAATTCTCGCTCGCTTTTGTCCCCGACGAAACCTACGATCTTTACGTCCTGAACGCGCCCGAGGATCTGTACCTAAAGTCTGTCCGCGTCGCCAATTCCGAGCGGCTGGCCGAGGGTCTGGAAGCTGCGGCCGGCGATGCGCTGCCTACGCTCGACGTCCGGCTCAGCTCCCAAGGCGCGCAAATCGTCGGCCGGGCCGTCACCGCCGATCCCAAAGTAGTGGCCAGCGGTGCCACCGTGGCGTTGATCCCCAACCCGCCCGAGGGGCGCATCCAAACCTATCAAACCACCCACGCCGATGAACAAGGCAACTTCTGGCTGCGCGGCATTGCCCCGGGCCAATATTTGGTTGTCGCGTGGCTCGATACGCCGCCGTGCGATATTTACAATCCCGACGACGTGGCCTCCTGCCAGGGCCTGGGTGTCAGCGTGATGCTGGATGAAGGCGTGCAAGAGAACGTTCAGCTTACCGCGAATTGACCGTCGGCGTAGCCAGAAGCTACCGTAGCGCCGCGAATCGTAAGAGATTGTAAAGCAAACGGAACCTTAAGCTTTTGGTTTTCATCGTCGATAGAAATGTAGCGTGCCAGACATTCACGAGCCGGCTCAACGCGTCGTCTTGAGCCATCAGCAAGACGCCGATATCGCGCGTCACTCTTTGGCCGGCATTTGGGCCGGGCTAGGCCTGGTGCAGTTTGCGTTGCTGGCGGGCACTCATTCCAGAATTCCCACCATCGCAATCACGCTGTTCGCCGCCACTACGATCGGAGCGTATCTTGTGCGCCTGCTGCTGGTTTTGCGCAAGAATGTCATCTATTCCGTCAACCCGCGGCTCTGGCGCGCAGCCTTTTGCACAACGTTGATCTGCTTTTCCACCGCGTGGGGAGCCTTGAGCTGTTACAGCGATTTCGTCAACGGATTGTTCAACTGGAACTCGCTAATGTTCGCGTTTTGCGTTCTGGGGATTAGTTTTGGAGCGATTGTCTCACTCACGCCGAGCCCGCTGTACCTATGTTGCCATGTTCTGCCGCTCTTGGTCCCTCCCATCGCCATCGATCTCTGGCTCGGCCACCAGGACTACGGCATGGCGCTCATCAATCTGGTTTGCCTGCTGTTAGTGCTGGCTCAGGCATGGCAATTGAGCAAACAATATCGCCAGTCCTTTGAAGACCGGCAGCTGCTGGAGGAGGCGAAGAAAATGGCGGAGGCGGCCAACGAAGCCAAAGGCCACTTCCTGGCCAACATCAGCCACGAGTTGCGCACTCCGATGAACGGAATCATAGGGACGACAGAGCTGGTGCTCGACACCGAACTATCTGCCCTTCAGCGGGATCTGCTCGAAACCTCGCGCAACTCCGCCATTTCGCTGCTCTATCTGCTAAATGACGTGCTGGATTTCTCCAAGATCGATACCCACAGCATCCAACTGGCCAACGCATCGTTCGACCTCCCGAAGCTGGTGGCGGACACGGCCCAGGCGTTCGAGAGACAGGCCACGCAAAAAAACCTTTCGCTCGCCTGCGAGGTTTCCGCGGAGATTCCCAAGGAGATGTACGGCGATCCCGCGCGGCTGCGGCAAATCCTGGTGAACCTGCTCGGCAACGCTCTGAAGTTCACGCCCGCGGGCAGCGTGAGGGTTCGAGCCGAACTGGAATCGGCCTCTGGACGCGAGGTTCAAGTGCGGTTTACCGTCAGCGATACCGGTATCGGCATTCCGCTCGCCAAGCAAAGCCTGATCTTCCAGCCATTCATGCAAGCCGACGGCTCGATGACCAGACAATACGGCGGCACCGGCCTGGGCTTGACCATCTCCCGGCGCCTGGTGGAAATGATGGGCGGCCGGATGTGGGTTGCAAGCGAACCCGGGCGGGGAAGCGCGTTCCACTTCGTGGTCCGATTCGCATGCTTGGCGCCTCAACTGCACGCGGCGCCCGAAGCGCTGGTCCGTCCGGTGCACAACGCCGCGCCGAGCCCATCGCTGGGCTGAACGACGGGGTACCGCTCTTGGCTATTGGCGAGCCGGAAGGCGAGCCCAACTGCAGTCACGCATCGGCGCAAAAAATTCGTGCCGTCTTTGCGTCGACTTGACTCGATCAACCGCGCGCGGCGTCGCCGGGTGCTCGCACAAGCGTTGTATGCTCAGCCAGTTTCCTGTTTTCACTGAAGAATGCCCGAGATCGATTCGGTAGCCAGCTTTCCCCAGCCCGGGTCCCAGTGGCTGGCAGCGCCCGATGAACGCACCCCGGGATTCTTTCCCGCGTTCGCCCGTGTTTCGTTCGCCATCCAAACGCTGCTCCGCGAACGCGTGCCCACGCACTATTTCGTCGATTCGCGCGCCTTCGGCAACATAAAGACGGCTTATCCGATGCTCGTGTATCGTGCGAGCCGCCCCTTCCGCGGCAAGATGCGCACGGAATTGACGTACGACGTGCTCAACCCCAAAACAGTCGCTTCGTTTTTTCGCACCGTGCGGCCCGGGTTTCCTGAGATATTGGAATCGGCGCAGGCGCGTCTCAACGCCGAAGGATCGGCCGAGCTCGCGGCGCTCTATGCGCCCACGCGCGCCGCATCCATCCTGGAATCCGTGCAGCGGTTGAGCAAGAGCCGCCGTTGCCTTTTCGTGTTGATTCGCGCCGAAAGCGTGCTGGTGACCACGCTCATCGATCTCGCCGGGCTCGGAAGCCTTCCCATCAAGCAGCAGGCGCGCCGCATGGCGTCCTTCGAGAAGAAATGGCGCTACCAATTGCGCCGCATGTACGCCGGCACCGATTATACCTGGCTTGCGCCGGAGCTTCTGGAAACCGCTACGCGAGCTCTCGCCGAGCCGGAGACGCCTGAGTCCAGCCCCCTCGAAGCACTCCCACTCGAAGCATTCCCGCCCGGGACCGATTTATTCGATGAACCCTAAGTTGTGAAGCGTGCCCGCGGGTTCGCCGTCTTTTTCGAACAGCCCGACGTCGACGGTCGCCTTTTGATGCCCGCGCACCAGCGCCACGCCGTAGGGCGCGGTGCTGAACTTGAACGTTTTCATCAACACCGCCAAATCGTTCGAAGTCCCCGCCTTCAACCCCGTGTCATGCAGGAAGGAGGCGGCGAACTGCGGCGTATCGATCGGGATGGCCACAATCTTGGTATCTTTCCAGTTGAACTTGGCCATCTTGCGCGCCGCCGCTTCGCAGTGCGGGCACGTAGGATCGTAGAAGAACAGGAACGTCTTGCCGTCCTGCAGGGAGAACGGTTTTCCGTCGACGACGATCGAATCGGGCGCTTTCAGTCCACTTTCGTGCGCCAGATTCACGCCGAAGGACGCGCCCGCGAACACCACCACCGCGCCCAGGATCACGGCCGCCGCCCGCAGATTCACCGAGGCGCGCGCCCATACCCCCGCCAGCACCGCCATCACGAGCATCCCGCCGTCCTCGAAGAAGAACGCCGGTCCTACTGTGCGTTTCACCAGCGGGAAGCAACTGCAATCCTTGCCGATCAGCGCCGTGTAGTTGATCCCGATGTAAATCATGAAGGCCACCAGCAGCAATCCCACCAGCCACGCCCCCCAACGCCGGAAGCGCGGCACTAGGATGAGGACGCCGCCGAACATCTCGCCCACGCCGAGCGCGAGCGTCAAGGGAAGCGCGAACGCCGAAGCCACCCGAAGCTGTTCCAGGAACTCCGACCAGCGGAACGGATCGGACAGTTTCCAGGCGCCGGTGACAATGAACACGAGCGCCAAAAGCACGCCACAAACGGTGCCGATGGCTTTTTTCCAGGCGGGTAAATCGAGAGCGGTGATATCCAGGCCTATATGCGCGGGATTCGCCGTGCTGCTGTCAGACATAGATGATTCATTTTACCGAATCGCCAGTC
>JASHQT010000216.1 GCA_030039005.1 Bryobacteraceae bacterium
CACGTGGACTGTCCGGGTCACGCCGACTATATCAAGAACATGATCACCGGCGCCGCGCAGATGGATGGCGCGATTCTCGTCGTAGCCGCGACTGACGGTCCGATGCCGCAGACGCGCGAGCATATCCTGCTGGCGCGGCAGGTGGGCGTGCCTTACATTGTCGTAGCGCTGAACAAAGTGGACATGGTGGACGATCCAGAGCTGCTGGAGCTGGTGGAGCTGGAAGTGCGGGAGCTGCTGTCGAAGTATCAGTTCCCGGGCGACGATCTCCCGGTGGTGCGGGTGAGCGCGCTCGGAGCATTGAACGGCGAAGAGAAGTGGGAAAAGACGGTGGACGAGCTGATGGAGAAAGTGGACAGCTACGTTCCGGTGCCGGAGCGAGCCATCGACAAGCCGTTCCTGATGCCGATTGAAGACATTTTTTCGATCCAAGGCCGTGGCACGGTGGTGACGGGGCGCATCGAGCGCGGGATTTGCAAGGTCGGCGAGGAAATGGAGATCGTGGGCTTCAAGGAGACGCGCAAGACGGTGGTGACGGGCGTCGAGATGTTCAAGAAGCTGCTCGACGAGGGGCGCGCGGGCGATAACGTGGGGCTGCTGCTGCGCGGTATTGAAAAGGACGACGTGGAGCGCGGACAGGTGATCGCGAAGCCTGGCACGATCACGCCACACAAGAAGTTCAAGGGCGAGGTGTACGTGCTGAGCAAGGAAGAAGGCGGGCGGCATACGCCGTTCTTCAAGGGGTACCGGCCGCAGTTCTATTTCCAGACCACGGACGTGACGGGAGTGACGGAGCTGCCAGCAGGGACCGAGATGGTGATGCCGGGCGACAACGCCAACCTGCAGGTGGAGCTGATCACGCCGGTGGCCATGGACAAAGGCCAGCGCTTCTCCATCCGCGAGGGCGGCCGGACGGTGGGCGCCGGAACCGTTACCGAGATCCTGGAATAGTTCGAGACAAGCGATGGCCCTACAAGAACGCATTCGCATCCGCCTCAAGGCGTACGATCACCGCATCCTGGATCAATCCACGTCGGAGATCGCCGACACGGCCAAGCGCACGGGAGCGCACGTAGCGGGTCCCATCCCGCTGCCGACGGTCAAGAATCGCTACACCGTGCTGCGGTCGCCGCACGTGGACAAGAAGTCGCGGGAGCAGTTTGAAATCCGGACGCACAAGCGGCTGCTCGATATTTTAGAGCCGACTCAGGACACCGTCGACGCCCTGATGAAGCTGGATCTGCCGGCAGGCGTGGATGTGGAGATCAAGGCGTTTGGGCGAGGGAAGTAGGAAAAGGCAATGAATACGACGAAGACAAGGGAGACGAGGAATACCGCGGAGCGTTCCTCGTATTCCGCGTCTCCTTCGTATTCCCAGAGAAGAATGAATACAAGGAACACGAGGGAGACGAGGAATGGGCGCCATTCCCTGTATTCCTGGTCTTCCTGGTATTGCCAGAGGTGTTCATGATCCCAGGGATATTAGGCAAGAAAATCGGGATGAGCCAGGTGTTCCGCGCCGACGGCCAGGTAGTGCCGGTGACGCTGTTGAAGGCCGGCCCGTGCGTGGTGGTGCAGCGCAAGACGCCGAATACGGACGGCTACGACGCCATTCAGTTGGGTCTGGTGGAGTTCGCCAAAGCCTCGCGCGCTACTAAGCCGATGGCGGGGCATCTGAAAAAAGCCAGCGCCGATGGCGTGAAGTTTCTGCGCGAAGTGCGCATGCGGCCGGGCGACGATGATTTGAAACAGGGTGACCGAGTGCTGGTGGATCAGTTCAAGCCCACCGACAAGGTGGACGTCATCGGCGTGAGCAAAGGCCGCGGGTTCGCCAGTCTGGTGAAGCGGCATCATTTCCGCGGCGGCCCGGACACGCACGGATCGATGTTCAATCGCGCACCGGGTTCCATTGGCGCTTCCAGCTTTCCTTCGCGCGTGTTTCCGGGCACCCGCATGGCCGGCCACATGGGTAATCAGCAGGTGACGATCCGCAATCTGGAGGTGGTGGATGTGGGGGCCGAGGACAACGTGCTGGTGATCAAGGGCGCGGTTCCGGGTCCCAACGGCGGGTATGTGCTGGTGAAAAGGGCGAAAAGGTAACGAGCATGCCGAGCGTAGACGTGGTGGATTTGAATAACTCCGTGGTGGGCTCGGTGGAGCTGGCCGACGATGTGTTCGGCGCACCGGTGAACGAGCATCTCCTCTATGAGGCCGTGCGCCATGCGCAGGCGGCACGGCGCGGCGGAAACGCCAAGACCAAGACGCGGCACGAGGTATCGGGTTCAGGCAAGAAGCTGTGGCGGCAAAAGGGAACGGGCCGGGCGCGCATGGGCTCCATCCGGTCGCCGCTGTGGCGGCATGGCGGAACGGTGCATGGGCCGCAGCCGCGCGATTACAGCTACAAGCTTCCGCGCAAAATGCTGCTGGGCGCGCTACGTTCGGCGCTTTCAGCCAAGCTGCGGGACGGCGAGCTGCGAGTGGTGAACGAATTCGCGCTGGCCGACCACAAGACAAAAGGCATGCGCAGCGCCCTCGATGTGCTGGGCGCACCCAAGACCGTACTGGTGATCGATCACGGCGAAAACCGGAACCTCGCGCTCAGCACGCGCAATATCGCCGGGGTGAAGCTGGTTTCGACCAAAGAGGTCGAGGTGTACGATCTGCTTGCGCACGCCGGCGTCCTGCTTTCGCAAGCCGCGGCGCAGAAACTTTCGGAGGCGCTCGCAAAATGAACATCTATGAAGTGATCAAACGGCCCATTGTGACTGAAAAGGGCGTCTCCAAGAAGGACCACGAACGCACGCTCTGTTTTCAGGTTGCCCCGAATGCCAATAAAACGATGGTGAAGGCCGCCGTGGAGCAGCTCTTTAAGGTGAAAGTGGCCGACGTGCGCACCGTGAACACCGTTGGCAAACTGCGGCGCCGCGGAAAATTTTCCGGCTATCGCTCGGATTGGAAGAAAGCCTACGTGCGGTTGAAGGCGGATCAAAAGGTCCCCGAATACGCCGAGATCTAGGAAAGAGATATACGCCATGGCGATGAAAAGCTACAACCCGTTTACGCCCTCGCGGCGCTTCATGAGTATCGTCTCGCGCGAGGAACTCGCGAAGAAGGCCCCCGAGAAATCGCTGGTGGTGGGCAAGAAGCGTTCGGGGGGGCGCAACAGCGAAGGGCTGACCTCGTCGCGTTTCCGCGGCGGCGGAGCGAAGAAAGCGTACCGCGTCATCGATTTCAAGCGCGACAAGTTCGGCATCCCGGCCAAGGTGGCCGCTATCGAGTACGATCCCAACCGCACGGCGCGTATCGCCCTGTTGCACTATGCCGATGGCGAGAAGCGCTACATCATCTGCCCGGTGGGCCTGGAAGTGGGCCGTACGGTGAGCTCGGGCGCCGAGGCCGACATCTTGGTCGGAAACGCGCTGCCGCTCAAAAACATTCCGGCCGGCACGGTGGTGCACAACGTCGAGCTGCGGCCGGGCAAGGGGGCGCAGATGGCGCGGTCGGCGGGGGCGCAGGCGCAACTGGTTTCGCGCGAAGGCGGCATCGCGCTGCTGAAGCTGCCCTCGGGCGAAGTGCGCCGGGTGCAGGTGGAATGCCTGGCGACCATCGGACAGGTGGGCAACGTCGATCACGAGAACGAGTCGCACGGCAAGGCCGGGAAAACGCGCTGGCTCGGCAAGCGCCCGCACAATCGCGGCGTGTCTATGAATCCAGTCGATCATCCCCACGGCGGCGGCGAAGGAAAATCGTCGGGCGGACGGCATCCGGTGACGCCCTGGGGCCAGCCGACGCGCGGCTTCAAGACGCGGAACAACAAACGCACTGATAAATGGATCGTCAGCCGTAAAGCTAAGAAGAGGGGCTAGGAATTGGGGATCAGGGGGCTGGCAAGTTGGGGTTGGCTAGAGCCGGTAGAGGAAACGAGAGATGAGTAGATCACTTAAAAAAGGACCGTTCACCGACGACCACCTGCTGAAGAAGGTGGTGGATATGAACGAGAAGAACGAAAAGAAAGTGGTGCGAACCTGGTCGCGGCGCTCTACCATCGTTCCCGAATTCATCGGCCATACGCTCGGCGTTCACAACGGCAAGAAATTCATCCCGGTGTACATCACCGAGAACATGGTGGGCCACAAGCTGGGCGAGTTTTCCCCCACGCGTCAGTTCAAGGGGCACTCGGTGAAAGCCGCGGCCACCACGACGGAAAAGACCGCCAAGCCGGCTTAAGGACACAAGATGCAAGCGAGAGCTGAAGCCCGATACATTCGATCGTCGCCGCAAAAGGCGCGGCTGGTGGTGGATTTGATCCGCGGACGCAGCGCCAACGAGGCGCGCATTATTCTGCGCCAGACTAATAAGCGCATGGCGCCTACCGTGCTGAAGGTGCTCGATTCGGCCATCGCCAACGCCGAGAATCGCAACAACGACGTGGACGTGGACGCGCTGGTGGTGAGCGGCGCGTATGTGAACGAAGGCCCGCGGCAGAAGCGTATCCGGCCGGCGCCCATGGGCCGCGCCTATCGCTATCAAAGGCGGACCTCGCACATCGTGGTGGAGGTCAGCGACAAGCAGGGCGCCGTGGAAACGGCCACTGAGGAGAACGCATAGTGGGACAGAAAGTACATCCGTACGGCTTTCGTCTGGGGGTCACCAAGACCTGGCGGTCGCGTTGGTTCGCCAAGCAGGATTATGCGCGGCTGCTGAGGGAAGACCTGGAGCTGAAGAATGCGCTGCGCGAGCGTTTGAAATCGGCGGGCGTTAGCTCGGTGGAAGTGGACCGGCCCGGCAATAAACTACGCGTGACCATTCGGACGTCGCGGCCCGGCATCATCATCGGGCGCAAGGGCGCCGAGATCGAGAAGCTCAAGGGCGATCTGGCTAAGAAGACCAAGCGCGAAGTCTTTATCGATATTCAGGAAGTGCACAAGCCGGAGCTGGATGCGCAACTGGTGGCCGAGTCGATCGCGCTGCAACTGGAAAAGCGCGTGGCGTTTCGGAGAGCGATGCGCAAGGCCGTCGATTCGGCGCTGCGCTTCGGCTGCAAAGGCATTAAGGTTCGCGTCTCGGGCCGGCTGAACGGCGCCGAAATCGCGCGCAGCGAATGGTATCTCCAAGGCCAGCTCCCACTGCACACTTTGCGGGCGGATCTGGACTACGGATTCGCGCAGGCCTATACGACCTACGGCGTGATCGGGATCAAGTGCTGGACCTACAAGGGCGAGATTCTGGACGGCGGCCGGCGCGACTCTTTGCGGAATGAACCGGAGCCGCGCAGGCCTTTGCGCGACCGCCGCGAGCGCGAGCGCCGTCCCCAGGCTCCTTTTGCGCCTCCGGCGCCCGAAGGCGCGGGTCCCGTGGTGCAGGCGGTTCCCGAGGTGAGTACGACGCCGCGCGTCGCGCCCATTCTGCCGCCGCTGGCCCCGCCGCAACCGGCCTGGAAGCAGGAAGGGAAACAGGAGGGGAAGCAGGAAGCAAAGTCGGAATCGGGTGGCTCGGAGCCCAATAAGGAATAAGGAAACGACATCGCCATGTTGATGCCCAAGAAGGTCAAGTACAGGAAACAGCAGCGCGGCCGCATGACCGGCAAAGCCTGGCGCGGCTCCTCGCTCGCGTTCGGCGACTTCGGTCTGAAAGCCATGCGCTGCGGCTGGATTACGGACCGGCAGATCGAAGCCGCTCGCGTCGCCATGACGCGCTTCATCAAGCGCGGCGGCAAAGTTTGGATCCGGCTGTTTCCCGACAAACCCATCACCAAGAAGCCCGCAGAGACCCGTATGGGCAAGGGCAAGGGCGCGCCCGAGCAGTGGGTGGCGGTGATCCGGCCCGGCAAGATTCTGTTCGAGATGGAAGGCGTGCCGAAAGCGACGGCGGAAGAAGCGTTCCGCCTGGCGGCGGGCAAACTGCCGCTGCCGACCAAGCTGGTGAGCCGTGAGGAGAACCACGGGGCTTAAGGCGGAGTCCGGGAGCGGGAGAAAGACATGAGAGCAGAAAAACTACGGGAACTCGATAGCGACGAGCTGCGCCGGCAGGTGGCTGAAATGGGCGAGCAGGATTTCCGGCTGCGTTTCCAGATGAGCATGGGCCAGAGCGACGGGTTGAAGAAAGTGCGCGGCATGCGCAAGGACCGCGCGCGCATCCTCACCATCCTGCGCGACCGCGAACTACATCCGGAAACCGCGCCCGAGCCCAGCCCCAAAAAGAAGAAGAAGGGAAAGTAAGCCATGGCCGACAGCGCGACTTCGACAACAACACAAAAGACCGGTACGAAGAATGAAAAGGTAGGCCAGGTGGTTTCAGCCAAGATGACCAAGACCATCGTGGTGGAAGTGACGCGGCGCGTTCCCCATCCGGTCTACAAGCGCATCATCAACAA
>JASHQT010000217.1 GCA_030039005.1 Bryobacteraceae bacterium
GCGCAAAAGGCCATCGATGCGATCGGCGATCCCGACCAGGGCAAAAACGGCTATCCGCTGGAATCGAGCTGCGGCACTGTGGTGAACATGGCTTGGCCCGGGCTGGCTCTCGATCTCGCGGATGGGTATAGCAGAAGTTTGCACAACAGAGTGGCACGCTATCCTGCCAGACTGGTTTTCCTGGTGACCAAGATCGAGCCAGGCGACTCTGCGAAGGAAACCGTAGATGCGGGGGCTACAGAGAAGGAGGCTCCCGAGATCTCTGTCCCGGCAGACAAACAACGCGCTTTGCTGATCGACGGCCCCACCACTTTGCCTGCGCCCCTGTGGGAGCCTTCCGGCGGAACGGTTCGCTGCAAAGTGGTTATCGACGGGGCAGGCAAGATTGCGGAGCTCGACAGCGGCGCGGAATTATGCGAGGCTGTGCCGTGGTCTCAATTTCGTTATCAGCCGACGGTCAAATCCGGCCACCCTGTCGGGGTCAATACCGAGGTGGAAGTGACCTACGCCCCCCGCAAGTAGCGGCCTTGACGACGCCACGGCCGTCGCGCCCTGAGATCGCCGGCTACATGCCCCGCCCTGAATGGCGCCCGGCATCCCTTAATCAATCCCAACATTAGAGATTTAGAAGATCCGCCCGCCGTTCCCGCTTTCTGAGCCGGAGGGTTCCCATGATTCGAACATCTAAATTCCAGCGGCTCCTGACCCAGTCCGCGGTGTATTTCGTGCTCTTGGCAAGCGGTTTCAGCGCTCTTGCGCAATCCATCGTCTCCCCCACAGCTATCCCGACCTCCATCCCCTACTCGGAGGCCACCCCTGTTTGGATTCGAGCTCAGCTCGTCGCTCCCGCCGGCGTCGCGCCGCCCTCGACGCTCCAGCTCATGGTCCAGGGCCCGCGCGGCGACTCGCAGGCCGGTACGCTCGCGCCCTCGACGGAGGGCCAGAACGTCTACTCCGTGCGAATTCCGCTGACCCTGACGCAACCGGCTCAAATGTATGTCCAGGGAGACGTGCCCGGATCCGGACCGGTCAAATCCGACGTTTTCACCGTCGATGTCTGGGGCTCTCTCACCGTGACCCACACCATCGATCCATCCATTCTCACCGGCCCGACCGAGCTGCCCGATGCAGGCTATGGGCCGCGTCCGCTCGCCGCCGTTGCTGACGCTCAAGGTGTGGTGAGCCGCTTCGTGGCCAACCAGGTCATCTTCGCCGGCTCTCCGTCCGACGCATCGGCATTCGCCACCAAGTACTCGGGCGTAATCGTCATGCAGTCGCCCGTAGACAACTTGCCATCCAAGGTCTCTCCGTTCTCCCTAATCCGGGTCGACCCTTCGCAGTTCTCCGCCAACAATCTCGATAGCGATTCCGCCAAGATGGGCGTGCGCGGCGCATCGAAGTTCTCATCGAATGAGGGCGCGCAGCTTGCCGCTTTCGTAGCCAGTCAACTAGCCGCAGGCCAGCGAGTGGTGCTCAACTTCGTCAGCGAATCCCAGGATTATCTCTGGAGCACCACCGAAGAAGCCGATCGGAACGGCGTCAGCAATGCCTTCGCGTGGCCGGAATTCGACCGCCGCGCGTGGGAATTCGTTGCAGCGCAGGGGATCGTCCGCCGCGTCAAAGTGGCGGTGATTGATGGCGGCTTTTGGCTAGACAGCAGCGGCCATCCGTTCACCGACTCCGCGGGTCGATCCGATCTTCCCTCAGATCCAGAGCAATACAACCCGGTCAACGGAACTCCCTTCGCCGGAGGACCCAACCTTAACACCTGCACGGGCGGTTCGAGCTGCCCGTGGCACGGAAACAATACCGTCAGCGTTGCGCTCGGGACCTTGAATAACGAAGCAGGCGCAGCCGGTCTCGGCGGCCAGGTCGCCGATCCCTACTTGAGTCTGTTCGATGGCACCGATTCCGCGGCGGCGGCCGGTGTTATAAATTCCCAGGGAGTCAGCGCCGACATCATCAATATGAGCTTCGGGGGAGACTGCGACGTCTGGTGCCGTGCATCGCACAGCTTTGGGGTCGTCGACTCGATCTTCGATTCGGCGCTCGATTCCGGCATTCTCCTGGTCGCGGCCGCAGGAAATAGCGCCGAAGACGCGACGGCCAACTACACCTGGCCCTGCTACTATTCCTCCAGCGCGGGGAACGGGGTCTATTGCGTGGGCGCGCTAGGCTCGACTACCGACGGCTTTGGCTACTTCCTGAAATCGACTGGAGGCGCGGAATCCTATTCCAACTACGGAACTACGGTGAACATCTGGGCGCCGACGAATATCCACGCCATGCCCAACGGAAGCTCGGCCGGCGAGTTAGCGGTGCACAACGGCACCAGCGCATCGGCGCCCTACATCTCGGGAGTCGCAGCCATGGTCAAGGCTCTCAACCCGAGCCTCCAATCCTGGGACATCAAGAACATCATCGGCCATGCGCCATTTCTGGCCGGCACGGGCTCTACCGCGTATGCCTCTCCGGTCACCGTGGGCGTCCAGCCTTACCCCGCTGTAGTGGCTGCCGTCGGCGCCTACGACCTCGTGCCCGATCTCACGATCACCTCTCCGAAGGACAAAACAGTCTACAACCCCTACACCACGCCCATCACGTTTACCGCTTCGGCAAAAGACGTGAACGACGGCGACATCAGCAAGAAGGTGGTCTGGTCCAGCGACAAAGACGGCTCTCTGGGCACTGGCGCCAGCATCACTCACGACTTCACCTACGCATCCGAGGGGTCGCGGACCATTACTGCCATGGTCACCAACACCCACGGATTGACGAGCGTGACGAGCATCACGATCACCATCGACTTCCAGCACATCAAGCCGACGCCGGTCATCCTTTGGCCCACTAACGGCATCACGATCAATCCGGGCACCTACACGGTCGTCGGATATTCCAACGATACCAACCCGGGAGTGGACCTCACCAATATTGCCTGTGACCAGCTCCTCTGGGATAGCAAGGTGGCGTCCACCGACCTGGCCGATGTCACCGGCGAGTGCCAGGCGCAACTGACCTTCACGGGGACGGGAGCTCAGAAGGTCACGCTCAGCGCCACCAACCGGTTGGGCGTAACCGGCACGACTACGGTCACCGTGAATGTCTCATCTTCTCCGGCGCAATTGACGGTGGCTATCACCGATCCCCCGGACGGCTCCAGCCTGGTTGGATGGACTGGTGGCGACACCTCGATCTCGCTTTCTGGCGATGCTTCCGTTTCGGGAAGCGTCCAATGGTCATGGTATTGGTATCCCACGGGGACGCCGTCCTCGAAGCAGCTCATCAGTACCGCCACCACCAACACCAAGAGCAGCAACACCACTACGTGGAGTCTCGCGAAGAGCGGTTTGTGCGCCAGTTCAGGCACGACCAAGGTGACCTTGGAACTCGACGTCTTCCAGACCATAACAGCAACGCTCGGAGTGATCAAGACTCCGCTATTCTCCTCGGGCTCAGCGCAGTCTAACCTTCAGATTCAGTGCATGGCGCAGCCCAAATAACGTACGGCCGGGGACGCGCGGCAGCCGCTGCGCGTCCCGCATTTTCACACCTGACAGTGGGGGCCGCACCCTCGAAGGTTCGATTTCGACCACTTCCGCGAGTGATCCGGTTCCAGTGTGCCGAGCGTCAACTGGCCGTCCCGAGCTGTTAGAATAATTTCTCCGGCGGACTAGTCTCGGCCCCCGCCGAAATCCTTACGGAGGGTGTGCCAAATGAGGACCGCGACGATCCTGATCCTGGGAAGCTGGATGGTCACTGCTTCTTTCTCGCAAGAGCAGAACCCTGACAAGCGGTTGGAACATGCCGCCAATTCGATTCAGGCGATCCAAAGCTCCGATAGACCGCTTCCGCCCGCCCTTCTAAAGAAAGCCCAGTGCTTAATCATCATTCCCGGACTATTCAAGGGCGCATTCCTGTTCGGCGGTAAATACGGCCGCGGATTCGCCTCCTGTCGCCGTCCAGATGGCTGGAGCGCGCCGGCCGCGATGATCATCGAAGGCGGGAATTTCGGCATCCAGCTTGGCGGTTCGGCCACGGACCTGGTCCTGCTGGTCATGAATCACGCCGGCATGGACCATTTGTTGCATGACAAATTCACTCTGGGAGCAGACCTCGCCGTAGTTCAGGGCATGGGCTATGACACGAGCGCGAACACCGACGTCTTTATGCGCGCCCCCATGATCTCCTGGTCGCGATCGAAAGGTTTGTTTGTTGGGCTGTCCCTCGAAGGCGCCTCCTTACGGCCGGATAAAGGTGAAAATCGGAAGCTCTACGGGCGCGACATCGATAATCGCGAAATCCTGGTGAAGCGCACGGCTCTTCCGCGCGGCGCCCGTCCATTTGTTACCGCCTTAAATCACTTCGCGCCGGGTGCGACCAAGAAAAGCGTACGAAAACGGCCGGCCACCACATGAACCAGCGCAAAAGGCGGGGCGACGTCGTTGCTGTGCACGTG
The DNA here is from genome assembly GCA_030039005.1 of Bryobacteraceae bacterium. The sequence continues at coordinate 4,457 of JASHQT010000217.1, forward strand.
TGCGCGGGATGAACGAAGCCGCCGACGAGAGCCAGGCAGAATCAAGAGCCTTGCCTGGCTACTCGATCCCTTTGTTCTCCACGTGCCAGTGCGGATCCTGGCACAAGCCGCAATTCGCGCCCAGGAACATCTTGGCCGCTTCCTGATTTCCCTGGAACTGCCATTGCAACAACGCGACAGCGACCTTGCCGAACTCGCCGCCATTGGGCTGGTTGTATGTCCCGCCGTGCCCCACGCCATCCTTGTAGGCATGCAACGCGGGCACCTTGGTGATCCGGCGGAAGTCGTCCATGCCGTTCTCAAACGCGATGTCCGATTTATCGCCCGTGATGTAAAAGATCGGCGAGTGCAGC
>JASHQT010000018.1 GCA_030039005.1 Bryobacteraceae bacterium
AGCCAAGACCGCGCCAAAAACAGGAGAGCAGATGGAAGACGCCGAAGTGAAGGATCAGAACGATTCCGATCATTCCTGTCCACCCGGTGAGGTACTCGTGCTGCGGAGGAATGGTTCGAGCCATGCTGAACAGCACAATCGCGCCGAGCGCGGCCTTGCCGGCCGCGGTTAGCCATTCGATCGACAGGGGGTTCGAAACCTTTGAGCTTCGTGGATTTCCGAGGAATGTTTGGGCATCCATTCCCGGCCAAGCGAGCAAGTATCCAGCATGTTTCCAGGCAGGCGCGTTTGGAACGCGAGCGGCCGTCCAGGTGGTGAGTTTACAGCCCGCGTAAAGCGCGATCGCCAGGACCGACATTAATTCCCAGGAAGGCATCGCGTTACTCCGAAACTGATGGCTTACGCCATCGGGCCACAAGGTCTCGCACGGCGGCGGGCCAGTCGGCGAAGAGGAACTCGAAACCGGCGTCGATGAGGCGGCCGGGCACAACGCGGCGGCTCTTGAGGACAAGTTCCGATTCGCTGCGCATGAGGAAAGTTCCGATTTCGACGAGCCATTTTGGGGTGGGCAATCCAAAGCGGATGCCCCAAGCCTCGCGCAGGGAGCACATGAATTCGCGATTCGGTACAGGATTGGGTGAGGCGAGATTGACGATGCCGCAAAAATCCTGGCGCGCGATGAGCAGATCGATGGCGCGGACGAAATCGGTTTCGTGAATCCAGGAGACGAACTGGGATCCCGATCCCTGCCGGCCGCCCAGTCCACGCCGAATCAGACCTAATAGGACATCGAACACGCCACCGTGATCGGGGCTTAGCGTGAGGGCGCTACGCATCGCGATCTTGCGCGTGAGTGGCGTGGAGGCAGCGAAGAAGGCCTGCTCCCAGGCTTTCGCGACATCGATGGAGAAGTTCCAGGTATCGGGGGCGCCCGGTTCGTTGCCGCCCAGTTCACCATCGGCTTCGTTCATCGGCCGATCGAGCGCGTGGCGGTATATGGTGGCGGTGCTGGCGTTGATCCAGAGGCGGGGCGCGGGTTTGAGGGAGGCGAGCACGTCGCCTAACAGGCGAGTACTTTGAATCCGAGAATTGAGAATGAGGCGGCGGTTGGTTGCGTTGTAGCGGCAATTAACGCTTCGTCCGGCCAGGTTGATGCACACATCGCTCGCGGCGAGATCGCCGATCCATGCGCCGGGCGTCACGCCGTTCCAGGCGACGACGCGCCACGGAGCGCGGCGCGGATTGCGGCTTAATACGGTGACTGCATGTCCGCCGGCGTGAAAGTGGCGCGCAAGAATGGCGCCCACTTGACCGCTTCCTCCGGGAATGATGACTTTCATGACGCGAGGTATTTCCGCCACTGGGGCGATTCGGCAATTTCTTTGATGACGGCGTTGCGCTCGCGCAGCAGCCGCTGCATGTATCGAGAGAGCACGGCAGTCTCGGCCAGACGCCCCAGGATCGGCAATGGAGCTGCAAAGCGAAAAACGTCTTTCATCTCGGTGAAGTCTGGCGAGAGCGCGCGAAAGAAATGGTCGTGCTCCATGAAACGGAAGGGGCCGCGAAGCATGCGGTCCTGAAAATACAACGGCCGGTACAGGGAGGTGATTTCGCTCGCGAGGTCGTACCAAACGCCGAAGTGCTTGGCGCGCCAGGTGACGCGTTGGCCTAAATCCACCAGCCCGGACGTGACACCGGCGGTTGCGACGGCAGCTTCTCCGCAATGCACATTGCTCGCCAGGTGGACTTCCACGCTGCGCGCCAGATCGAAGCAGCGCTCGATGGGTGCCTGAACGATGGTCTTGTCTTCCAGGGTGACCATTTCACAGCTCGGCATTCCTCACGATTTCGACCAGTTCCAGGGCGCCCTTGCGCACGGGCCGCATCAGAGGCAACGACGAAACGCGAATCAAGGAGACCAAGCTTTTGCCGGCCAGATTCAGAAGCCGCTGGGTACGCGCTTGATGGCGCGACGCGTCGATCACCCAGAAAAAGATGACGCCCATTTGAAAGAACCAAAGAATATGCGGCAGATGCGGCGCGAGATCCTTAGGGATGCGCACGCCGCCATCGGTCAAGATACGGCGAAACCAAGCGAGATCGATGTCGCGGATCTCCCTGGTCTCGGGACTGAAGGGCGAGAGGGGATGTTGGGGATCGGCGCCGTTTCGGAGCAGCGCTCGCAGCACCGCGCGATTGGGTGCGAATTGGGTGAGTTTGACGCGGATCAATTCGACTAAACATTTTTCGAGACCAGCCGCGTTTTGGAGGGCCTCTTCGATCTTGGCTTGCATCTCGTCGCAGGAGCGGCGGTAGAAATCCAGGACGATCGCGTCTTTGGACGGGAAGTAGTAATAGGCCGCGCCGGTGGCAACACCGGCCTCCTCGGCGATGTCGCGCATGGTGGCGGCATCGAAGCCGCGGTCACGAAAGGAAGCCAGAGCGGCGTTGAGAATTCGCGTACGCGTTTCTTCGCTTTTCGGCGAGGCTTTTATTTCTGCTCGATCTGGCATTGGGAAACGTTGACCTTTCTAAGCTGCCGCTCTAATTCGCGATCGCTGCGGAGCCGCAGCAGGTTGGAGAGTGCGAGGCGATTTTTGGAAACCACCGCGAAGGCCTCGCGCGCCACGGCTGAGAGCAGCGGGCTGGTCAACCGAAAGGCCAGGTCGCGGTAGTCCTGGAGCGCCCACAGACAAACGATCCAGGCGCGGTTGCCGAACCATACGTCGCCGGTGTTGGCCACGACGGCAAGTTCGCCCGCGGGAAGCTGCGGATATCTGTTGCGCGCTTCCGGCGATCCGGTGGACACAAAGTTCAGAGCCACCAACGGCGACTGTTGCAGGATCCAATCCTTGGCGCGCGAGCAGAGGCCGCAATCAGCGTCGTAGAGAATCGTGAATCTTGCGATCGGCGGCATTTAGGACCCCGGCTGAATCGCAATGCGCGCGTCGGGCGGCAAGGGCGGGCGCAGTTCGGCAAGTCCTCTTTTTCGCAGCCGATTGAAGACATAAATGTTGAAGAAGTGCATGACGCCCAGCACGATCAGCACAACGCCGAGTTTGTCGCTCACCAGCTCCATCGCGCTGCGGACGGTAGGCACCGGATCGCCGCTGCGCAGGGTGAGCGCGACGTATCCGACGTTGATGAGGTAAAAGCCGACCACGAGCAGGTGATTGACCGAATCGGCCAATTCGCGATTGCCGTGAAAGGCATCCACCAAAAAGCTGCGGCCGTTGCGATGCAGCGTTTGAGCTACCCAGACGGTTACGCTCAAGCTGACGGCGAGATAGGCGATATAGCTGGGAACGATATACATTCCGTCCTCCGTTCCGAACAGGTTCACATCTGAACGTGTTCAAATACAGAGTACGCTTGCTGGAAGCCCGTGTCAAGCAAAAACTGAACGTGTTCAAGTACTGGGAGGGGGGTGGGGTGGCTGCTACAGTGGGGTCGTGATCGAAGCCAAACCGAGCCGGACGGCGCTGCGCGTGGCGATGCGGCGCGCCACGCACCAGCTTGTCGATGAGCCGTGCGTATTCGAGGATCCGCTCGCCGGGGCGATGGCGGGCGAAGCCGAAGACCGGGACACCGCGCACCAACCGTTCGCGCGGGCGTTGCGGGCGTTCCTGGCGGCGCGCAGCCGCTACGCCGAGGATCAGCTTGCGCGGGCGGTGGAATGCCAAGATGGGCAAAAAGTCCGGCAATACGTGGTGCTGGGCGCGGGCCTGGACACGTTCGCGTATCGCAACCCGTTTTCTGGACTGCACGTATTTGAAGTGGACTATCCGGCGACGCAGGAGTGGAAGCGCGGGCGGCTCGAGGCGGCGGGGATCGCGATTCCGCAGGGCATGACCTTCGCGGCGGTGGATTTCGAGCAGCAGCCGTTGAGCGAAGGATTGGACGCCGCAGGATTCGAGCGAACGCAGCCGGCGTTTTTCTCCTGGCTGGGCGTGACGCCATACCTGACGCGGGCGGCATTCGATGCCACGCTCGGATTCATTGCGGGACTGCCCGCGGGGAGCGGAGTGGTGTTCGACTACGCGCTCGAGCGGCGTCTGCTCTCGATGAGGCAACGCATGGCGCTGGATGCGATGGCGGCGCGCGTCGCGCAGGCGGGCGAGCCGTTTCAGCTTTTCTTCGATCCGGCGAGGCTCACGGCGGACCTCGAGCAGATGGGATTCGGCGAGATCGAGGATCTGGACGGCGATGCGATCAACGCGCGATATTTCGCGAGGCGAACCGATGGGCTGGCGGTCGGAGGAGGCGGGCATCTGCTGGCGGCTTGGGTAAAGTGAAGCATGGACGATTTTCGCTACCCCGTCGGCAGGTTTCGATTTCCGGATGCGGTGAGCGCGGAAGAGCTGGCTGGATTCATCGAGCAAATCGCCGAGGCTCCGGCGCGGATGCGCGCGGCGGTGTCTGGCCTCGACAATGCGCAGCTTGATACGCCATATCGGCAGGGCGGTTGGACCGTTCGGCAGGTGGTGCATCACGTCCCGGACAGCCACATGAACAGCTACGTGCGGTTCAGGCTGGCGCTGACCGAAGACAATCCGGTGATTAAGACGTACGAAGAAGCGCGCTGGGCGGAGCTGGCGGATGCGCGGGCGATGCCGATTGAGCCGTCGCTGGTTTTGCTCGCATCGCTGCACGCGCGGTGGGTGCCGCTGTTGCGGTCGCTCGGCGAGGCCGATTGGAAACGCGGCTTTCGTCATCCGGAGCTGGGTCCCGTGAGGCTAGAGCAAAATGCCGCGCTCTATGCGTGGCACGGGCGGCATCACGTGGCGCACATTATCGCGTTGCGCGAGCGGATGGGTTGGTAAGGACGGTCACGCTCCGGCGTAGACGGCGTGCTCGAAATCGCGCAGCACGGCGACGGCGTCTTTGTCCGCGAAGGGGAGAAACTGCATCATGATCACAGCGGACATGGATTTGCGCGGGTCGATCCAGAAATAAGTGTTCATGGCGCCGGCCCAGGCCAGGCTTCCGGCGGAGCGGCCGCCGTCGTAGGGCTGGGAGTTGATCAGGAAGCCGAACCCCCAGCCGTCTTTGACTCCGGGATGAAAATCGACGTCGCTCGAGATATCCGGGCGCGCGGTCTTGAGCTTACCGGCGCTCAGGCTGCCGATCTGGTTGGTGGTCATCATGTCGAACGTTTCGGGCTTCAGGATCACTTTGCCACCAGGCGCTTTGCCGCGATGCAGGAACATCTGTGTAAAGCGGATGTAATCGGGCGCGGTGCCATAGAGTCCGCCGCCGCCGTTGTCGGCTTTGGGAGGAGGTGGCTGAACACGGGGCTGTTCTTTGAGCACGCCGCTGGGGTCGCGGCGGTATTGAGCCACCAGGCGGTCGAACTTAGCGGGCTGCACGATGAAGCTGGTATCTTGCATCCCGAGCGGCCCGAGGATATTCTGCTGGAAATACTCTTCGAGCGTCATGCCACTCACCGTTTCCACCAGGCGGCCGCTCCAATCGGCGCTGGTGCCGTACTGCCAGCGCGATCCGGGTTCGAACATCAGCGGCGTGAGGGGCGCCACGGTGCCGAGCGGAAGACTGGTGTTGGTGGCTTTTTCCCAACGCACCATGTCGGCGAACCATGTGTCGTAGGCGAAGCCGGAAGTGTGGGTGAGCAGCGTGCGAAGCGTGACGGGCTTGGTGGCAGGCTTGAGGATGGGCTTGCCGGACTCATCGAAGCCGTGCAGCACTTGCAGCGTCCCGAGCGCGGGGATGTATGTGGACGCGGGCACGTCGAGCTTCAGCTTGCCGCGTTCGACCAGTTGCATGGCGGCGACGGAGGTGACCGGCTTGGTCATGGACGCGATGGCGAAAATGGAGCCGAGGTTCACCTTCATGCCGGACTTGCTGTCGCGCGTGCCGAAGGAGCCGGAGTAGGTGACTTTGTCGGGCGTCGCAACCATGGCGACGCAGGCGGGGATTTTGTGTTGCTCGAGCGAAGCCCGCAGCGTTTGGGTCATGTTTCCATCAGCGGCCCACATCCTGCGCGGCAGCGCACCCAAGGCGATCAAGCCCGAGCTGAACTGTCTCCGATTGAGTGTTGGCATCTCTCTGTGATAACACGTAGCGCGCTATTCTGGTGAAGTATGCCGACCGTAGTGGAGACGCCGCAAGTAAAGCCGGGCGGACCCAACGGGGGCGGCCCGCGCGATCACGGCCCGTTTTATCCGGGCGGCGGAGGGGGCGACGATCACTCGGGCGACGGGCACGGCGTGCCGGGCGCGGGGCTGCTGGCGATCCGGTTTCTGCTGGTTTCGATCAGCATGCTGTTCGTGACCATTGGGTTCGCTTATCACGAGCGCGCGCAGATGCCCGCGCATTGGCAGCACATCCACGTGCCGTCACTGTTGTGGCTGAGCACGGGGCTGATTCTCGCGAGCACATGGACGCTCGAAATCGCGCGCGGGGCGTTCGAGCGCAGGAACAGCACGCGGTACGCGGGATGGCTGGCGGTGACGGTGGCGATCGGAACGGGATTCTTGGCGTCACAATTGTTCGCGCTGCGCGAGTTGGCCGATCAAGGAATTTATCTGCGCCACAACCCGCATTCATCGTTGTTTTATGTGCTCACGGGAGTGCATGGGCTGCACTTGTTCGGCGGGATGATCGCGCTGGTGTGTTTACTGGTGACGGCTGCGCGGCGGCCGGAAGTGGTGCTGTTCGATTTCCGGCGGCAAAAGAATCGGACGGCGGCGGCGGCGCTGTACTGGCATTTTCTGGCGGGGATTTGGTTGTGTTTGTTCCTGGCCCTGTTGTTCTGGCCGTAGCGCAGAAGGCTAGTTTTCGCTGGGACGTTCGAGGCGGTCGATCATCAGAAGATCCACGGGGCCTTTTGTGGATTCGAGCTTCAGCCCGAGCTGTTGCGGGAGCACGGTGAAGATGGATTGATCGGCTGAAGCGGATTTGGAATCGTCCGGATCGAGGCCCGGTGTGCTTGGATCGGCCCACTTGAGGTGCAAGTCGAACTTTTCGGTGTAACCGGTTTTGTCGATCACCTTGCGGCCGATGATCTGCGAAAGCGCGGTGGCGAACGCGTCCATCGTGATGGCGGTGGCATCCATGCCGTTTGAGCTGACGGAGTATCGGCCGCAGACGCCTGCCGCGTCGCACTCTTCTTTGGATGCCTGGAGCTTGATGCCGTCCTTGGCGGGAACCAATGCGTAGACCTGGGACTGGCGAGTCTCGTGGTGCAGCTTCAATTGGAAACGGTCTTCGAGCAGCGCCTGCACCATCAGACGAAACTGCTCCATACTCGCGTCTTTGCCGGTGATGGCCTCGATGTTGTAGTGATCGGATGCGGCCCAGCCGGGACCGCCGGAGACCTGAAAATCGTAGACATTCCAGGCGAATTGGATTAGAAATCGAATGGGAGAGTTCTGCGCTACGAAGCGCCGGGGCATGAATTTTAAACCGAAGTTGAAGTCACCACTCTGGCTGGGTTTGATGGACGCAACTTCGAACGTGGGGCGGGCGGTCTGCTGCGATTGGGCGAGGGCGATGGCCACCATCCCGAATAGCGCTGCGCGCCATTTCATTGGTGTTTACTCTACCGCATTCGCGGTAAAGTAGAGGCAGATGCTCCCACGCCGGTGGATCGCGTTCGCGGTTGCGATCCCGCTTTCTTTTGTTATCCCGGGCGCCATTTCGAGCGCCGCTACGCGAGCGAAGCCGTCCAAAAAGACTCCGGACAAGTCAAGCGCGCCGGCGCGCCAATGGGCGCGGTCGTTGAGCCTGCGCGACAAAGTGGCGCAGCTCATCATCGTTCCGATTTATGGCGAGCCTGCGAACACGAGGTCGGCCGAATTCCGCAAATATGTACACCTGGTGCGCGATCTGCACGTGGGCGGCGTGATCGTGACCGGGCATTCGCTGAACGGAGGCATTCGCAACGCCGAGCCGTACGCCATGGCCGCGTTGCTGAACCGGCTGCAAAAGATGGCGCGCACGCCGCTGTTCGTGGGCGCCGATTTTGAACGCGGCGCGTCGATGCGCGTGAATTCGACCACCGCCTGGCCGTACAGCATGGCGTTCGGCGCGGCGCAGGATTTAGCCGCGGTGACGCAAGAGGGAGCGGATACGGCCCGCGACGCACGCGCGATGGGCGTGAATTGGTTGTTCGCGCCGGTGGCGGACGTCAACAACAATCCGGACAATCCGATCATCAATATCCGCTCGTTCGGCGAGAATCCGGAGCAGGTGGCGAGCTTCGTGGAAGCGTACATCGCGGGCGCGCATTCGGATCGCAAGAATCCGGTGTTGGTGACGGCGAAGCATTTTCCCGGGCACGGCGATACGACCGAGGATAGTCACCTGGCGCTGCCGCGGCTGGATGCGAATCGGGACCGCATCGAGGCGGTGGAGCTGGTGCCGTTTAAGAAAGCGATCGAGACGGGCGTGGACGCGGTGATGACCGCGCATTTGAACGTACCCGCGCTCGAACCAGACAACATCCCGGCGACGGTGTCGAGCAAGATCATTACCGGTGTGCTGCGCGACGAGCTCGGGTTTCATGGGCTGGTGGTGACCGACGCGATGGACATGCAGGGCCTGGCGGCGATGTTCGATTCCGGCGAAGCTTCGGTGCGGGCGATCGAAGCGGGCGCCGATGTGCTGCTGATGCCCAAGCGGCCGGAGGATGCGATTCGCGCGGTGGTAGCGGCGGTGCAAAAAGGCAGAATCAGCCGCAGGCGGCTGGACGAAAGCGTCGACCGCGTGCTAGCGGCGAAGCTGCGGCTGGGACTCAGGAACAAAAGGCTGGTGAACCTGGAAGCGATCGCCGACGTGGTGGATTCGCCCGAAGCCGGCGATATGGCGCAGCAAGTGGCGGATCACGCAGTCACGCTGGTGAAGGATTCCCAGGATTCGCTGCCGCTGCGTCATCCCGAGAGCACGTGCCTGATCGCGATGACCGAAGGACGGCGCAGCCAGCAGGGGATCCGGTTGGTGGAGGAAGTGAAGAAGCGCGCGCCGGCCATGATGACGGCGATCGTGGACCCCACGATGAGCAAGAGCGATCTCGATCAAGTGAGCCAGAAGACAGCGGGGTGTTCGGAGATTGTCGCCGCGGCGTATGTGACCGTGGCGGCTTATCGCGGCAACGTCGCGCTGGCGGGCGAATATCCGGATTTTCTGAACGGGCTGATCGCGGGGAAGGCGCCGGTGATGCTGGCGGCGCTCGGCAATCCGTACCTGGTGCGCAATTTTCCGAACGTGAGCGCGTATGTGACGACGTTCAGCCCGACGACGACGTCGGAGATCGCGCTGGCTAAGGCGCTGTTCGGCGAGATTCCGATCAGCGGGCATTTGCCGGTGACCATCCCGGGGGTTGCGAAATACGGAGATGGGATCCAGGTTCCGGCGTCTGCTGGAGTGGTGAGAGGGGCGGACGCGCAAGAATGATCGAGATCACTTGGCTGGGGCACGCGACTGTGCAGTTTCGCCTGGAATCGGGCGAAGTGATTTTGATGGACCCGTGGGTGGAGGGAAATCCGGCGTATCCGAAGGGGCACAAGATCGACCGCGTGGATGCGATTCTGGTTTCGCACGCGCACTTCGATCACATTCACGATGCGATTCCACTGGCCAAGCAGTTTAAGCCCAAAGTGATCGCGATTTTTGAGACCTGCGTGTGGCTGACTTCGAAGGGCGTGGAGAATTGCAGCGGGATGAACAAGGGGGGAACGCAAGATGTGGCCGGCAACGTGCGGGCGACTCTCAGGGCAACCATGACGCACGCGGTGCACAGTTGCGGAATCCAGGACGGCGATCAGATTATCTATGGCGGCGAGGCCGCGGGATACGTGTTGCATCTCGCGGACGGCCGCGCGATTTATTTTGCCGGCGACACGGCGGCGTTTTCGGATATGCAGTTGATCGCCGAGTTGTATCACCCGGAGCTGGCGTTTCTACCGATCGGCGATTTCTACACCATGGACCCGCGGCAGGCGGCGCTGGCGTGCCGGTTGCTGAAAGTGAAGCAGGTGGTCCCGATGCATTTCGGGACCTTCCCCGCCCTGACGGGCACGCCGCAGGAGTTAGAACGCCAGTTGCAGGCGGCCGGGCAACACACCAAAGTTTGGGCGCTCGAAATCGGCAAGCCGGCGAAGTGGTAGGCAAAAATCGTCGGACAGCCACGGTCGTTACTGCCAGTTGGCTTTCGGCCACTGAAGCGTCTCGATCTCTTTCGCGCCCTTCCACTTCTCGTCCTCGAATCGGCACCTCCGTGCGCGTAGGGAACCCTCGTTCTGACGCAGGAACGACACGAACCGAGCGGCTGCATCCGGCGCGTCCATGATCGGAACGACGACAGCAGCCACCTCGTCAGAGGTCCTGACTAACGTTAGGAGCGCCCACGGAGTTCCGTCGACCAACTCACAGACGAACAGTAGCCCGTCATCAATTGTCCCTCGGAACGTTGGGGTTATTGCTGGACGGACCATGTTGGCGAACTCGTGGAAATGCCTCGCGGCGTTCGCGACCACCGCAGCCTTTTCGAGTCGCCTATTCTCAACGAAAAAATCCCCCAGTATCGTCCTTCCAAGGAAGTGGCCTCCGGGTGACAACGCGTAGCGGTACCCAAGCATGTGGAAAAGGCTCAGGTGAGCTGCCTTAAGCAAGAACACAAACGCTGGGGTTTGAAGATCCCTCTCAACGACGACTTCGCATCCCTTAGCCATGGCATCGAGTGCATCGTCATGCTGTATCTTGAGACCGATTTTGAGCTCCCCACTGGGCCCTCCGACCGTGATCTCACTGAAATTCTCTGGCACCGTCCCGCTCGGTTTGAAGTGCTCGACGACCCGACCGCCCAGCACAACTTTGGGGCGTAGCCGCCTAGACAACTCGCGATCTGCAATAGCGCTCTCCGGCGACCACCCCTCAAAATACTGGGAATCGACGAAGTCCGCCTCAAAACGGCTTCCGTAGAAGCTATCAACATCCGCTCGTTGCACGGTCCACGACCTGTTCGATCCCGAAAATGCCCGATTGACAATGTGTGCTTGACAGAGCGGAACATCGTCATCGCAGAACAGAATCGGACAATAGAAGTGCGCGAACGGTTGGCCGCAAAGGGCCTCGTAATCTGATCTCAGGGCCTCGAGTTTCTCACTAGTTTCCGGATTCACTGCGTCATTCCAATTATCTAAGACTCCGGCCTTTCGCTCATATTTCTATCGTGACGTCTCCCATTCCCTGCCCTGACCGGGACGCCGCAGGAGTTAGAACGCCAGTTGCAGGCGGCCGGGCAACACACCAAAGTTTGGGCGCTCGAAATCGGCAAGCCGGTGAAATGGTAGCCGGGCCGCGGCGTCCGATTAGCTCTGGAGATTCACGGTCGTAAAATCCACGCCCGTATTTCCTGTGCTCTTCTGATACGCGCGGACGGTAATTTCATAAACGCCCAGATTGCCAGGAATCCAGCGCTCCGAAGAAAATTGGCTGGGGGCGCCGCCGGGCGCGTGGGGATCATAGCGGAGCGGGATTTCCATGATGCGGCCCTGCGATGAGACTGCGGCCACGACCTCGAAATCGGTCTCCGGCCACGGGGTGCCTTGGGCGTTGGAGATGGGGCAACCGCACATCATGGTGATGTTGGCGCGGATGGCGATGGGCTGAGAAGGATCAGGCTGCGCGGGCAGGTAGTGCGCGGGCGGATGGAGAACCTGGACCAGCAGTCCGGGGATTTCGATCAGAAATCCGTCGATACGTTCGCCGCGATCGGGGCTGATGTCGCATCCGGGGTAGATCCACGTGGTCGCGCTAACGCGGTTGGCCGATTGCGGAGCGGCCAACGGTCCTAGGGCAGAGATTTCGACGAGCCGGGGTGTCTCGAGATCCAGCGTGGCATCGAAGCGGCAGGCATCGTTGGAGGGCGGGTCGCTGACCGGGATGGGCTGAGTACGGGTGAGCGGGGTGGTCATGAGCGCAGCGGGCCCGGAACCGCCGTGGGTGCGTCCCTGAACGAGCAGTGCGCCGGATCGCGCGTCGCGGATGACGACTTCGGCGCCGCCGATGTCATCGCCCAGGAACTTACCGCCGCGCGCGATGACGCGGACTGTTATTTTTGTGGGAACCGAGGGCATAAACACAGTATCCCGCTGCTCGGTTCCGCCATCGGCAAGCGGTCGCCGCTGCCGCGCGCTACCATAAAGCTGAATGGCGCTGTTGATTGTCGACGACGATGCGGAACTGTGCTCGCTGCTCAAGGAATTCCTGGAGCGCGAGGGATTTACGGTGCAATGCATCGGCGAGGGGCATGCGGCGCTCGAAGCGGCGCAACAAGGCGGCTACGAATTGATCGTGCTGGACGTGATGTTGCCTGGCCTGGACGGTTTTGAGATTCTCAAACGCCTGCGGCTCACCAGCCGGGTTCCGGTGCTGATGCTGACCGCGCGTGGCGAAGACGTGGACCGCATCGTGGGCCTGGAGCTGGGCGCCGACGATTATCTTCCGAAGCCGTTCAATCCGAGGGAGCTCGCGGCGCGCGTGAAGGCCATTCTGCGGCGCACCGAAGCGCGGGTGAATCGCGGGCGCGTGGAGGTGAACGGAGTGGCGCTGGACCCCGGCACGCGCGAGGTGACCAACGACGGCAAACCCGTGGAAGTGACCACGCTCGAATTCGATATCCTGGAACAATTGATGCGCAATGCCGGACGTGTGGTCTCGCGGGACGGCCTGATGGAAAGCCTGTACAATCGCAAGGCCACGCCCTTCGACCGTTCCATCGACATGCATGTGAGCCATCTGCGGCGCAAGCTGGAGACCGTGCGGCCGGTGATCAAGACCATTCGCGGTGTCGGGTACCAGTTCGTGTCCGGGCCCGAAGAAGCGGCCGGCCAGGAAAAAACCGGATGAGATCCCTCTTCGCAAAAACGCTGCTGTGGTTTTTGGCGACGACGGCGGTTGCCATCGGCGGAATTATCATCACGACGGCGGTGACGTTCAGCACGACGGAAGCCCGCGGCCCACTAGGTCTGCTGCTCAGCGTGCAAACCGAGCAGGCCAAGCGCGCCTATGAGACCGGCGGACGCGATGCACTGGCGGCGGCGCTGGCGAAATTCCAACAGATTACGCAATTTCGCGTAGTGTTCACCGATTCCAAAGGAACGGATCTGCTGACCGGCAAGGCGCATCCGGAGTTGATGAATCTGCCGAAACCGCGCGGACGCTGGCGCGCGCCGTTCCCGTTCGGGACCCGGCCGCCGATTATCGCGCGGCAGGATTCCACGCATCAATACCGGCTGTTCCTGATCAACAACCAGCAGCGCGGGCTGAATTTCTTTTTTCTGCAGCCGCAACACTTGTGGATTATCGGGCTGGTGGTGCTGCTGTGCTATGCGTTTGCGTACCATTTGACCTCGCCGGTGCGGCGGCTGCGCGCGGTGGTGGATTGTTTCGGGCGCGGCGATTTCTCGGCGCGCGCCCCGGCGAATCGCAAGGACGAACTGGGGGAGCTGGCGCGCAGCTTCAATCAAATGGCCGGACGCATCCAGACACTGCTCTCCGCCGAGCGGCGCCTGTTGCTCGATATTTCGCACGAGCTGCGCAGTCCGCTGGCGCGGCTGGGAGTCGCGGTGGAATTGGCGCGCTCCGGCCAGGATCGCGAACACATGCTGGACCGCATCCAAAAGGAGGCGGACCGGCTGAACGAACTGGTGAGCGAGCTGCTGCAAGTGACGCGCGTGGAGTCCGACCCCTCCATGCAGAAGAACGAGACGGTGCATCTCGACGAATTGCTGGCGGATCTGGTGTACGATTCGCTGCTCGAAGCCAAGGCCAAGGATTGCACGCTGCTGCTGAAGGCGCCCGCCTCGGCGGTGGTGAGCGGCGACGAGGAGCTGATCCGTCGCGCGGTGGAAAACGTGATTCGAAACGCGATTCGCTACGCGCCGCACCATACAGCCGTGGACATCGAGTTGGTGAAGTTTCCCGAGGCCGCGGTCATCCTGGTCCGCGATTACGGTCCCGGCGTTCCCGAGGAGGCGCTAGGTCGTATCTTCGATCCGTTCTATCGCGTGGATACGGACCGCAACCGGGCGAGCGGCGGACTGGGACTCGGCCTCGCGATCGCGCGGCGCGCGGTGGAGTTGCACAAAGGCATGCTGAGCGCGCAGAACGCGCACCCGGGGTTGCTGGTTACGATGGAATTCCCGAACGGCGCGGCCGATGCGAGCGCGCCCGCGGCGAAGGTAGCGCCGGCGCCTACTCCGGTTTCAGCATCTTGATGCCGGAGGGCAGCGCGAAAAGGTCGTCGGAAACTTTCGGGTCGTCGATCTTCACCGAATTCGAGAAAATTTCGTAGATTTTGTCGCCGTTGCGGTCGCGCTCAATGGCGAAAGGCCATTGCACGCCGTCGCCGGTGTCGCGGTATTTGGTGAAAAGCGTGACCTCTTCGTCGCGATCCTTGGTGTACTGATCGCGATCGTAGAAAACTTGCCGCACGGGAACCTTGGTGATCTGATCGAAATAGACCGTGGTGGTGAGATTGTCGGCGTCGGTGAGATCGACGATCTCGACGGGCCGGTTCTCCACGACGTCGGCGCCCTTGGACTCGAAGATCCAGCCCGGCTCATGCAGTCGCACGCGAAGGATATAAAAAATGTCGCGCAAGGTGGTGGCTTTGTAGCGGGCGAAGCGATCCGCCGGGAGCGGACGCGCGCCGCGGTAGGAGACGTCGAACGCTTCGTCATGGGTAAAGAGCGTTCCGTAATCCTGTTTCTTGTCGAAGTTATCGCGCTCATGCTGGGCGAGATTGTGGGTCGTATCGCTGACGCCGGAATCGTAGCGGGTGTAGATGGTGGCGATGCTCAAGCCGGAGATCCTGTCGCGATAGAACGAATAGGCGCGTCCGGATTCGACGCGGTTTTGCATGTTCAAAAAACGGTCGCCACCCATGCCTTGCACGCATTCATCGATCACGCGTTTGGCGCGCTCGGTGGGAGTTTCGGCGCGCGAGAGGAGCGCGGCGATCAATAAGGAAAATACGGCGCGGGTCATTGTTGCGGAGCGGGTTTAGGCGGCGCGGAAGGTTGACCAGCCGGCGGCCGAGCGATGGGGAACGGGGCTTGCGGCGGCGGTTTCGTGCCGAGGGCTTCAGTGGTGAGGCCGGAGTTAATCTTGTAATCCTGCACGCTGACGCCCGCGAATTTCTTCCCCTTTTGCATCACGTCCCACTGGAAGGGCAGATGCAGGCCGTCGATATCGCGCCAATCCGAGAAGATTTCTTCCACGGCGGCTCCGCCTTCGGCGGGCGATTGCTGGTAGCCGAGTTTTTCCGGAAGCCCGGTCTTATCGTCGACGGTGAGGCGGACGCTCTCGCCGTCCTTGGAAGAGATTTCGAGGACGCCCGGCGAGGCCAGGCTGACGGTGCGATCCGGATCGCGATCGCTGAGCGCCAGGCCCACCAGCAATCGAAACGCTTCGCCATGGATTTGTCTCAGCACCGGCGGAGGCAGATTCTGGATGCCTTGCATGCCGGCGAGCCAGCCCGAAGTTCCGTCCGAATACACGGACTGCTTGAACACGGCGAGCTCGTTATCCTGGCGGAAAACGGAAGGAATGATGAAGGAAGTGGTTTGCTTGACCCGGGTGGTGACTCCCGGGGTGAGGACTTCGAGATTGGCGTGCATCTGCAGATCCTTCACCGCGCCGAGTTTCTCCGCGCCGCCGAGCGACTGTTGCACGCGCGCCAGCAGCGCTTTGCCTTGGGCAAGCGACGCGCTGTCGGCGGACTCGATGAGTCCCGGCCTGTCGCCCGCTTCGTCGCCGTAGCATCGGAGCGGAACGACCGCTCCGGTGACTCTGCCTGGGAGGCCGGTAAGCGGCACACCCTCATCGGATTCCGACACTTGGTACTCGACGCCCCGGCTTTCTAGAAAATCTCGAACCACCGAAGATCTCAACGCGAAGTTGACATTCTGTGGGATATCCCCTATTTTCTTCGCAGCCCAGAAGGGAGACAGTTTCGAGGTCACGACGCCCAAGAGGGAGCCGGACGCATCTACTAGCGGACCCCCGCTGTTTCCGGGCTGTATGGGTGCCGTAAACTGAATCCATCGCGCGTCGTCGTCCAGCCCGGCCAACGCGCTGATGTTTCCTGTTGTCATATTGAGTGATGTTGAGATGATTCCTTGAAGCGGATAGCCGAACGCCACAGCGGTCTCGCCGAGCTGAATCCGCGGGCTGACCCGCAAGCGAAGTGCAGTCGGGAACGCCATGGGCGCCCGCAAAAGGGCCAGATCATTCGCGGAGTCGATGGAGATTACGACAGTTGACACCTCCCGCCCGGACATTCGTGCGGTGACGGAGGCGCAGCCGGACACGACATGGGCATTCGTGAGCAGATAGCCGCCGGATCCGACGGCAAATCCGGTACCGCTGGACGATAGTTCCGCCGCGCTCGCCGGGAGCAACGTCCAGATGAAAAGCAGTGCCGATGGCTTTAACCGCCGCATTTGCCCAGGCTCTCTAGGACCCTTTTTTCGAGTCTGGCTTTGGGTCGCCAAGGTCCCTCATCCCGGGTGCCAGCTTCCGAAGCTCGGTTAATAGCTGCGCGTCGTTGACCGTCCAAATCGTGTTGTCCGCTAGGCGGGCGAGGCGCACATATGCTATCGCCGTAAAGACCTCCTCGGTGCCTACCGCGATCGTACCATCCGTCCCCTGCGCTCCCGGCTGCAAGGGGCGCCAGTCGGCGCTGTTTACGCCTGTGACCGTCCACCGTTCGCCGACGAGTCGGCGATCGAAGGCATCGTATTTGAGAATGACTATCTCGAACGCCACCAGCGGCTGCGTGCCAGTGTTCCGCCAGTTCATCTCAGTCTGAAACCTGCTGCCTCCCTCGTTGTACCGATTCGCAAAGGAGAACCCGCTCAGCTGAACAAGCGGACACACATTAGCGATGATTGCCCGGCGTCCCGGATAGTTGTTCTCCTGCGCCAAAGAGAGGCCAGGTAGCACATAGGCGAGCATGGACGCGGCTACGAGGACTCGAGGCTTACCCATATCCATCCCTTCATTAACCCGGATCTACCACTAAATTATTATTCCACGCGGGCTAAATAAATGTTCCATACCCGCTGTTTCGGCGACTGCTTTAAACACGACGGCGGCTGGTATCTGCTCATCGATTTACGCTGCCATGCGACGGCGCCGCAGCCGGGTTCCCCTGCAACGTGGGTTTCTTGGACAGCGTCTCTGCGGAAAGGCCACCGTTGATCTTGTAGTCCTCGACAGTCACTCTCGCGTATTTCTTTCCGCCGCGCGTGTCATCCCACTGGAAGGGCAGATGCAGGCCGTCGATGTCGCGCCAGTCCGAGAAGATTTCTTCCACGGCGGCTCCGCCTTCGGCGGGCGATTGCTGGTAGCCGAGTTTTTCCGGAAGCCCGGTCTTATCGTCGACGGTGAGGCGGACGCTTTCGCCGTCCTTGGATGCAATTTCAAGCACACCCGGCGAGGCCAGATTGACGGTGCGATCCGGGTCACGATCGCTGAGCGCCAGGCGCACCAGCAATCGAAACGCTTCGCCATGGATTTGTTTCAGCACTGGCGGGGGCAGATTCTGGAGGCCTTGCATGCCGGCGAGCCAGCCCGAGGTTCCGTCCGAATAGACAGACTGCTTGAACACGGCGAGCTCGTTGTCCTGGCGGAAAACGGAGGGCGGGATGAAGGAAGTGGTTTGCTTGACGCGCGTGACAACGCCCGGGGTTTGGACTTCGAGATTGGCGTGCATTTGCAGATCCTTTACGGCAGCAAGTTTTTCCACGCCACCGAGGGCCTGCTGCACGCGCGCCAGCAGCGCTTTGCCTTGGGCTATCGATTCGGGAGTCGCGCTGGCGGACTGAGGCTTGGGTTCGGGGATGGTCAGGTCGATTGCTTCCACGTTCCGGCCGAGGCTCGCAAGCGGGGTTCCGAAATCCTTGGGATTACCCACGGCCACGTAACTCAGATTTTCGGGCCGAAAGTGTTCCTTGGCCACGCGCAAGACATCGGCCTTGGTGACGGCGGCGATGGCCTTCTGGTATTGGAAGATGAAGTCCTTCGGGTAGCCGTAGTATTCATATACCATCAGGCGGTTGAGCGTTTTACTGGGCCGGTCGAAATTGAAGACGAAGCCGTTCAGCACGGTGTCTTTCGCGGTCTGCAACTCTTCGTCGGTGACTTCGGTGGTGCGGATGCGCTCCAACTCTTCGTCGATGGCTTTGATGGTATCGACGGTGTGGGCCGATTGCGTGCTGCCTGAAATCTGGAAAAGGCCGGGATGATCGTAGTTGGCGGCCCAGCCCGCGTAGATGTTGTAGGCCCAGCCGTGCTGGGTGCGCACGTTGCGGAACAGGCGGCTGGAAAAACCGCCGCCGAGGATTTCCGACGCCACTTCGAGCGCGGGATAATCCTTGTCGCGCAGCTCGCCGCCCAATTCGCCGACGTAGAAGAATGTTTGCGTGGTGTCTTCTTTCGTCGCGAGGTAAACACCGGGATGGGCTTTCTCTTCCACCTTGGGGAAGGCCGGCACCGGGGGCTGTGTGTAGGTCCAGGAGCCGAAGAGCCGCTCGAGTTTATCCTTCATATCAGCGGTGGAAAAATCGCCGAGAATTTCGAGCGTGATATTAGCGGGGAAATAGTAGCGGCGGTAGAAATCGACCAGGTCCTGGCGCTGGATGTTGTCGATATCGGCGTATTCGACCATCCAGCCATA
>JASHQT010000218.1 GCA_030039005.1 Bryobacteraceae bacterium
GCCGACAGCGGCTTGCCACCCATGGCGTAAACGTCGCTGAGCGCATTGGCGGCCGCAATCGCGCCGAATGTATACGCGTCATCGACGATCGGAGTGAAGAAATCCACGGTCTGGACCAAGGCACACTCCGGCGTCAGCTTGTACACGCCGGCATCGTCGGCGGTGTCAAAGCCCACCAGCACGTTTTCGTTCGCCCAACGCGGGACGCGGGCGAGCACTTGGTCCAAAACCTTTGGACTCAGCTTCGACGCTCAACCTGCCGCGGTCGTGTGCGCGGTCAGGCGGCCTTTGGTTTGTGGAGGCACGAGACCAGAATACTAGGAATACGAGGGAGACAAGGGAGACCAGGAATACACTAAACGACGTGCAGCCCAAAGCAAGAAACTTGCAGGACTTGCTGGTCTGGCAGAAAGCCCGTGCTCTAACCCTTGCGGTCTATCGGACAACGGCCAGTTTTCCTAAGCACGAGCTTTTCGGTCTTTCCTCCCAGCTACAGCGGGCGGCTGTCTCCGTACCTGCGAACATTGCTGAAGGCTTCAAGCGACGTGGCCGCGTGGATAAAGCACGATTCTTGAACGTTGCCCAAGCTTCTCTTGAGGAATGCCGCTACTATCTGATCCTGACCCAAGATCTCGGCTATTCGGATACTAATTCCCTGTTGGGTTTGCTCGACGAGACCAGCCGTTTTCTGGATCGCTACCTCCATTCCTTGTCTTCCTCGTCTCCCTCGCATTTCTACTCTACCCGCAGCGCCGGAGCAGGCTCCGGCTAGCGGTAGAGCATAAAATACACCACCACCCCCGTCACGCTCACATACATCCAAATCGGCCACGTCCACTTCGCGATCGCCCGATGCCGCTTCACGTCCATACGCAGGCCGCGCCGCAGCGTGATGATCGCGAGCACGGGCGTCGCAACGGCGAGGATCGTGTGCGTGGTCAGGATGGTCAAGTAAATTGCGTGCCGCGCGCCGGTGTGCTGGTCATATATCACTCCCGCGATCGCGTGATGCACCAGGTAGCTGATCAGAAACACCACCGACACGCCGAACGCCGTCAGCATCACGCGCCGGTGCGCCTGGATGCGCTTTTGCTGGATCAACGCAAACCCGATCCCAAGCAGCACGGCCGCGATCGCGTTCAGCGTCGCGTTCACGGCCGGGAGCGTATGTACATCCATCAGGTGCGCTGTGCGTCGAGCGCCTTCACGTCCGCGATCACCTGGGGAATCGAAGACTGGTCCGAGGTGTCGTAATAGCCGCGAATGCGCCCCTGCCGGTCCACCAGCACAAAGCGCGTGCTGTGCTGCAGCGTGCCGTCGATATTGCCCAGCTTGAATGCATCGCGATCCAGCATCTGCAGCGTCGCTACCGGCCCGGTGAGGAAATACCACATCGCGGCCGAAGCTCCATGCACTTGCGCATACGCCGCCAATACCTTCGGCGTGTCCTGGGCCGGGTCGATGGTGAACGAAACCAGCCGGACATCGCCCAGCTTCGAAACCGCCTGCTGTACCTCATGCATCTGCGAGGTCATGCGTGGGCACGGCCCCGGGCACGTGGTGTAAATGAAATCCGCGACCCAGATTTTCCCGGCCAAGACGCTGCTATCGAAGGCCTGGCCGCTCTGCGCGGTCAGTTCGAAATGCGGAACATCGCCGAAAATCTCCAGTTGCGTGGCCGGATGCGAGCACCCAACGAGCGCGAAAGCGATGGTGGGAACCAATAAGTACTTCATAAGGCCATAAACTTCATGCCGGCCGGTCCATCAACATCAAACTAAACAATACCGGCAGGTACACCACCGACGCCAGCAACACGCGCCGCGCCTGCTGCCGCGTGCGATCCGCGCCGATGCGCAGGCTGTAGTACAGGAAGCCCAGCCCCAGCGCCAGCGCGCCATAGAAATAGACGTTGCCGGCCATCGCGAAGAACTTCGGCATCAGGCTGATGGGAATCAGCGCCAGCGAGTAAAGCAAAATGCGCCGCGCCGTCGAGCGGCCGTCCGGCTCCACTACCGGCAGCATGCGAATGCCCGCACGCGCGTAGTCTTCCTTGTACATCCACGCGATGGCGTAAAAATGCGGGAACTGCCACAGCAGCAGAATCGCGAACAGAATCCACGCGTCCCAGGTCAACGTGCCGCTGGCTGCGGCGAAACCAATCAGCGGCGGCATCGCGCCGGGAATCGATCCCACGGTGGTCGAATGCGGCGACCGCCGTTTGAGCGGCGTGTATACGCACAAATAAAGCGTCAGCGTGAAGAATCCCAGGATCGCGCATAGCAAATTCGCGCCTAGCCATAATTCCATGAAGCCGGCGGCCGAGATCACCAGGCCGAAGATGAGCGCGCGCCCCGCGTTCAGGCGCCCAGCGGGCAGCGGACGAGCCTGAGTGCGCCGCATTTTGGAATCGGCCTCGCGCTCCATCCATTGATTCAGCGCGGCGGTTCCCGAGGCGATCAGCCCGGTTCCGATGATGGTATGGAGCAGAGTCAGCCAGTGCCACCCGCCCTTGGCGCCAAAGAAGTACCCGACGCCGGTGCTCATCAGGATGAGCCACGTGATCCGCGGCTTGGTGAGCGCAATGTAGTCCTTGATCAAGAAAAGGGTTTCCGAAACCTTAACTTATTACACTACCACAGCCTGGCAACAGTCAGGCAATATATTTTACGGTCAAAGCGCAAAAGAGGGCCGAACCGGCCCGACGTTCCTGAGCCAGCGGCTCAGCGTTCATTAGACAGATGCTACCGAAGAGGAGTTGCTCGCAAAGGCACGCTCGGCGTCGGCGACGGTGGCGTAGGACGGCAGGAGTTTGGCGACCCCGGTCATTTCCAGCAGCACGCCGACGCGCTCGGAGATGCCCACAGCCGCGAATTTCACGCCGATGCGCTGCGTGTGTGCCCAGTGGCTGAGCACGATCCCCAGGCCCGCCGAATCGATGTAAGGCACGCCGGTGAAATCGACGATGGTGCTCTTCAAGTCCGGCTGGCGTACGGCAGTCTGGAAGTCGAACAGCGTCTGCATGGTGAGCGGTCCGGTGAGCGCGAAAACGGTGACATCGCTCGCCGCGCCGGGCTTCCGCTCGATTTGGATTTGGTCCATGGGGAGCATTCTATATTACGTATGTGACGGTAGCGTTACAGAGCATTGTAGCTCATGGTGCGGTCCTGCCGCTTCTATGCCGGTCTCTGATCGGTTTTATTCGCGGAAATTCCATAATGAACTTATTCGGGGCAAGAAACTTCACTGTTGCGACTGGATACACCTCTGGCTCCCCGTTGAGCACAACGTAGCTCACCGTAAAGCTTAACGTCATTCCCGAGCATTTCGGGTCGTACCGCGCGCCGTAACGAAATATACCCTCCAAATCGAGGTTTAGCAGTTTCTTTGCGGAATCGAAGCGGACCGAGGACACCTCGCCCTTGTGGCCCAGAGTTAGGAAAATGCTCCCGGTCGCCGGCGCGAATCCCATGTCTTGAGGAGTGAAGCGTGGCATGGTTAGCTCTTGGACACAGCTCATGGGTGTCTGGGAGCTCGCAAGGCCCACAGGCAACGACGCGAACAACACGGAGTAGCAGAGACGGTTCATCGTGATCATTTTATTCCGCCGCTGCAATCCATCGCCCAATTCCGACCGCTCATCCGATTCCTGCGACCCCCATCCGAACCCCGCTCGGATTCCGCGCCTCCCCGCCTATTCTGTACTCGAAAGGAGTCCGTCATGAAACTTCAAAAAACAACCCTCGCCGCCGTCGCGATCCTCAGCGCCGGCGTTCTCCTCAGTCAGGACCGTTTCGACTTCCAGGTCCGCAACTACTTCTTTGCCGGTCTCGCCGGCGACCGCGCCTCGCTCGACAAAGGCATGAAAATCTGCGAAAACATCTTGGCGAGCGACCCCAAGCAGCCCGAAGCCCTGGTCTGGCACGGCACCGGCCTGGTTACCGAATCGCGCCAGGCGTTCGAAAAAGGCGACCAGAAAACCGGCGGCGAGCTGTGGCAGCGCGGGCTGGATGAAATGGATCAGGCGGCCGAGCTCGCGCCCAACGATCTCGGCGTGCGCATCGTGCGCGGAGCCGTGCTGCTGGTGGCGTCGCAATATTTGCCTCAGGAGGCCGCCCACCCTTTGATCGAGAAAGGCGTGAGTGATTACGAGAAAGCCTACTCGGTTCAAGGGCCGGATTTAAGCCAGCTCGGCACGCACAAAAGCGGCGAGCTGATGATCGGCCTGGCCGACGGTTACGCACGCCTCGGCCAAACGGATAAGGCAGAGCAATGGTTCGAGCGCATCCAGAAGGACCTGCCCGAAACGCCTTACGCCAAGTCCGCCACCACTTGGCTATTGACCAAGAATCTCGCCCCGCGCGACGCCGGCTGCCAGAGTTGCCACACCAGCTCGGCCGAAGCGAGTAAGTAAGATAGAGATTACGGCTGCCATGAACGCGCGAGTTTGCTTCAAGACCCTCCGGAATGCCGTGCTTTGGGACTCGGCCTTCGCGCTCGTCCCGGCGATTCTGCTCTTTACAATGAATCCCGGCATGTCGGGGCGCCAGCTCCTGGTCGAGTTCGGCTTCTGCTGGGTCTACTCAAATTGCATCGGTAGCATCGCGTTCCTGCTGATTCCGCGAGTCTGGGAGCAGGCGCGGTGCTTACCGGAAGCCTTGCAGTGGGTCTTTCGCGTATGCGCGATGCTCGCGGCCTGCTTTGCCGGTTGTCTCGCCGCCGGTCTTGTATTCGTCGCCTTGCGCTGGCAGCCGCTGAATGCTTATTGGCCGCAATTCTTCGGCTCTTTTAAGTTCGCTGCCGTCCTGACCATCGCCGCGGGCGTCACCATCGGGATCTACACCACGCTGCGCGAGCGGCTGGATGAAACGACGCTCGAACTGCGCACCAAGGAGCTGGAACGCGAGCGCGCGTTGAAACTCGCCACCGAAGCCCAGCTTGCCTCGCTCGAATCGCGGATTCACCCGCACTTTTTGTTCAACACGCTCAACTCGATTTCTTCGCTGATTCCGGAAGACCCGGCGCGCGCCGAGCGCCTCGTCGAACAAATGGCCGCGCTGCTGCGATT
>JASHQT010000219.1 GCA_030039005.1 Bryobacteraceae bacterium
AGCCTGGGCGCGTACCTGACGTGGCAGCCGCGGCCCGGCCGCACCGACGCCGAGCGCAACTGCGTCTCGAATATTCGCGCGGAAGGCTTGAGCTACGCCGCTGCCGCGCACAAGCTGCTGTTCCTGATGAATGAAGCGCGGCGACGGAAACTTTCCGGCGTCCAACTGAAAGAAGAGGCTCCCTTACTTGGAGAGCCCATAGTCGACACCAAATTCATTGGCGATCGCCGCTAGCCGCGGGTCGGCAGTCCAGAGCTCCGCATCGCTCACCATGGCGGATGCCAGCAGGTGCACGTCGATCCAGCCGATGCCGCGCCCGTGCAGGTGACGGTGCTCGACGAACGTGACCACTTCTCGATGAGGGACCGTGGCCGCTTGCATCCTCAGTTTATAATCGCCTAGAAGCTTCTTGCGGCCGCCACGATCCCCAATGAGCAACTCGCCGTAGACGAGTTCGTGGCCTACAACTTGATCGGCATTGAGGAGCCGTCCGAGTTCGCCTAAGAAAGGCTCGCGGCCCATCAGGAACCGAATCCAGACGGAAGTGTCCACCAAGACCATTAAGCGGTATGGTGCTTGACAGCCGGTTCTTCTCTCCGCCGAGGAACGTCCTGCGCATCCGGCTCGGATCCTCCCAGAGCCTTCAAACGCTGGTTTGCGGCACGGCGCACCAAGGCCTCCAGCCCCAGGCGCACCGTATCGGTATCCGTGGACGCCCCGCTAGCCGCCTTGGCTTCCTCCAGCAACGTCTGATCAATATTCAATGTCTTCTTCATATGTACGATTATGCCATACGAATACATCTTAGTCAACCGTACTTTGGGGTGACCTCGTTCCGGACAATCGACCGGAACCGCGAAGATCCTCATAATAGGCCATATCCTCTCCGGTCAGCATTTTGGTCAGCAGGATGATCTGGCCGGTGTGCATGGAAAAATGCTCCACTACATGAGCAATCGCCTCCAGAACCGACACGTCGTATCCTTGCGGAGTGATGCGTTCCGTCAGCCGGCCCCCGTGCAGGCTACGGATGATGGACGCGGCTTCAGTAACCCGAATCTTCAGCAGCTCAGCCAGTTCCCCAGGGGATTTGCCGCCGCGCGCGTCGAACTCGGAATCGCGGTGGCGATGGTCGGGCCATCCGGCGACGCCTGAACCGATCCACTGGCGAACGTTGCCTGCCAGATGCAAGGCCAGGTTGCCGACGGCGTTTTCGTTTTCAGAGCCACGCGTCCAAATTTGTTCGGCGGTTAGTCGCGCGAGACAATCCTGGATGCGGCCGTGCAGTTGTTCCAGCTTCTCGGCCGAGAACTGAAGAAAGATTTCCTCAGCCGTCACAAAACTTCTTCAGACCAGTTTTCCAGAATCGATTTCACCTTCGCAGTAAACTGGTCGGCGAGCGCGCCGTCAATGAGGCGATGGTCGAAAGTTAGGGCGAGATACGCCACGGAGCGAATGGCGATGGCGTCATCCACCACCACCGGCACTTTCTCCACGGCGCCCACTCCCAAAATCGCCACCTGCGGCTGATTGATCACCGGCGTCGCGAACACACTACCGAAGCTGCCGAAATTCGTGATGGAAAACGTTCCGCCTTGCACCTCGTCGGGCTTGAGTTGGCGCGAGCGGGCGCGCGTGGAGAGATCGACGATGGAACGCTGCAGCCCCACGACGTTCTTCTCGTCGGCGTTGCGGATCACCGGCACAATCAACCCGTTTTCGAGCGCCACGGCGATCCCGATGTTGATTTCGTTGTGATAGATGATGTTCGTGCTTTCGATGGAGGCATTGACGATTGGGTAGTGTCGAATCGCCTCCGCCGCGGCCTTGATGACGAAAGGCAGGAAGGTCAGCGAGTAGCCGTAGCGAGCCTGGAATTCGGCTTTGTTGCGCTCGCGCATCTTAGCGATCTTCGTCATGTCGGTCTTATGGACCGTGGTGACGTGCGCCGAAACGCGCTTGGACATGACCATGTGTTCGGCGATGCGCTGCCGCATCACACTCATCGGTTCCACGCGCGCGCGCGGAGCTTCGGCGCGCGGCATAATCGCGGGGACAGGCGCTGGTGGAGCGGGCGCGCTAGGAACGGCGGGAGCGTAGACAGTCGGCGTCATGGCTGCTGGGACCGCGGGCGGCGCGGTCGCTTGTGCCATGGTCCGCGCGCCTTGCGCCGACATGTAAGCTTCCAAGTCCTGTTTGGTGATCCGTCCGCCCGAACCGCTGCCACGCACCTGGCGCAGATCGATGCCGTACTCGCGGGCCATCTTGCGCACCAGCGGCGAGAGCGGGCCGGCCGGCGATTCCACCTCCGATGCCGACGCGGGCTCTTCGACGGGAATCGGGTAAGGGCCGGCCGAGTGAGCCACTGGTTCAGGAATCCGTTCGGGGGCCGGACGCGCGGGCGGCGCAGGCGCGGGTTTCGATGCAGCCGCTGCAGGAGCAGGCGCGGGAGCGGCCGCCGGTTTTGTAGCCGCTGGAACAGCTTTCGCGGCTGCAGGCGCCGGAGCTGACGCGCCGTTACCGGAGCCTTCTTCGATGCGGCCCACTACGGTGCTGATCGCCACCGTCTTGCCCTCTTCCACCAGGACTTCCTTCAAGACGCCGGCCGTGGGCGACGGAATTTCCGTGTCCACTTTATCGGTGGAAATCTCAAACAACGGCTCATCGCGATCCACGTGTTCGCCGGGCTTCTTCAGCCACTTGGTCAGCGTGCCTTCCACGATGCTTTCGCCCATCTGCGGCATTACTACATCAGTCATGAATGTCTCCGTGTATAAACTTCCGCTCCCTCACGGGCCACCCGTCCTGCGTCCTTCGAGTCGGTATTCTCTAGTGCACGACTTCCGGTCGTCTCCGAGTGTACCGCCAGGTGGCGGCTCAGTTGTGCGTCGCGGCTCAGTTGCGTCTCGCGGCTCAAAAGGTCGCGGTCGAATACGCGCGCAAAACTCGTCGACAACGCGGCGAGCACTTGTTCGCGGCTAGCGTCCGATCCCAGTTCCCGCATGGAAGTGACCGGCTTGGTTAGCCCACAAGGAACGATGTACTGAAAGTAACGTAAATCGGTGGTGTGATTCAACGCGAAACCATGCGAAGTGACCCAGCGGCTGATATGCACGCCGATGGCGGCCACTTTCCTGCCATCTACCCACACACCGGTGCAGCCGGGAACGCGCCCGGCCACGATGTGAAACTCCGCCAGCGCCTCCATGATCGCCTGCTCGACCGTGCGAACATAAGCGACCACGTCGCGCTTCCATT
Organism: Bryobacteraceae bacterium; assembly: GCA_030039005.1. The sequence continues at coordinate 3,259 of JASHQT010000219.1, forward strand.
CTCGCAAATCCAGGATCGGATAGCCCACGATCTGTCCGGGGCCATGATAGGTGATGTCGCCGCCGCGGTTGGTGGGATAAAACTCGATGCCGGCGCTGCGTAGCGTCTCTTCGCTCGCCAGCAGATTTTCCGCGCGTCCGTTGCGCCCCTGCGTGATCACGTGCGGATGTTCGACAAAAAGAAGTTGATCGGGAATCAGTCCCTGCTTGCGTCTTTCGACCAGATCCTTCTGGATGGCCCATGCGTCGCCATAACGCATGCGGCCGAGATCCCGAACTTCAAGCATTGATGGTGAGCCCGTAGACGTTGTTGAACGCCTCGCCCATGGCTTCATACAACGTGGGATGCGCGTGGATGGTGCTCATCAAGGTTTCCACCGTCGCTTCGGCCTCCATCGCGAGCACCGCTTCCGCCACCAGTTCGAAAGCTTCCGGCCCGATGATGTGGACGCCCAGGATTTCGCCGTACTTCTCCTCCGCCACTACCTTCACGAATCCGTCATGCTGTCCGAGGATGGTGGCTTTGCTATTGGCGACGAACGGGAATTTGCCCACCTTCACCGCGAAGCCCTGCGCGCGGGCCTGCGCTTCGGTAAGCCCCACGCTGCCAATGCCGGGCTCGGTATATGTGCATCCGGGGATGCGGTTGCGGTTGATCGGCTTCACCGTCTTGCCCGCCATGTGCGCGACAGCCACCATGCCTTCCATGGACGCCACGTGCGCCAGTTGCGGCGTGCCCGCGACGACATCGCCGATCGCGTAAACGCCCGGTTCCCCGGTCTGCTGGTTCGCATCCACTTTGATGAAGCCGCGATCCAGCTCGACCTTCAACTTGTCGAGGCCGATGTTTTCGGTATTCGGCTTGCGGCCCACGGCGACAAGCAGCGTCTCGGCTTCCATGTCCTCGCGCTTGCCGTTGGCAAGCGCCGCGCATAGCCGCACTCCGTTCTCCGTACGCGTGATGTTCTCGGCCTTGGCGCCGGTTTCGCAGCGGATACCGGTCTTCTTGAAATGGCGCTCCAGTTCCTTGGAAACTTCTTCATCTTCCACTGGGACCAGGCGCGGCAGCATTTCGAGGATCGTGACTTGCGTCCCAAAGCGGTTGAAGATCGACGCAAACTCCACGCCCACGGCGCCCGCGCCGATGATCAGCATGGTCTTGGGGATGACCGGAATATCCAGGATCTCGATGTTCGTCAGAATCGTCTTCGGGTCCGGCTCCAGGCCGGGGAGCATGCGCGCTTCCGACCCCGTGGCGATGATGACATTCTTGGTCTCGAGTGTTTGGGCGCCGCCTTCGGACCTCACTTCGACGCGGATGGGCCCCGCACCTGCGCGCGGCAGGATGGTCCCATAGCCTTTCACCCAATCCACTTTGTTCTTCTTCATCAGGAACTCGACGCCCTTGGCGTGCTTGGCGACGATTTTGTTTTTGCGGTCCAGCACCTTGGCATACTCCAGGCGCGGATTTTCACAGGCGATGCCTTCATCGCCCGGATTGACGAAATGCTCCCACAGGTCGGCGGTGTGAAGGAGGGCCTTGGTGGGAATGCAGCCCACGTGCAGGCAGGTACCGCCCAGCTTCGGATCTTTTTCGACGATCGCGGTCTTCAGGCCATACTGGCCGGCGCGCACCGCCGCGGAGTAGCCGCCCGGGCCGCTCCCAATCACAATGAGGTCGTAAGTCATTTTTTTCTTTCAGGATAACATTCGAGCGCGATCGACCCTTCGGTCGCCGCCCGAGGGCCAATTGCATCAGATGCCGCGCCAGGCGCACGGGTTGCAGGTCATTCGCAGCGCAGGGCCACGATCGGATCCACGCGTAAAGCACGCCGAGCGGGGATAAAACAGGCGGCTCCGGCGACGATCGCGAGCAACGCAGCGACTCCGGCAAAAGTCAACGGATCGTGCACGCTGACGCCGAAGATCTGGTGCTCAAGAAAGCGGGTGAGCGCTAGAGCAGCCGCCATTCCCAGCGCGATTCCGGCCAGCGCCATCTTCGCGCCCTGCCCGATCACCAGCCGCAAAACGTCGGCGCGCTGCGCACCCAGCGCCACGCGCACTCCGATCTCCTGGGTGCGCTGGCTCACCAGGTACGAAACCACGCCGTAGATGCCCACGCACGCGAGAATGAGCGCCAGAGCCGCGAAAGAGCTCAGCAGCGTCATCGCGAGGCGCCGCGAAGCAAACGAATTGGACACCACCTCGCCCATGGTTGCCACGTTATAGATCACGTCGCCGCGATCGAGCTGCCGCGCGACCTCGCGGACGGCTCCCATAACAGCCGCCGGGTCGCCCGCGGTCCGTAACACCACCGCGACTACCGTGGCACCGCTGGGAAACAGCTTAGCCGGAAGCTGCATGAAGGGATAGTAGAACTGAGCTTCGATTGCGGAGCTGTCATCGGCGTCCAGCCCCCATTGTTTTATGTGCCTGGCCACACCGACAATCTCGGCTTGCACGCCGAACCCGGCCAGGTGGATGCGCTGGCCGATGGGATCTTCGCCGGGGAAGTACATACGCGCGAAAACGTCGTCGATGACGATCGCCACCGGGCCGCGCTCATCGTCAGCGGGGCCAATGAATCGGCCGCGTTCGAGCGCGATCCCCATCGCCTTCTCAAATCCCGATTCGGCCAGGTAAAACAGCGCTTGGGGCATTTCATTCATGTTGGCTGGTTTTGGCCGGCCTTCGATCCAGAACGCTTCGGTGGAATTGTGAATCATGGGCCGGGATCCGAGCGTCACAGAGACCGCTTCCACACCGGGTACTTCGCGCATCTTTTCGTCGAACGCGCGCAGCCGCGCGCGAGTGGCTGCAATGCTCGCATCGCCGCTTGCCGGCATGGACAAAGAAAACGTCACCGCGTGGCGCGGATTGAAGCCGGGATCCACCCGCCACAGCGCCACGATGCTGCGAATCATCAACCCCGCACCCACCAGCAAGACGAGCGTCAGGGCAATTTCCATTACCACGAAGGCTGCCTGCAGGCGATGCCGCGCGCTGCCGGCGCCCCGGCCGCCTTCTTTCAGCACATCCAGCAGATTCCCGCGGGAACTCTTCCACGCCGGGGCCAGACCGAACAGAATTCCAGCCAGCAGCGCAATGCCGAGCGTGAAAAGCAGCACGCGCGAATCCAACGCCACTTCAGCCGCGCGCGGGAACGTGCTGGGCAGGATGCGGACCACCGTGTGGGCGCTGTAATAAGCCATCCAAAGTCCCAATACCGCGCCGGCTCCCGCCAGTACGGCGCTTTCGGTGAGCAGTTGCCGGACCACGCGTCCACCACTCGCCCCGAGCGCCGTTCGCACCGCGAATTCGCGCGAGCGCCCCACACCGCGTACCAGCAGCAGGCTCGCGATATTCGCGCACGCGATCAGCAGCAGAAAACCAACCGCGCCTAGCAGCACCAGCAGAATCGGCTGCACGCCACCCACAATATCTTCTTTTAACGGAACGACAGTCGCGCCCAATCCTTGGTCCGCCTCCGGGTAAACGGCGGCGAGATTTCGCGCGATGCGCGTCATATCGGCATTGGCCTCCGACGGCGTCACCTCGGGCTTCAACCGCCCGATCACGCCGGAGCTATAGACCAACCGGCGATCGCGAAACGTGGGATCCGCCCACTGTCCGATGGGCGTGTAGACATCGCGCTGTTGGCCGTAGAAGGTGAAGCTTTCCGGAATCACGCCAATCACCGTATAGGAGGCGCCGCTCAAGACGATGGATTTGCCCACCGCATCGGACGCCGATCCGAATCGCCGCTTCCAAAATCCACCGCCCAGGATCGCCACCGGCGCGGCGTGCAGGCGATCGTCTTCCGGACGAAACGCGCGGCCCAGCACCGGCTGCACTCCGAGCGTTTCAAAAAAATCCGTCGAAATCATGTAGCCGCTGACCCGCTCCGCTTCGCCCGTTCCCAGGAAATTGTAATCTTCGTTGTGGTACATGGCCATGGACAAAAACGTTCGCGTGTCGCGCTGCCAATCCAGAAAATTCAGATACGCCGTGGGCGCCTTGTCGAATCCGGAGCTAGTCTGATACACGGCGGCGAGTTGCCCGGGATGCGGATACGGAAGCGGATTCAGCAGAACGCCGCTGACCACGGAGAACAACACTGTATTTGCGCCGATGCTGAGGGCTAGCGTGAGAATGGCGATGGCGGAAAACGCGGGCGACGCGAGGAGCGTGCGAATCGCGTAGCGCAGATCTTGATACAGCGTGTTCATGTTTCCGGCGGGCCCGTTCGATCCACCACTTAGATTACCCGCGTTCGCGGTCGCCCGGCAAAAAGCCGCCAGGGAATACAAGCCAGTGAGACTGATACTCTTCCCCCGTGAGTACCGACAGTCATATTCGTTCGCGCGCTGCGCTGAAACCAACCCTCCGTAAGGTACTAAGTCGGAAATGACCGCAAATTGGCGGCAATAAGGTCTGGAAAATTGTAGACCGCATCGCGTAACGTAAACTTCAGCCGTGCTGCGCCGCCCCAAACCTTCCGCCACCAGCTCCCTGCGGCTTTACGCGTTAGGTGCGATCTTTTTGCTTCCGCTGTCCATCGGGGTGGTACTGGTGAGCCGGAACGCCAGCCAGAGCGACGAGGCTTACAAGATCAGCCACGATCTAGCCAGCCTGTACGCGCAAGGCATGGACTTCTCGCAGACCGCGAATCAAAACATCGCTTTGAGCGTGGCCGAAGGCGACGGAATCGATATCCAAGACGGGAAGTGCGTTCTGATTCTCAGCAAAATTCGCATGGTCCACGCTTCGGATTGCGCCTCCAACGGCGCCGCAAGATGCAGCAATCAGGGATACGCGGTGGTCACGGAACGCTATGTGCTGGGCAACCGCTCCCTGCGTTCCAGTTCGTTCGGAACACCGGCCAAAATCGACGCCGCGAGCGGCAAGGTGGGGGATTGGATGAACGACCTTTCGGCGCGCGCGGGGAACTTTGTTTCGGGGTTGAAACCGGGCGAGGTCACCTACGCGGCCGAGTGTTATCTCACCTCACCGGACTCGCCGGGCGGCGTTTACTCACGCACGATGTTCTAACCGACGCGGTCTCACGCTGCGCTATGAGAAAAGCCGCGCTATAAAGAAATTTGACCCAATGGTGGCTCATCCCGTGCCTGTGCGCGAGCGTTGCGGCTCAGGTGTACCGCGCGGGTCCGGGAATCGTCGCGCCGTTTGCCGCCGCAAAAACGCCGCCCGAGTACACCGCTGAGGCGGGCCTGGCGAGGCTCGAAGGCGGGGTGTTGTTGTCACTCGTCGTTGGATCCGATGGCCAGCCGCGCGACATCCGGGTGGCCCGGCCGCTCGGCCTGGGCCTGGACGAGAGTGCCATCGAAAACGTGACGACGTGGCGCTTCAGGCCCGGAACACGAAACGGGATGCCCGCCGACGTGCAGGTCGACGAAGAGGTTTTTTTCCGGCGCCCGCGGGATCTGTGGGACTGGCATCTGGTTCGCGCCGTCTTTCACCCTCCGGCGGGCGCCACACGGCCGGCGGTGATGCAAGCGAGATTCCCGAACACGGTCGATCTAGAGGAAAACGTTTCGGTAACGATCGCGTTCGAGGTCGGGCTGAAAGGCGTCCCTATGAATCCGCGCGTGCTGAAGTCGTCCGATCCCAAATGGGACAGCGAACTGCTTCGAGCCTTCGAGGGTTGGAGATTTCGCGCCGCATCGCGCGATGACAAGCCGGTTACGGTGCCAGCGTGGTTCGAATTCGTGCGCGGATCGCACTCGCCGATCCCGGCCGCCGACATTCCTATCCCGTCGGAGAAGTAATCCGACCGTACCGGTCAGGCTTGCGCCGCGTTCTGAACCTGCTCCTCGACGATGCGGCCATCGAACAGCGTGATGGTACGGTCGGCACAGCGCGCGTAGCGCGGATCGTGCGTCACCATGCAGATGGTGGCGCCTTCCTGGTGCAGCTCGCTCAGCAGATTCATGACCTGCTCGCCGTTGGCCGAATCGAGGTTGCCCGTCGGCTCATCGGCCAACAAAATGGAGGGACGCCCGGCCAGCGCCCGCGCCACGGCCACGCGCTGCTGCTGGCCTCCCGATAATTGCGAAGGATAATGCTTGATGCGGTGCGACATCCCCACGCGTTCCAGGGCATCCTTCACCAGCTTTTTGCGCTCCGCCGCCGGCATATTGCGGTAGGTGAGCGGCAGCTCGACGTTTTCGTAAACCGTGAGGTCGCCAATTAAATTGAATGCCTGGAAAATGAATCCGATTTCGCGATTGCGCACGCGCGCGCGCTGGGAAAGCTTCATGTGGTCCACGCGCGTGTCGTTGAGTACATAGGTGCCGTCCGACGGCGTGTCCAGCAGCCCGAGGATGGCCAGCAGCGTCGACTTCCCGCAGCCCGATGGCCCGGAAATGGATAGATATTCGCCCTTATTGATCGTCAGCTCCACCCCCGCTAGCGCATGGGTTTCCACCTCGTCGGTACTGAAAACCTTGGTTACGCTTTGGAGATGAATCAGTGTCGTGGCGTCTGAATCCAATTGGGCCTCCTTGCGAGCGCCGGAATCCGGATCGCTCAGCTCTGATAGACGTACGTAGCGGGCAGGCGTTAGGTTCGCAAAAAATCAAAGGACTTTACGGGCCAGTAAATTCCCTAACAGGCTCAAGTTAGCCGCAGAACCGGGCGGCTGAGTTGGACTGGCGGCATGTCGCAGAGACCTCTTTACTGTGGGTATCTGGCTCCATTTGTGGCGCATCGCACTCCTGCGTGCCGCGTCGAGACTCCTCTCGACGCTCTGAACCTGTGATGCAAGGCATCGACACATGCACAAGAACTCACCGTCATAAGCGGCCCGAACTTGTCCGGCCATTGCCAGGCGTGAGATTCACCCGCGGCGGGGGGCCAAGGCGGCCTTCATTTCAGCTTCTGTGGCAAACTGACCGGCATTGGCCTGCCGCAGGCCCTTGCGGATATGTTCGATCTGCCACTGCTGGACATCCAGATAGGCGTCAATCGCCTCGTTCAGGATATAACTGCGATCCCTGTCCAACACGGAGGCAACGGCGTCCAGGGCCTCTCGCTTCTCAGAATCCAATCGAAAGCTGATGGTCCCGCGCATTCTCACCTAATAATACATCGTAATACTTCGTATTGCGACACCTTGCGACTACGACAGCGGCAAAACCAGCCGCGCCTCGCACCCCCGGCCTTCGGGCGAGTTTTGCAAGGTCAGTGTTCCGCCGTGCGCTTCGGCGATTTGCCGGCTCAGCACCAGCCCGATTCCTGAACCGTTTGGCTTAGTCGTGAAAAACGGCACAAACAAATTCGAAGTATTCGCCAGCCCCTGTCCCTGATCGCGCACCCAAACGGTCAGGCGCGAATCCTGCCGTTCCCAGCCCACGCGCACCCCGCCGCCGGTTTCTAGCGACGCATCCGCGGCGTTGCGAATGACGTTGATCAACAATTGCTCCAACTGATCGGGGTCGGCCTGAATCACCAGATCCGGGCCCGACACCACTTCGGGCGCGACGCGTGTCTCGAGTCTCGCCACCCGCCGGACCAACTCCGCGACACCCACTTCGCCGATGGTGGGCCGCGGCAGCTTGGCCAGTGTCGCATAAGCGTTCATGAAGCGGCTCAAGGCTTCGCTGCGCGCCGCGATCACGGCCAGCCCCTTGCGCGTATCGGCCTCCCAATCCTCGGGCCGGGGCTGGCGCGTCAAAATATTTTCCAGGCTGCCCGCGATGGACTTGATGGGCGTGAGCGAATTATTCAGCTCATGTCCCAGCACGCGCACCAGCCGCTGCCAGGCCTTCAATTCTTCCTCGCGCAACGGGCGCGTCAGGTCCGTCACCACCACCAACTGATGCGGCAGCCCGCCCTCGCGAAACATGCTGCGGCTGACGCCCCAGCGCGCGGCGCCGCCGGGGAAGGCGCGCTGTTCGGTGCGCTGCGCTTCCCCTTGCAGGTATGGCTCGAGGCCCAACAGCTCCGCCGATTGATCGAGCAGCCGCACCGCAGGCTGATTCAAGAGGCGCTCGCCCGCGCGATTTACCAGCTTCAGCCGGCGATTGCTGTCGAACGCGAAAACCGCGACGTTGATCTCCTCCATCACCTTGCGCAGCAGCGTGGTGGCTTCGAGCGCGCCGAGCCTTTGCGCGCGCAGCGTAGCGCTCATGGCGTTCACCTGCTGCATCACTTCGCCCATCGCGTCGCCGCTCTTGGAATGGCGGGCGCGAATGGAATAGTCGCCCTCGCGCATGGCCTCCAGAAGATTGGCCAGCGTGCGCAGCGGCGAAGCGACGCGATCGCGTAGCGCAAAACAGAAGCCCAGCCACACGCCCAGGATCAACGCCGTCAGCGTCCATTGCACGCGCGGCGTATAGTTGCCCAGCCACAGGATCAGCATGGAGGTGATCACCGCGGGCGACCCCGCCACCAACGCCATCACGAGAATCCGCTGTTCGTGGACCAGGCGCTGCTTATGGACTTTCACGGCGCGGTCACAACCCGTAGCGCTGGAGACGCCGGTACAGCGCGCTGCGGCTCAAGCCCAGGGCCGTGGCGGCGTGGCTGACGTTTCCGCTGTACCGCGCGAGCGCTTTCTTGATGAGAAAGGCTTCCACTTCCTCGATGCTCATGTCCTCCAGGCGCGGCGCGACGTCGCGCCCCGAGCGCAAGGCCAGATCTCCGGGCTTGATCTGCGAATCCTGCGCCATCAGCACGGCGCGCTCGATCACGTGATTGAGCTCACGCACGTTTCCGTGCCAGGGATGCTCCAGCATCAATTGCAGCGCGGCGCGGTCGAATCCGCCGATGCGTTTGCGGTAACGCTGCGCATGAGCAGAGAGGAAATGCGCGCCCAACAGCGGAATATCTTCGCGTCGCTCGCGCAACGGCGGCAGATGGATTTCGATGGTGTTCAGCCGGAACAACAGATCCTGGCGGAAGCGCCCGGCCTGCACTTCTTCTTCTAAATGCGCATTGGTGGCCGAGATCACTCGCACATCCACGCGCCGGGTTTTTGACGATCCCACGCGCTCCATCTCGCCCACTTCGAGCACGCGCAACATCTTGGCCTGCAGGTTCAGCGGAACATTGGCGATCTCGTCCAGAAAGAGGGTCCCGGTATCGGCCAGCTCGAAGCGGCCCACGCGATCGGTTTTCGCGTCCGTGAAGGCGCCCTTCACGTGACCGAACAACTCGCTTTCGAAGACTCCCTCCGCCAATCCTCCGGCATTCACGGTCACCATGGGCTTGGCGCTGCGCGGCGAGATGGCGTACAGCGTCTTCGCCACTACTTCCTTGCCGGTGCCGGGCTCGCCGGTGATGAGCACGTTCGCATCCGACGGCCCTACGCGCGAGATCATCTGCAACACCGGCTGCATGGCGGGCGACTCGGCGATCATCGCCGGAACGCCCTCGGCGCGCAACAGGCGGTTTTCGGCTTCCAGGCGCATGCCTCGGCGGATGGCGTTGCTCAGATCGATCTGCGTTTTCACGATCGCGAGCATGCGCTCGTTCTCCCAGGGCTTTTGCACGAAATCGCGCGCGCCTCCCCGCATCGCTTCCACCGCCAGTCCCACGGTTCCCCAGGCCGTCATGACGATCACCGGCAGCACCGGATCGATGGTCTGGATGCGCGACAGCAGGTCCAAACCCTCCTGCCCGGACGTCGTGTCGCGCGTGTAGTTCAGATCCACGATCACGACGTCGAAGTCGCGCGCTTCGAGCGAGGCGACCACGGCCGCGGGCGAGGTGGCAGCCTCAATCTGATAGCCTTCGCCCTTCAGCAGCAGGCGCAAAGCTTCCAGCACGTCCGCCTGATCGTCCGCGATCAAGATGCGGGGCGCCACGGCGTGGCTAATTCTCGATCCATCCATCGGCGATGTTGATGATGCGATGACCGTACTCGGCATTTTTCTCGTTGTGCGTCACTTGAATGATCGTGGTGCCCTCGTCGTTCAGGCGCTTGAAGAGATCCATGATCTCGCGGCCTTGGCTCGAGTGCAGATTACCGGTGGGCTCGTCGGCCAGAATGATTTTCGGGCTGGCTACGATGGCGCGCGCGATGGCCACCAACTGCTGCTGGCCGCCCGAAAGCTGGTTGGGGAACAGGTCTTTTTTGCCCACGATTTGAAAGCGGTCTAGCACGTCGCACACGATGCTGTCGCGCTCGGACTTCTTGATGTTGCGGTAGGACAGCGGAATATCGAGATTTTCGTACACGGTGAGCGAGTCCAGCAGATGATAGCTCTGGAATACGAAGCCGAAATACTTCTTGTACAGCTCCATGCGATCTTTCTTGCCGAGCTTGTGAATGGCATGCTCGCCGAGATAATACTCGCCGGTCCAGGCGCTGTCGTGCATGCCGAGCAGATGCAACAACGTCGACTTGCCCGCGCCCGATGGCCCCATGATGGAGATGAACTCGCCCTCCTTCACTTCCGCATTGATGCGGCGCAACACATACGTCTTGGTGGGACCGTGTTCGAAATACTTCTCCACATTCCGCAGAACAATTAAAGGCGAACTCATAGGGTGCTTATATTATGACCTCCGCTTGCTGTCGCGCGCGGCTCAATCTTATCTGAGCCGCGACCGCGAGGCAGCAGAAGATCGCTTAGCGGAAGATCCAGGAGAAGCTTGACAGGACCTGGTTAGTGAGGGGGCAGCGGTCGATCTCAATGGCGTTCTGGAAACGGATCGAATCGAGCGCATTGGGCCAGTTCCAGGAACGCACCTCGGCGAATCCCAACATCACCAGCGAAATGAAGAGCACGGCAACAAAATCGACATGCTTCCGAAACATACGTCCCCCAATTAAGCTACGCCCACGCTTTCTTCCACGATCCTTCCATCGAACAGCCGGATGGTGCGGTCCGCATAGCTGGCGTAGCGCGGATCGTGAGTCACCATGCAGATGGTGGCGCCGCCCCGATGCAGCTCGCGCAACAGATCCATCACCGCTTCGCCGTTCACCGAATCCAGGTTTCCGGTAGGTTCGTCGGCGAGCAGAATGGACGGATCGCCGCCTAAAGCCCGCGCCACCGCCACACGCTGCTGCTGGCCTCCGGACAATTGCGAAGGATAATGCTTGATGCGGTGCGACATGCCCACGCGCTCCAACGCGTCGTGCACGCGCTTCTTGCGCTCCGATGACGGCATGCCGCGATAGGTGAGCGGCAACTCGACGTTCTCGTATACCGTCAGATCGCCGATCAAATTGAACGCCTGAAAAATGAACCCGATCTCGCGATTGCGGATGCGCGCCCGCTCCGACAGCTTCAAATTTTGCACGGGCTTGGAATTGAGCACGTACTCGCCGTCGGACGGCGAATCGAGCAGGCCCAAAATCGCCAGCAGCGTGGATTTTCCGCAGCCCGAAGGCCCCGCGATCGAGAGGTATTCGCCCTTCTTAATATGCAGATGGATCCCTGCGAGCGCGTGCGTTTCCACCTCATCGGTCTGGAACACCTTGGTCACGCCGTCCATGCTGATTAAAGCCGTCTCGTCTATCGCCATGCGATTGCTCTCCCCCCGCTCCCTCACGGTCGCGGCTCCGTTACCTTGCGTTCAATTCAGCCGAATTCTGTTATAGGCATCCTGCGCCGACATATCCGACAGGATCACCTGATCGCCAACCTTCAATCCGTCCACGATCTCGATATTATTCACCGACGCGCGCCCCAGGTTCACATTCACTCGCTCCGCCTCTTTGCCGTCGCCGTCCAACTTGAACAGCGTGATTTTGGCTCCCGCCTGCCCCACCACGGGCCGCCCGACATACACCACGTCGCTCAACTTTTCGAGCGTAATGGTTCCGTCCACGCTCAGATCCGGGCGCGCACCCTCCGGCAGCGGACCCTCCAGGGTCACGTCCACATCCACGGTTCCATTCACCGCCGCCGGGTCGATACGCGAGACGTGCCCGGGAATGATCCCGTTGCGCGTATCGATGGAGGCTGATTGTCCCAGCGCCACGTCCTTGACCTGCGTTTCCGGGATTTTCAGCGTCGCTTTGAGCTTCTTGGGTTGCGCGATTTTTGCGAGAATTGTCCCTGGTGTGACGCGCATGCCCACTTCGAGCGGCGTCGCGGTGGTGCCGAGCTGCGTGAGCGTGCCGTCGGCGCCCGAGCGTATGGTCAACTCATCCACCTGCTGTTTCTTCAGCAAGTAGGCGGCTTGCAGTTTTTCGATCTGCACCTTCTGCGCGTCGATTTGGGCCTGAATCGATTTGTCGCTGATATCCAACTGCTGCTTCGAGAGCGCGTAGCGATCCTTCAAATCCTGATACTTGGCGACGGACAGCTTGGTATCCAGGTCCGATTTCAAACCAAGTTTAGTGAGTTCGGCATCGCGATCCGCTTGCAGCTTCGCCTGCTCCATGTCGGACTTCACCTCTTCGGTGGTGGCTTTTTGGGCGAGCTGCTGCGTCTCAAGCTGCACTCGCAGGTTGTCCAGGTTCGCTTGCGCCGCTTTCACCTGCCATTCCAGGTCCGCGGCCGCCAGATCCATGTCGGGATTGCTCAAGATCATCAGGACGTCGTTAGTGTGCAGCGAGGCGCCGGGCAGAAAATTGATCTTCTCCACGCGCCCGTCGGAATCCGCGGGGATCCACATGTACTGTTCGACCACCAGCGTCCCCAATCCGCGCACATCGCGCACCATGGGGCCGCGTTTGACCGTATCAATCCACACCGTCGCGCGATCCACCGAAGGCGCCGCGGGCTTCAGCCGGGAGAGCCCCCAGGTGATCAGCGGGATAGCCGCCACCAGAATCGCGATGAAGATAATGCGGCGAATCAGCTTCCGGCGAGCGACTTCTTTGCCGCGGGGTAC
>JASHQT010000220.1 GCA_030039005.1 Bryobacteraceae bacterium
CTTCGGTGCTTGGCAGGAATGACCCAGTAGCGCTCGGCTGATGTGACCCACACCGAGAACGAGAGTGGGAACGCGAGCGATCCAGACTGGCATCATTCATCGAATGCGCGTTCGTTGATGAGCCGTTAAGGCGCAAACTGTTTCATCCACGCCGCAGGCGTGCGGTTTTGGCTTTCTTTCATCCGCGCTGAAGGCGATCAGCAGGTTGATTGGGGGCGGGGCCTAGCGGGTTACCATCCGTTCAAGCTTGTGGCGGAGATATTGGAAGTAATCCGGGCTGACGCGCAAGCCGAGCACTTCCTCGATCACGGGAAGGAAATAGGCCAGCGAACGAATCGAGCCCAGCGGCGGGGCATTGGCAGGCCGCATCAGGCGGCGCGTGGCCGCCAGCACGAATGCGTTTTCGATCACGCTCACGGAGATGCCGCGTTGGTAGAGTTGCAGGGCCACCACTCGGTCCGGACGGCGGACAGTCCCCATCGTGCCCGGCGTTTTGCGATACGCTTCCAGAACCCGGCGAATAAATTCCTCCTGGCTGGAGCCGTCGTCCATGAGGATGACCTCAACCTTGCAGATCGCGCAGCGACGGACCGTCAATCGTTACCGTGTGGCAGTAGTGTCGCAGACGACTGAGTAGCGCCTCCACCAGGGGCCGGGCGCCCAAGAAGTTCGGCCATTCGTCATACACGAGATTCGTGGTGATAATCGTGGAATGCTGACGGTAGCGCTCTTCCATCAGCTTGAAAAAAATGTTCGACTGCTCCGGCTTCAGATTCAAGTAACCTAGCTCGTCGATCAGAAGGACATCCAGCCGGGCCAGGCGCTTGAGCAGTTGACGGGTCGAGCGGTCGGCCAGCGACGCATACATCTCGTCGAACAGATCCTGTGCGCGAATGAACTGACAGCGATAGCCGTTCTCCAGCGCTTTGAGCAGCAAGCCGCACGCGAGTCCCGTCTTGCCGACACCGGTTTTCCCGACCAGGACAATGTTTTCCGCCTTAGCGATAAACTCCAACTCCCCGAACCCGCGAATCTGTTTGCGGTTGACACCGGGTTGGCGGGCGAAGGGAAACGTCTCCAGCGTCCAGCGCTCGGGCAGATTGGCGCGCCGGATGCGCCACTCCAGCGCGCCCTCCTGCTTGGCTTGCCACTGCGCGCGCACCAGGCGCGTGACGAAGTCCGAGTAGCTGATGTCGTCCTTGTCAGCGGCGCGCAACTGTTCGTCATAGATCTCCAGGATGCGCCGCAGCTGGAGATTCTTCAGCAGTTGTTCCAGTTCTTCAGTCATCGTCCGTTTCACCATCGAGCAGAAAGTACTCGCGCGTCACGCGTCGCAAGATCATCCGTTCCAGCCGGTCCAGATCGTAAAGACCATAGCGGGCGGCCTCGCGCACGGCCCCCAGCAGCGGTTCCCGTGGATACTCCCGCACTAGCCGCAACAGTTGCCGCAGGGCAAGCGTGATTACCTTGCGGCTCCGCTGTTTTAATCCCGCAACATAGTCGGCTAACTCAGGCGCGGCCGTGACAATGGCCTTCTCTTCGGGATGCGGATCAGGCCGCACGTCTCTGTGGCCGCGTGGCGGACGATGCTCGGCCAGCATCACTCGCTGGTGCTCGGCCTCGGCGATGCGCCGGTGCGTGACCAGGCGGCGCGCATCGAGTTGAATCTCGATTTTGTCCTTGGTCTCGCGCACCTCTACACGGCGGCCGATCCAGTCCACCGGGACCGAATAGCGGTTGCTGTTCAGCGCGACGTATCCTTCGATATCGACCAGCCGCTGATGCAGCCGGTAGACTTCCGGAATCCATGCCGGCAGCGGTTTCAGATGCAGGCGCTCGACGGCGAACAGCTCACGCGGAATCGCGCGGATATGTTTCTTATAAGTTGCGTTCACCTTGTCGCACCACTCCCGCGCCCGCTGATTCAGATCCTCCCAACTGCGGAACGTGCGCCCGGCCAGGAAGTTAGCCTCGATGAAATGGAAGGGCCGCTCGACGCGCCCCGAACGGTTCGCATTTCCAATCGCGTGCGCCACGAACTGAAAGCCGAAACGTTCACTGAAGGCGGCCATCTCCGGCACCGGAACCATGTCGCGTCCGCTCCCGCGCAGCACGACTACATGCGTATTGTCGATCATGACGCGACCCGTCGCGCCGGAGAAGTACCGCAATGCGTCGGTCAGAAAGACCTTGCAGTCGAAACGCCGGAAGGCGGGGTAGCACTGGAAGAACAGCATTCGCGAGTAGCACAGCACCCCCGATGCGGTCTGCACCCTGCGTTTCTTGCCAGCGAGTTCGAGATCGTGCGGAGAGGTGTCATGCTGCATCTCCTCGCCCGGCGCAAAATCATACTGGCCCGCTGGCGCGGGCGGCGTGTAACCGATTCCATGCCTCCGGCAGAACGCCGTTAACGCGGCATACGATAACGCCGCGCCGGACGCTGCCAACTCTTCATGGACTCGCACGAGATTCCCCTTGCACTGCTCGAAAAGCTCCAAGATCTGCTGCCGGTAAGGTTCGGCTTTCTCCGGACGCTGCAGCTCCGGCACTGTGGTGGAGTTCGAGCGCAGGACTTTGCGCACCGCCACGCGGGAGATTCCCAACACTCGCGCGATCTCGCGTTTGCTCACTCCCCGCGCGTGAAGTTCCAGAATCGTGGTGCGTTGTGCTTGACTCAACATGCGGGTCCTTCTCCGGTAGGATCTCGTCGTCGATGCGATGGAGTTGCCTTTGGATGCGATCGAGCTGATGACGTGCGGCTTCGCGCTGTTGGTGATCCAACTCCGTGGCGGCGGCTCCCGCCAGACGACGATGCGCGCGGTTTGCGATGGCGGCTATCATTTCCAAATCGCGCAACAGTTCGGCCCCGGTCCCAGCCGGAGCTTTCTCCTGCGCCTGCCGCTGCGCTTTGAAAAACAGCTCGGGATCATCCAGAATGCGTTTGCGGATCGCGGGCGAACCTTTGCGCCACGCGGCATACAGTTGGCCGCCTTCACGCGTATCGCAGTGATGCTGGACAAAGATCGCGGCCATCCGTTGGCAATCGTCCAGGCTTTGACGTGCGACCGGCACCAGAAACTTCAACGCCACCTGCGCCGGGACCTTGCCCTCGCGTACCTGCTGCTGGATCGCTTGCGGCAAAACCTCCACCAGCGCCAGCCGCCGCGACACCCAACTCACGCTGCGGTCGAACCGGCGCGCCAGCTCATCGAGCCCGTAGCCGAAGCGCTGCTCCAACTCGGTCAGCAGCCAACCTACCTCCAGCGCGGTCTCGTGTTCCGACAAGCGCAGCGAACGGTCCAGCAGCACTGCCGCGGCTTCGCTCATCGGCCAAACCACCGCTTCCACCCTGTCCCGGCCCAGTTGCTCCAGAGCTGCGATCCGCTTGTACCCATCGATGACCACGTAACGGTCCGCCTGGCCTTCCGCTGCTACGACCACGATGGGTGTTTGCTGTCCGCTGTCGGCCAGCGATGCCAGCAGCCGCCGCTGCCGCGCCAGATGGCGCACTCGCAGGTGCTCCCAACGCCGGTCGAGCTGGTGAAACTCCAGTTGCATCGGACAGGCTGAATGTAAGGCGCTCGCCGCCGGCGAATCAATATCTCCGGATTAAATCGCGCGCCTGTTTCCAGCGCCGCTCCCGCTCATGAATGCGCTCTAACGCGCGTCGGCACGCGCGCGAACAGAAGTGTTGTAAGGGACTACGCCGTGTGCGCGCGATTCCCTCGTAGCAGCCAGGCCGATCGCAGCAACGATCGAAAAAAATGTTCTGGAGTGATTACCCTCGCGGCGTCGTCAACGGCTTCTGGCTCTGCTGGTTTCCGGCTCCGGACCCGCTCCCGGTAGCGCCGGCTTTGACCATTCCGTTTCTGTTGTCCTGCCACCGTCTCTCGGTATCGTTGTTGCGCCTTCCACCGCGACCAGCGCCGCGCCGACTCCCGGCAGCGTTCGCTGCAATAGCGCTGGCGCCTCTGCCGAGGATGAAAGCGCTGCTCGCATCCTTTCAGCAAACAACATCGCGTGCGCGGCCAGCGTTTTGAACCCTTCCGCCGACCCTCTTGATTTTCGGGATGACCTGTACGACTCTCGGGAGGGCCCATGGGAGGTGATGACTCCCTGAAGCTCCTGCCCCGGAGGGGACTCTCATTCCTCTCCGGGGCACAGCAACCTCCGGCTCACTACAAAATCAACACTCTACATCAAAGGCCAGTATCGTCGGTCGCTCGAATTAGGCCTGATCCTTCCTCGATACCGGCCCAACATGGGACACTCTTCATATGGGAGCACCCACTTTGCTCGGCGGTGGCTCATTTGCAGTCGATGAACCCTCGGCTGTCTTCGAGCAGCGCTCCAGCTTCTGGCGTCCGCGGCCCGATCCCGCTGCGTTCGCTATTCTCTCTGCGATCGTCGCCGAGTTTCGGCGCGCCGGTTACCAGACGGCGGACGTTAGACGGGGTAAGCCCGATGACGTCCGCTGTCGGTGCATTTTGTCTGGTGGCGGCTATATCGAGGTGATCCTGATTGCTGAGAAAGGTTCCGGTCCTTCCCGCCCTTTCTTGTTGATGGCTTGGGCCTTCTCCAAACCCAGCGGGCCGAACGGAGAACGATCGCGGGTTTGGCAAGAGCTGTACTCAGTGATAGACGCCGTGATTCAGAAACGATTCGGCGGGCAGCCGGTAATCCGGCTCAGCCCGGGCGAGATCGACGCACGATGTGCGGTGGCGCAAGACATCGGCTAGAACGCAAAACCTAAGCCGCAGTTCCAACAATCACTGTCACACGATGCAGACCTCTGAGTCTTCGTGCGGGAACACCAAACAACTTCCGGGTCTGCTCTAGAACATGGCTCACGCCTGGGTGAAATCTGGAAAGCAGAGGTGGGTCACTTCTGGAAAGCGCCGAAGGAGGGCGGCGCTGGCGC
>JASHQT010000221.1 GCA_030039005.1 Bryobacteraceae bacterium
GGCGATCGCGCGCGGAATGCTCAAATCGCGCGAGCGGTTTTGCAAGGCGAACGCGGCGCTCAGCTCGATATCGTTCTGGTAAACAGCGCGGCCGCGCTGATGGTGGCGGGAATCGCGGACAGCCCACTCGAAGCCATGCGGCGCGCGAGTGAATCCATCGATTCCGGCGCGGCCTGGAAGAAGCTGCAGGCGCTTTCGGAATTCACCCGCGGCTGAGGACGCACTCGGCCGATTCCGATGACAAAAGCTTGATCACGGTGGCGTTCGCAGGGAAGGCTTCAGGACGACTAGGTCTACCTAGGGGCTCGCCTCCGTAATTTGCGGGAATTGTGGGGATGGCGAAGGGGGTTACTTCTCAGTGGTGGGCCCGACAGAACTCGAATCTGTGACCTCTACCGTGTCAAGGTAGCGCTCTAACCAACTGAGCTACGGGCCCGGAGGACAGCAGGAAGGCATTCCCACTATAGCATCCCTGCTTGCGCCGATGATGCTGTGCGACCGATTGCCGCGCGCTGCGGCGGCGCTCATTCCCGCACGTTCCACCCGCAGATGTGCTATCCAGGAGGGGAAAGGAGTGTTCCACGTATGAACACGAAAAAGCAGAACCAGAAGAACCCGCGGCTGCGCAAGCAACAGAAGCAGACGCCGAAGAAGCAGGGTCACAACCCCATCATGCTCCATGAGAATCGCAAGGTTCACGAGCAGGAATTACCGGAGTTGCGCATGACTGATTAAACTTCGTCAGCGAAACTGCTTCCGATGCTCCCTTCGACTTGCAGCACGAAGGGAGCTTTCGTGTTTTATGGGCGTTCAGGCGGGCCTAGTTCTTTCCGGTCTTCTGCGGCCCCGCGGCCGCGGCAGCGTCCGTCACCGATTGCGCGGTGCTGTCGGCGCAGTCCAATTGCAGAAGTTGATCGAATGGCGCGAGCGTCAGCGTCTGCTTGGGAACCACCCACGGCTTGGTGAGCACCTTGGGATCTTCGAGCGTGGCCTCGATCTCCAGCGTTTTGGCGTTGGTGCGCCGGTAGCGCTCGATCATATGCAAGGCGTCGGAATGGTACGACACGCGGCCTTCGGCCGAGATCCAGTTGGTATCGGTGAAGTTGGTCTTATCGACCACGAACGTGTCGCCGTCCCATCGGCCAATGGCGTCGCCGCGAAGAGAAGGAGGCTGATCGTCGCGATGCGGCCGTCCATCGTAGGGGATGATCTGATATCCGTGAAGCGTTTCGGTCAGCATCACTACGAACTTGGGAGTTTGAATGATTTGTCCCACGGCGCCGACGTCGAACAGGCTCACATTCAAAGTGCCGAATGCGGTGGAGATGCAGTGCACGGTGGGGTCGTCTTTGTCGCCCAGCGTTTTCGCGTGGGCTTGGGCCTCAGGCGTGTAGAGGTTGGAGAAAAATACGGGCGGAGGCCCGGCGGGCCGAGCGAGTGGTCCCCCTCCTCCACCGGCGGGACGCCCGCCGACATCAGCGCCGCGCCACCAGACGCCCGAGAGATCCGGGTGGCCGTCGGGCATGCGCGGCGTGGGACTGGGATTGTCGGAAGCGTGATTTTCCGAAGCTGTGGTTGCGGTCTGCGCTGGGAGATGAGTTGGGCCCGCGAGCGAGACCAGAGATCCGATAAACGCCGCTGTTAAAAAAGAGCGCTTCATATTCCGACCCCTTTACTTGTCGTCCGGCCTGCTTTGCTGAGGACCGAATAGTCCGTAGACCTTGCCATCGGCGGTGGTCAGCTCGCGCAGCATGCCACGAACGTCAGAATCTTTGGATTGAAAACCTTTGATGGTGACCTCGTCGCCCGGCTTGATCATGCCCTGGCGATAGCCGTTGCGGATCATGCCGCTCGGTGTGCCGGCCTCGAACGACCAGCGGTCCACTTTGCCGGTGGTGGAGTCTTTCACGTCGACCACGAACCAGGAGTGCGGATTCTCCAGGCGCACCTGCACAACCGTGCCGTGGACTGTGATGGGGTGTTTCATATCATATTCGGCGGCGAAAGAATGATGGGCCCAGGCTGGGGCGCCCGCGCCGAGAGCGATTAAAAGCGAGGCGAAAACAGCGGAAATTCTTCCCTTCATGCAACCTCCCGTGTTCTCAAGGTTCCGTTCGGAATCCAGTATACACCCCGATGAGCCGGGCGATCATTCACGGTGATATCGTATTTGGAGCAGCGGTTCCATACGTGGGGAGGGTTGAATGCAGCATCGAACCAGCCGGCGGCAAGCCTTGCGATGGCTGGGTTGCGCGGTTCCTTTGCTTGCGCGCGGCATCGCGCGGGCGGACGATCTGCCGCTGCATACCACCGGGCTCGAGCATTTCGGCTTGACCGTTCCCGATCCTGAAGGCACGGCGCGATTCTACGGCCGGATTTTCGACGGGCAGCTGTTCCAGGAAAAGGATCCGCCGCCCAGGTTTTACGTAAAACTCGGCGCCGGATACCTGGCATTCGGCGGAAAAGCGGATGTATCGCCGAGCATCGACCATTTCTGCGCGCTGGTGGAGGATTACCAGCCGCAGCAAATGCGCCAGAGCCTGGAGGCGGCGGGGGTCAAGATGAGCGCTGGGCCCTTCGGCATGGCGCTGGATCCGGACGGATTGCGGCTGCAATTGTTGCGCGCGCCGGGCGGCCTGGCGAAGACCATCATCCCCGCGTTCCGTCTTTCGCAGGACGATGCGCTGTTTGAAGCCATCGCGCCAGATCACGTGATCCTGCACGTTTCGGATCTGGACGCGTCGGCCGAATTTTACCGGAAAATATTCGGGCCCGAAGTTTCGCGCGGGAAAAAGCCCGAGCGCGTGTGGTTCGTCGCGGCCAGGACGCGGCTCGGCCTCGAGCGTGTGGCGGAGGGCGAAAAGCCGAGCATTCATCATGTTTGCGTGCGCGTGGCCGGATACGAAAAGAGATCCGCCCTGGAAAAGCTGAAGCGCGCCGGGATCGAGTGCAGCGCCGGTGAGGAAGGCCTGGTCCGGTTTCGCGATCCTAACGGCATGACCATGGAGCTGAAAGGGGACGCCTGAGGTGAGAGCGATCGGGCACGCAATCGTCGCTGCGACTGCGGCTATTGGCTTGTGGCCGTTGGCTATGCAGGCAGGAGATCTACGGATTGTCCAGGCTGCGATGGTCGATGATGACGCAAGCGTGCACGCGTTGATCACAGCAAAAGCCGACGTGAACGCACCCGCCGTGGACGGCACTACAGCACTGATGTGGGCCGTGCGGGCGGACGATCTCGCGATGGTGGAAACGCTGCTTGGCGCGGGCGCCAATCCCAACGCGCACAATCGCTATGGGCTCACGCCGGTCGCGCTGGCGTGTTCGAACGCCAATGCC
>JASHQT010000222.1 GCA_030039005.1 Bryobacteraceae bacterium
ATTCCAGAGGCTAACCTGTTCAACTATAGTCCCTCCGCTGACGGCCAGCGTTTTCTGATGAACATCTTGCCGGACGCTTCGGTGCCCACTCTGAACGTCATCACCAACTGGGAGAGACTTGTGCCGGGGCCGAAGGAACCATGATACTGGACCCGGTTTTTGACACGCCACGCCTGCCGGAACCGCGTTAAAAGGAGATTACTCCTGCGAAGTCCATGTCGCCTTTGCGGAATTAGGAACGAGAAACGCCCCAGCATTCTGGAACCGGCCGCAGATGGAAGCATACATGAGTTGCGATGCCGACTTTACGTTAGTAATCACAACGACTCCGCCCTCAATAAACAGTCGTTCGGCAGTTGCCGACAGCTCTTCTGGACGCGACCTAGAAAGATCGCGCAAAATCTCCTATTGCTTTCCAAAAGGAACCACGCTATCCTTCCTGTAGGAAACCTAAAGGTTGGTCCGTCCATGAAGGAAAAGCCCGACGTTTTGCAAGGAACGCTTGCGCTGATGGTCCTCAAAACCCTCGATGTTCTGGGCCCGCAGCACGGCTACGGCATCGCCCGCCGCATTGAGCAGATCAGCGGAGACATTCTGGCCCTAAACCAGGGCACGCTTTATCCCTTGCTGCTGAAGCTGGAGAATGAAGGCTCGATCGCCTCGCAATGGGGTGCGTCGGAAAACAACCGCCGCGCCCGCTTCTATCGCCTGACCGCGGCCGGCCGCAAACAGCTGCAGGCGGAGACCCGCGATTGGAATCAGACGGCGGCTATCATCGCGCGCTTCTTTGAGGTCAAAGCCGAGGACCTGCCATGAGGTGCCTGCGCCGCTTTTTCGTTCGCCTCTCGAACTTCGCCACCGGAAGGCGAGCTGACCAGCGTATCCGTGAAGAGATGGCCGAGCATCTTGCCTTGCAGACTGAGGAGAATCTGCGTGCCGGCATGTCGCCCGCCGAGGCGCGGCGGCAGGCCGCGCTCAAGCTTGGCGCGGCTCAGGCCATCCGGGAGAGCCACCACGCCGAATACAGCCTTCCGTTCTTCGAGCACCTAGCGCAGGACCTGCGGTACGCGGTTCGCATGCTGGTGAGATCCCCCGGGTTCTCTTTGATTGCGATCGCCACGATGGCGCTGGGCATCGGAGCCACCACCGCCATCTACAGCATCGTCGACGCGACCCTCCTGCATCCTTTGCCCTACCGCAATCCCGGCGAACTGGTGCAAATTGAAGCCAACCTTCCCGGCGTGGGCTCGCACGACGTCGGCTTCTCCATCCCTGAGTTGAGAGACCTTCAGAACTCGGGAATCTTCCAATATGTGTCCCTCTGCTTTTTCGGCTCCGAAAATGTTACCGGCGGCGCCCAGCCCACGCACATCGCCGGAGCGACGGTCTCACCGAGCTACTTCGCGGTGCTCGGCGTGGATGCAGCGTTGGGCCGCACCTTCGATCCGCACGACGCCACGCCGGGTGCGAACCTTGAAGTCGTCATCAGCGATGGGCTCTGGAAGCGCGCATTTGGCGCCGACCCGCGCATTATCGGCAAAAGTCTGCGTGTTGACAACGATCTCTTTCACGTTGTCGGCGTCATGCCTGCCAGCTTTCGCGACCAGGGTCAAACCGCCGAGGAGCGCAGTACCGAATTGTGGGCGGCGGATGGATTTTACGGCGACCCCTCCTCGCCGCCGATGCGCGGCACGCGTACCCCCTACGAGACCATCGCGCGCCTTCAGCCCAGTCTCTCGCTTGAGGCCGCGCAGGGGCGCCTAGATGCCCTGGTTGCATCGTTGAAGAAGCAATATTCGGCGGATTATCCGCCCCAGGCGCAATGGACTCTCCACCTCATTCCCCTGGCCGAAACTCTTGTCGGCAATGTTCGCCAATCGCTCATCCTGCTTTCTGGCGCTGTAGGCCTGGTACTGCTGATCAGCTCCGTCAACGTCGCCAATCTACTGCTTGCACGCGCCAGCGCGCGAGGACGCGAGATCGCGCTTCGTCAGGCATTGGGAGCCGAAAGAATGCGCCTGATTCGTCAGCTCCTCACCGAGAGCTTGTTACTTTTCGTGCTTGGCGGCATCACCGGTTTCGCGGTTCTCTTCTGCGCCCGGAAATTCCTGCTGCAATTTGTTCCCGAAAGCCTTCCGCACTTCAATGACATATCCATCAGCTGGGGCGTGCTGGCGTTTGCCATCGTCGTCTCTGTCGCCGCCGGAACCATCTTCGGGCTTGCCCCCGCGTGGCTCACAAGCCGCCTGACGGCGACGCTCCGGCAGGAAGGTCGTGGCTCCAGCGGTTCCCGGCGGCGCTCGCGCTTGCGCCATGTTCTGGTAATCGCTGAATTAGCACTTTCCCTCGTACTCATGGTCGCCGCCGGCCTTCTGCTGCGCAGCTTCTGGGACCTGTTCCAGGTGCAGCTCGGCTTCAATCCCAATCGAGTCATGGCAATCGAGACCACGCTGCCGAATCCTAACGATCCCAAGACCGACAATTACCGTACCGCCACGCAGGAATCGGTGTTTCTGCGGGAAGCTCTCCGTCGAATCCGGACGTTGCCGGGGGTGGAAGAAACCGCCGTCAGTGATCGGGCGGCTCTTCCCCTCGGCCATGGCCAGAGCGATCTCAGGCCGTGGCCACTGATCCGCGAGGGCCAGGACGTGCGGGACAGCCAGCCTCCGCTGATCAACACCTCGATCGTCGCGCCCGAATACTTTCACCTGCTCGGCATGACGCTCCTCCGTGGCCGCCTCTTCGTCGAACAGGATCTTGAAAACACACCCTCCATCGCGGTCATCAATCAGGCCGCTGCTCGCACCTACTGGCCCAACCAGGATCCGGTCGGCAAGCGCGTCATCGTCCGGTCGAGGACCGCCAAGCCGGGCTGGACCACCATCGTCGGCGTGATTGCCGACGCCCGCACGGAGTCGTTGGCGGACCTCGGCATTCCGCAGATCTACCTCGACATCTACCAGCGCCCCGCCAAGTTTCTTGCGTTCTACCTGCGTGGACCGGTCGATCCCGCCGCCATCTCCGCGCTGGTGCGCACACAAGTCCAGGCCGTCGATCCGGAGCTTCCCGTCTTCCGCGCGGAGACCTTGAACGACGTTCTCTCCTCTTCGCTTTCTGTGCGGCGGTTCTCGATGGAAATGGTGGCGCTGTTTGCCGCAACTGCCCTGCTGCTCGCGGGCCTGGGAATCTATGGGACTATTTCCTATCTTGTGAATGAACAAAGGCACGAGATCGCCATTCGCCTCGCGCTGGGAGCGCAAAGAGGCACTATCCTCAAGATGGTGCTGCGCCGGGGACTCGGTTTGGCCGCCGCTGGCGCCGGGCTCGGTGTGGCCGGTGCGCTCATCGTCTCTCGCCTGATGGCCGGACTGCTCTTCGGCGTGTCGCCTACCGACCTGACCACGTTCGCTGGCGTCACCATTGTTCTTACCACGGTCGCGCTCGCCGCCAGCTATATACCGGCACTGGGCGCCATGCGCCTCGATCCGATGACTACACTCCACTCCGAATGACCTTTGGCACTGCAGCGAGTTCCAGAGGATTAGTCCCCAAAAACGCGCTTGGGTCAGCCAATGGCACCGCTCCGGCCGGATGGTCCGGGACTCGGCCTCCGATTTCCCGGCTGGTGCCGTGACCCGCGTTTCACCGATTCACTGCGTGGCAAACAAGACGGAGGCGCCGCCGCGCGTGGCCAGGCCTCCACGATCGAAGCGTCCCTCGTCAGCGTTTGGAGACCGGGCTTCGCAGAGCCTCCTCATTCACCATGCTCTCGGCTAATTGGGTGAGCTTCTGATCGGCCGCCTTCTCTTCCTGCAAGGTCTGATCGAGTAGCGACGCCGCTTCGCGCAGGCCCAGCGATTGCGCGAACGTGCGGGCCGACCCGTAGCCGGCGATCTCATAATGCTCCACGCGATTGGCGCACGCAATGATGCCGGCATCGCGCAACGGCGAGGCATCCGTGTCCTTAATCATGTCTTCCCCTTCGCTGATCAGCCCCTTCATAGCGTCACAGGTTTGACTCTTGGCGCTTTTTCCCAGCGTGCGGAAGATGTTCTCCAGCCGGCTGACATGCCCTTCGGTCTCCATGAGATGCGAGTGAATGGCTTGCCGCAGAGCTTGCGACGTGCTGGCTTCGGCCATTTTGGGCAGCGCTCTTACCAGGCGCTTTTCGGCATCGTACAGGTCTTCGATCTGCTCCAGGAATAGATCTTCCATGCTTTCCAGTTTCATCATGACGCTCCTTCGGTAGGATTCGGAGTAAGCACTCCGGCTGTTAGATCGCATTGCGGTGCAAGGTTGGTCATCTTCGCGGGGATAGCCGTCTGTTACAGCAACGGCTGTTAGGGTACGGGCGGCGTCTTCTCACGGCCGTCCAGATAGCGGTCCAGATTGAACGCCGCGCTGATCAATGCCAGGTGCGTGAGCGCTTGCGGGAAATTGCCGAGCGCCTGGCCCTGGTGGCCGATCTGCTCGCCGTACAATCCCAGGTGATTGGCGTAACCGAGCATGCCCTCGAACAGCAGGCGCGCCTGCCGTAGTCTCCGCCGGTCGATGGCTCCGGCGCGCGTGAGCGCTTCCACCAGCCAAAAGGTGCAGAGGTTGAACGTGCCCTCGGTGCCTTTTAAGCCGTCGGGCGTTTTTTCGACGTCGTAGCGATACACCAATCCGTCGGAGACCAACCCGCCCACGTGAGGCGAACGATTGATTGCGTCGATGGTCTGGAGCATGCGCGGATCGGTGGGTGAAACGAAGAACACCAGGGGCATGAGGAGGCTGGATGCGTCCAGCGCCTCGCCGTCGAGCTGCTGCACGAAGGCCTGCCGCTGGGTGTTCCATCCGCGCTGCATGATGGTTTCGTAGATGCGGTCCCGCGCCGCCGTCCAGCCGTTCCAATCCGCGGGGAACGACCGCTTACTCGCCAGGCGCAGGGCGCGGTCCACCGCCACCCAGCTCATCATTTTCGAGTAGACGAACTCGCGCGGACCTCCGCGTACTTCCCAAATGGCGTCGTCTTTCTCTTCCCAATGGCGGCACACCCAATCCGTCAGCCGCCGCAGATAATGCCACAGATCGTACGAAATGGGTGTGCCGTACTTGTTGTAGAGATAGAGCGAATCCATCAGCTCGCCATAAATGTCCAGTTGGAGCTGTTGGTAGGCCCCGTTGCCGATGCGCACCGGGCTCGAACCTTTGTAGCCCTCCCAATGGTCCAAGGTCTCTTCGGTGAGCACGTGCCGGCCGTCGATTCCATAGACCGTTTGGAGCGAGCCTTCCGGCTCCATTTCGTGGCAGCGCGCATCCAGGAAGGAGACAAATTGCGCGGCTTCGCTCATGAATCCAATGCGCATCAGACTGTACACCGTGAACGCGGCGTCGCGAATCCAGGTGTAACGGTAGTCCCAGTTGCGCCCGCCGCCCAAGCTTTCTGGCAGGCTGCACGTGGGCGCGGCGACAATAGCGCCCGTAGGCTCGAACGTCAGAAGTTTCAGCAGCAGGGCCGAGCGCTGCACAGTCTCGCGCCAGCGTCCGCGGTAGGTGCATTGCGAGAGCCAATCGCGCCAGAAATGAATGGTGTCGTGAAAAAGCTCCTGGCTCTCCTCCTCGCGCAGTCCAATATCTTCGTGCCCGCCGTCTTCCAGGCCATGCAGTTCGAAGCTCTGCGTCTGGCCCTCATGCACTGTAAACTCGCAGGCCGCACCGCCGGCTCCGAATTTTTGAAGCGGGATCGAAGAAGCCAGCCCCAGGCGCAGAGTGGGCGAGCAGAAACGCACGCCTTCCGGAACGATCTCCAACGCGTGCGCAGCGCGTCCGTAATTGAACGCCGGCACGCATTCCATGCGGAAGCGCATCTCGCCGCGGTTCACCTTCACGCGCCGGATCAGCCCGCGATAGGGCGGATCATTTTTTGATTCGCCTGCGGGCTTCGATAAGCCCAGGGGCATGAAATCGATGACCTCGCCCACGCCATCGCTCGAAAGAAACCGCGTCACCAGAACGTTGGTGTCCGGCCAGTAGACCTGCTTGCGGGAGATTTCCTCGTTGGTGGGCGAGATGCGGAAATACCCGCCCTTGTGTTCGTCCAGAACCGCGCCGAACACACTCGGCGAATCGAAGTTCGGAAAACAGAACCAGTCGATCGAGCCGTTCTTGCCTGCCAGGGCGGCGGTGCGCAAATTTCCGACCACGCCGTAATCTTCGATCGGCTGATACGCCATTGTCAGTGGCGGCTCCCGGGTTCGCAACCAGCCGGGAGCCGCTCGAGGGCAAGACTACCTGTTTACGTGTTCCGGCATCTGGTGCTGCTTGCCCTGTTGTTGCTGAGCGTAACGTTGCGGTTCGCGGTCGAATTTGTTCTTACACTCCTGGCCGCAAAACGCATATTTCTTGCCTTGATAGGTGCTAGTGGCCGGCGCTTTGTTTTCGTCCACCTGCATCCCACAAACCGGATCTTTAGTCATGAAATTATCCTTCCTTTGGGGAAATCCCTTGCAGTAGACCCCTCGGCGCCGGAGCCTGTTTCCGCTGTAACGGTCTCAGGCGCTGGCGCCGAAGCCCCTATCGCGAAGCTCGCTTTACTGTCGCGTAACGGTCCAGCTCCGCATAGATCGGACGCGCCGCCGCCGGACGCAGCACCTGTCCGTCGAGAATCTGGCGCTGGGTGACGCCTCGCCCGTACAACTCGCGATTGTCGCCATGATCGGGACGCAGCGTGGCGCCCTCCAGCGACACCCCTGCGAATATCCCGTGTGACCGGGAATAGGAAAGAATTTCAGCGCGCATCATCGCATCTGTTTCCGCCGTGCCCGACCGCCCGACGGGTCCGGCCATCACGCTGGCGTCGCCGCCCAGCGTGAATTTGTCCTTCATCAGATCCCGCACTCCGTGGTGGTTCATCACAATGAAGATCAGGTCGGTCTCACCCGCGCCGATTTGAAAACCGAAGCTTCCGCCTTCGATACGAATCGTGTCGGGAGCGCTCCAGCCGCGAGCCGTGCGGCACACCACCTCGCCTTTGCCGTACTTGGCTCCCACGATAAATCCGGCGCGCTTCAGGCTCGGCACAACGCCGACGCACTCGGCCTTGGCGATCAGGTCCGCGGGGATGCTCCTGTCTCTCGCGTGCAGGATTTCGCCCAGCACTTCCGCGGACGCATCGATTCGCTTTTGCACGGCCGTAGCCGGCTCAATCGCGTACATGGCAGGCGCGAGCGCGAGCAGCACGATGCCGCCCGCGTATTTCGTGAATTTGCTGTTCATGAATTGATTCATAGGTTCACCTGACCCAGAAGAAGTAGCACCAGAAAGATCACGAGAATCGTTCCCAGAATTCCGCTCGGATAATATCCCCAGCCGCGGCTGTAAGGCCAAGCCGGCGTAGCACCGATCAAAAGTACAATCAAAAGGATCAACAGAAGCAGCATGATGATTACCGTCCTTTCCTCCGCCGCACCTGCACAGGCAGTTTTTCTGCCAACCCGAATCGGTCTACCCGGATTCTTCTAAGCAATTGATTATTATGCAGTTTAGAGCCGACGCCAAACCATGGCCGCCAAAGTTTTCCCGAGTCAGGCCTGCCGCGTCCACGGCAATTGTTACCAAGTAATAAGGCGGTTTGCCGATTCCGCCGATATATAGGGGAAAACGATGAGCCGTGGACCATGGTATTTTATGATTCTGGTGTATCCCCGTATGTTCCCCCGTGTAAGCCTCCCTGTAAGCCTTCGCGCTTCCCGCACCTGGCCGGCGTATCTCTGCCTTCTGGCGGCTTTGTGCCTGACAGGCTGCATTCGGACGGCTAACCAATACATCAAGCGCGGAAACGAGCTTTATGACGCCGGACGATACGCGGATGCAGTGCTCAATTATCGCAACGCGATCCAGAAACGGCCCAATTCCGGCGAGGCCTACTACCGTTTGGGGCTCACGCTGCTCAAGCAGACCAAGCTGGTCGACGCATATGAGGCGTTCTCGCACGCGGTGGGCTTGGATCCAAAAAACACCGACGCCAAGGTTCAAATGGGAGGGCTGGCGCTGGCGTTTTATACGCGCAGCCCGAAGCATCCCATCGCGTTCTACAATGAGGCTGCCAAGCTGGCCGACCAGTTGCTGGCCCCCGGCGGCAATCGCTCCGAAGGTCTGCGTCTGAAGGCCGCTCTCGCGGTGGACGACAAACATCCCGACACGGCGATCCAGATGCTCCACGAGGCGCAGCGGTTGGCGCCCAACAACGTCGAGATCACCGGCGAGCTGGCGGCGGCGCTGCTGCACGACAATCAGTTGGACGAAGCCGAAAAAACAGCGCGCTCGATCATCCAGCAGCATCCGAAATACGACGGGGCCTACCAGATCCTGTTGACGCTTTACGGGTCCGAGCAGAAGTGGGACCAGGCCGAGGCGCTCTTGAAATTGTGGAGCGCGAACGAACCACAGGAAGCAGGACCGATTCTTCGTCTGGCGGGCTTCTATTACAGCCGCAAACGGCCCGATGACGCCGAAAAGACGGTGGCTTTGCTGCTGAACGATCGCAAGCGATTTCCAGACGCCGATTTGTTGGCCGGGGATTTTCATGCCATGGTGGGCGACCGCGAGAAAGCCCTGGCGGATTTCCGGCGCGGCGAATCGGAAGACAAAACTCGGGAACAGGCTTATCAGGAGCGGATAGCCAGAACATTGATGGCGCTGGGGCGGCGCGACGAGGCCGTGAAGGTTACCGACGTCATACTGCAAAAGGACCCCAAAAGCCAGTTCGCGCGGGCGCTCAAGCTCCAAGCCCTGGAAGACATCGGAGGAACGCAAAACCTCAAAGCCGCCGCTGGCTTGGCCCGTGACCTCGCCAAAGACGCTCCCAACAACGCCAACGTGCAATTACTGGCCGGGCATGCACTGCTCAAGACCGGAGATTTGCCCGGAGCTGCCAGCAGTCTGCAAAACGCCGCCCGTCTGAATCCGCGATCGCTGGACGCCCAACTGGACTTAGCGCAGGTAGAGCTGATGCGGAGGGACTACACCGCGGAACTGGCGCGTGCCAATGCCGCTCTGGCTATTCGCCCCAGCGATAATCGGGCGCGGCTGTATCATGTCATGGGTCTGGCGGGAACACATTCCTACGATGCCGCGAAAGCCGAGGCCGAGCAGCTGGCCCGCGACACCAAGGACGCGCCGCAAGTGGAGATGCAGTTGGGCGTCATCGCGCTGGCTCAAAAGGATTACGCCAAAGCAGAGGAGCTATTCGGCAAGCTCTATAAGGAAGGCGCGGGCTCGCAAGCCGATGTGCAACCGCTCCTGGGTCTGGTGGACACGTACGAGGCCGAGCATATGCCGGACAAAGCTTTGGCCCTGATGCGGCAGGAAACGGATCGTGCGCCCGGTTCCGGCCGGAAAGAGGCGCTGTTGGTGGCTACGGCGGAGGCCGCGGGGAAGAACGATGTCGCGCTCGCCGAATTGCAGAAGATGGCCGCGCAAAATCCCTCTTCCGCCGACGTGCAGATCCGGATTGGCGTGTTGCAGCAAAGCCACAGGAATTTTGCGGACGCGCTCCAGGCGTATCAGCACGCCCGGCAACTGGCGCCCAACGCCAAAGGAGTCGATGCCTTGGTGGCTAACGTGGAGGATCAGATGGGCAGGACGCAAGAGGCCATCGCCGACTATCGCAAGGCCCTCCAGAAATCCCCCGAGGACGCCGTGGTGCTGAATAATCTGGCATTTCTGCTGGCTAACACCGGCGGCGATGCCGATCAGGCTTTTCAACTGGTGAACACCGCCTTGCGCAAGGCTCCCGATCTTCCCCAGCTTCGCGACACGCTGGCGTGGGTGCAGTTGAAGCGTCACAACACCGCCGAAGCGCTCCCGATCCTGCAGGGGCTCACCGACAAATATCCCACCAACAATACGTTTCGCTACCACTACGCCGCCGCATTGATCGCCAGCGGCGACCGCGCCTCGGCCAAGCGCGAGGCGGAAGAAGCGCTCGCCAACAAACCTACTGCGGACCTGGCCGGCGAACTTCGCAACCTGATCGCGCAAGCGAAATAGCTGCTGGCTGTGGGCCATTGGCCCTTGGCTAAGCAGCGCTTGCCTGCAAGCCACGAGCCAGGGCACGCCTCATGCTACTTTAGTGGTTCTCCTATGAGCCAGCCGTTGGTCGGCATCGTCATGGGCAGCAAGTCCGATTGGGACACGATGCGCGTGGCCGCTGAAACCCTGCAACGCTTTGGCGTGCCGCATGAGGCAAGAGTCGTATCCGCGCATCGCACGCCTGCCTGGATGGTGGAATACGCGGCGGGCGCCGAAGCCCGCGGCTTGCAGGTGATCATCGCGGGCGCGGGCGGCGCAGCTCATCTTCCGGGTATGGTGGCAGCCAACACGCTGCTGCCCGTGCTCGGCGTGCCGGTGGAAAGTCACGCCCTTAAAGGCGTGGATTCGCTGCTGTCCATCGTGCAGATGCCGGGTGGAATTCCGGTCGGCACTTTGGCCATCGGCAAAGCCGGCGCCCAGAACGCCGCGCTGCTCGCGATAGCCATGCTCGCCACTCGCGATCTGGAGTTGCGCGAGAAACTGCGCCTGTATCGCGAGGAACAGGCCGCGAAAGTGCGGGCGGAAGAATTAGCGTGATTCAGCCGATCCTGCCCGGCTCGACGGTCGGCGTCCTGGGAAGCGGGCAGTTGGGGCGCATGTTCGCCATCGCGGCGCGGCGCATGGGTTATCGCGTGCACACGTTTTCGCCCGATGAAGACACGCCCACCGGACAAGTGGCCGACGTGGAGGTGACCGCGTCCTACGACGACCTGGACGCTGTTTCTCAATTCGCGTCGCGCGTGAGCGTGGTCACGTTTGAATTCGAAAATGTTCCGGCGCCCACCGCTGAAGCCGCGGCGCGTTGCGCTCCGGTGCGGCCCAGCGGCTCGATCCTGCACACCACGCAGCAGCGTATCCGTGAGAAATCGTTCTTAAGCCACGCCGGGCTGCCGGTCACGCCCTATCGCGAAGTCCGCTCGCTCGACGCATTGCACCGGGCGCTCGCCGATCTGGGCTGCCCCGCCGTGCTCAAGACCGCCGCGTTCGGCTACGACGGCAAAGGGCAGGCCCGCATTGACGCGCCCGATGGAGCGCCGGAAGCTTGGGCCGCCATTGGCGGACAGGAAGCAGTGCTCGAAGCCTTCATCGAGTTCGAGCGCGAGATCTCCGTGGTCGCCGCGCGCGGCGCAAACGGGGACTTCGTGCATTTCGGCGCCATCGAGAACCAGCACAGCCGGCATATCCTGGATGTCTCCGTCGCTCCGGCGCGCGTCGAGTCGCGCGTCGCGCATGAAGCCGTCGAGTTGGCGCGCTGCGTTCTCGAAAAGCTGGATGTCGTCGGCGTGCTGTGCGTAGAATTTTTTGTCACGCACAACGAATCGCTGCTGATCAACGAGCTTGC
>JASHQT010000223.1 GCA_030039005.1 Bryobacteraceae bacterium
ACCT
This sequence comes from Bryobacteraceae bacterium, assembly GCA_030039005.1. The sequence goes on from JASHQT010000223.1 coordinate 5, forward strand.
GCGGGCTGTTTTCCATCGGCAGCGGAAGCGTCGGCGTGCGCCAGGAGATGGTGTTGAAGTAGGCGCAGCCGTATCCGGAGCCGCAATTCAGCGCGACTTCTTCGATGCCCAATTCGAGCGACGGAAGCACGGTGTCCTGCCCAACGTGCTGGGCGAGAACCTGGTCAATCGTGATGCCCCCGTGCACGGAGCCCTTCTCCGGGTGCGCGCCGCTCAGGAATACGGCGGCCGAACGCGCGTGATCGGCGCCGGCATCGGAACCCACGCCGCTCGCCTGTGGATGCGCCAGGTTGCTGAACACGTTCACGCGGTCGCGCAGTTTTTCGAGCGGCTTGAGGCTTTCGGTGAACTGGAACGCGCTGCCGTCCTGGGCAGGAGTCCATTTGTCCATCGTCGCGCCGTGCGGGATATAGATGCCGCAGAACCGGCTCTTGGGCGCGGCTGCGGTTTTGGCGAGCGGCGTCTGCGCGGGAATCATGGAGTCGAGCAGCGGAAGGCCGAGCGTAACGCCCACGCCGCGCAAAAACGTCCGCCTGGGCAAATGTTTCTTCGTGATCAACCGCATCGCTCGCCTCTCAATCCGCCTTTCGGCTAACCGTCGTGTTCGGAGCTGCTGCTTCTTTCATTCTCATCTGAAACGGAGCGCTTGCGACAATGCCCAGTACTATGTCGGAAAAGCGGTACTGATCGCCCGCCGCCTGACGCATCACCGCGCGCACCACAGGCATGTCGTAATACTTGGTTTCGCGGCCGATGGCGTACATCAGCAACTTCTCGGTCATCGTCCCGACGAACGCATCGGGACGCGCCAGCAAAGCTTCGCGCAAACTCGATGGTCCGTCGATGCGGGTGCCGTCCACCAGCTGGCCCGACGCGTCGATCTTGTTTCCGGAATCCGCGTCGCGCCACGCGCCGGTTCCGTCGAAATTTTCGAGCGCCAGGCCAATGGGATCCATAATCTTGTGGCATCCCGCGCAGACGGGGTTCGCGCGATGCTGTTCCATGCGCTCGCGCACGGACGTCGCGGCGGCCTCACCGGTGTTTTCCTTGAGCGGCGGAACGTTGGGCGGCGGCAATGGCGGCGGGCTGCCGAGCAGATTTTCGAGGATCCACTTGCCGCGCTGCACCGGTGACGTGCGATTGGCATTGGAGGTCACCAGCAGCATGCTGCCTTGTCCCAGCAAGCCGCGGCGCGCGTCGTTCGGAACCGGAACGCGGCGAAAATCGGGACCGTAGACGCCGGAGATGCCATAGTGCTTGGCCAGCCGTTCGTTCACGAACGTGTAGTTGGCATCGAGAAGATCCAAAACCGAGCGGTCCCCGCGCACTACACTTTCGAACAAAAGCTCAGTCTCCTGTTGGAAGGCTTCGCGCAGGTTATCGTCGAAGTCCGGAAATTCGCGGGCATCCGGCGTGGAGCTCTTCAAGTCCCGAAGGTAAAGCCATTGCCCGGCGAAATTGACGACGAGCGCGTGCGCGCGATCGTCGGCCAGCATGCGGCGCGTTTCGCGCTCCAGCACCTCGGGCTGGTGCAGCTTGTTCTGAGTCGCCAGATTCAACAGCTCGTCGTCGGGAATGCTGGACCACAGGAAAAACGACAATCGCGAAGCGAGTTCGGTGTCCGTGATGCGATAGATCCCGCCGGGAGGGACATCGGCGGGCGGCGGCTCGAAGCGGAACACAAATTCCGGATCGGCCAGAATGCGGCGCAGCGCGATTTCGATGCCGGCTTCAAACCTCCCCGTTTTGTTGCGCTCCTGCTGGTAGAAGCTGAGCAAGGATTCGAGATCAGCATCCGTGGGTGCGCGCCGGAAGGCCCGGCGCACCAGATTCGATAGAATTTGCCGCGCGCAGGGGATTTCCTCCACGGGCGTCGCGGGATGGCAGACGAAAATGCGCCGGCGGCTGGGCGTATCGCCGGAACCGGTGGCGTGATACGGGCCAGTGATGTCCACACGCGCCAGATGTGGCACGGTGTCGTAGCCGTACTGCATGCCAATGTTCGCATCGAAGGTGCTTGCGCCAGGCCGATGCACCAGGTCTTCATTTGCCTCATAGCTCGGCTGCAAGAACGCGACGCCTAGCGTTTGCGGCCCCGCCTTCACGTTCAGCGTGAACTCCATGTGAATGTCCGGGGACATCTTGACGCGCTCTTCGCGCGGGTCAGCGAGCGGCGCCGGAGGCGGAAGCGAAGCCGGCGTGCCTTTCATGAAAAACATCGGCACGTCGTCCAGCTTGTACAGTTTCACGCGCTGTCCGTTGAGCGTCACTTCGAGTTCCTGGTTTTGCGCGCCCTCGCCGAACACCTGGCCGAAGCTGAGCTTCAGGAGCGAAAGTTTGATGCGATATTCCCCATCTAGCGGAAAATCGTGTTGGAGCAACGTTCCGCCGCGGGTGCCGAGCGGCAGATCGTCGAGCGTTTCGGTCTGGCTCAAATCGCCCTTCACCGTATACGTGACGTCCAGCGGCGCGGTTTCGGGATCGCCCACCGCGAGTCGGCTGATCTTAGCTGCCGCCGATACGTAGCGCTCCAGCAGCGCCGGCGAGATGCCGAGCACATCGGCGATGTTGTCGAAGCCGCTGTCGGAATCGTCGGCCGGCAGTAGCGTCGTGGCATCCACCTCCACGCCGAGCAGATCGCGGATGGCGTTGGCGTATTCGACGCGATTCATGCGATGCAGCGGCGCGCGCCCGGGATTGGGATTCGCGGCAGCCGCTCGATCGAGGGCATCTGAAACCGCGCCGGCCAGCGCATCCAGCGATTTTCGATCCGGCCGTGGCGCGCCCGCCGGCGGCATCATGCCGGCATGCAGTTTGCGAACGACTTTCTCCCACGTTTCGGCGTTCGGTTCGACCTCATTGAGGTCCAGCTTGTCGAGCGCCAGGCCGCCGGTTTTCAATTTCGCGTTGTGGCAGGTGATGCAATAGCGATTAAGCAGCGCTTGCGGATCTTGCGCGGCCGCCGCGCCGGCTAACACGATGCCAAGAATGAGGGTTCTGGTCATTGATTGGATGCTTGCTGGCTCGACAATTTCTTCAACAGTGCGATCGCTTCGGGCTTTGCTACTGGAGGCCGTATGGCAAGAAAGATTCCTTGCGCATATGTCATCGGTGTGCGCCCTTCTTTATCTTTCGCGTCGATCTTCGCGCCCCGATCGGAGAGGATCTGCATGATCGAGACCCAACCGCGATTGGCCGCGCCATGCATGGCCGTCAAGCCGAGCGAATTCGCGGCATTCACCGGCGCCCCGTGATCGAGGCAGAGTTTGACGGCCTCCCCGTAATCGGCTTCGCTGCGCGTGAACGTTTGGCCGGGAATCCAATTGATGCCCGAAGCCGCCATCAGCGCGGTGGAACCCTGCGTAGTCGCGATATTCGGATCGGCTCCATGGGCGAGCAACAGCCGCATCACCTCGATGTCGCCCGAAAGCGCAGCGCGAACGAACGGAGTCTCACCATCAAAATTCACCCAGGAGCCGTCGAACTGCATTAGCCCGTGGACCGGAACGGTATTGGTTTGGAGATTGGGGTTGGCGCCTTTCTCGAGCAAAAGCTGAATCAGATCCAGCGGATCGATGCCATCGGTGGGAAGATCCGTGTACTTGTCGTGATTGAAGTTGCGCAGGTCGATGGCCGCGAACAAAGCCGCGCGATGATAATCGTCGGCGGCATTGATATCCGCGCCGCGATTCACCAACTCGGTGGCCATCGCCACCTGCCCGTTCAGCAGTGCGATCAGCAGAGGCGTGGTGTGGTTGCCCGAGCTCGCGTTGATGTCCGCGTTACGACCGAGCAGGAGCCGCATCATGGGAACGTTGCCGTCGCGGATTGCGAACAGCAGCGGCGTCATCCCGCCATTAGGCGTCGGCAGAGCGCGCTGGCGGATGATCCCAGTGCCGGAGGCCGCGGCAGCCCGCGCAGGAACGTATTCCCCCTTGGTAATCGTGACTTTGGTGTCTGCATTGATGTCAGCGCCGTGCGCCAGCAGCAGTTCCACGACATCGGGATGATTTTCGAGCACGGCCCACATGAGCGCCGTCTGGGAATGTTCGGTATCCTTTGCGTCCACGGCTGCGCCGCGGTCGAGCAGCAGCTTCACCGCATCGATCTTGCCAGTTCGCGCGGCGGTCATCAGAGCCGTCTCGCCGCCAGGATTGGCGCTGTTGGCATCGACACCCGCATCCAGCAGTAGCCGGATCATGGGCGCGCTTCCGTTCAGGGCCGCAAGGTACATGGGCGTCACGCCGTAGCGATTCGTGGCCTTGACGTCGGCGCCCGCTTTAATCAAAGCGTCAGCGGCCTTAAGGTCGTCGTGGCGAACGGCCCAATGGAGCGGCGTGGTGCCGTCCGCATCGGCAGTTCCGACGCTCGCCGCAGGTAAATAGACCGCGGACGACGCAAGCAGTAGCGTCGGCAAAACCAGGTGGCGCAGGCTCATCCGGTCCTCCCTTTCCTGATAACGCTAGTTTATTCTATTCGACTCTGGTTTTGATTCAGGCGTTGTTTTGGTGCAGGCGATGGTGCATCCTGACAGTAGATATCTACCAATGCGCATCCTGCTTTTCAGCGGCAAAGGGGGCGTGGGCAAGACCAGCGTCGCTGCCGCCACCGGACTTCAGCTTTCCCGCCTGGGCTACCGCACGCTCGTGATGAGCGTCGACCCCGCCCACAGCCTGGCCGACGCCTTCGATCTCGACTCCGGCCTGTTCGCCGACCGCGCCAACGATCCGCTTACCATCGACGGCCATTTGTCTATTCAAGAGGTAAACATCCAGAAGGAGATCAAACGCCACTGGCGCGAGATCTCGACCTACGTTGTCTCCGTACTCCGCACCACCGGCATCAGCGAAGTGGAAGCCGAAGAGCTGGCCATTCTGCCCGGCATGGAAGAGCTGAGCGCGATGATGTATGTGAATCAGTACCAGCGCGAAGGGCGCTATCAGGTGATCGTGCTGGATTGCGCGCCCACGGCCGAATCCATGCGCTTCGTGAGTATGCCGACGACGCTGGAATGGTACATGAAGCACATCTTCCCGTTCCAGCGCGGGATTCTGAAAGCCGTGCGGCCGGTGGCGAATCGCATCTCGCCGGTGGAACTGCCCACCGACAGCTACTTCGCCAATATCAAGGATCTGTTCGGCCGCCTGGAGGGGCTGCCGGATCTGCTCGAAAATCCGAAGATCACCAGCGTCCGGCTGGTCACCAACCCGGAGAAAATGGTCCTGCGCGAGACCCAGCGCGCGTTTGTTTATTTCTCACTGCACGGCTTGACGGTGGACGGCATCGTCGTGAATCGAGTGCTGCCGGAAGCCGTGACGGACACCTGGTTCGATCAGTGGCGGGCTTCGCAAGCCAAGATCCTGGATGAAATCGAAGAGTACTTTGCGCCGGTGGAGATGAAACGCGTGCCCTTATTCACGCATGAAGTCCTGGGGCGCGAGCGGCTGATCGAGCTCGCGGACGTGCTCTACGGCAAGGACGAAGATCCGGCGAAAGTGGTGCGAACCGAAGCGCCCTACACCTTCGAAAAGATCAACTCGCATTACGAAGTGAAGCTGCGGCTGCCGTTCGCCGCCAAAGGCGAAGTGGGGCTTTTCAAAAAGGGCGATGAACTGGTGGTCGAGATCGGCACGCTGCGCCGTCACATCGGCCTGCCGACCTCCATGGCCGCGCTTACGCCCACGCGCGCATCGTTGCAGCATAAAATGTTGACGGTGGAGTTGCGGGAGAACTCAGAATAGAAAAGCCGCATAATGGAGGAGGGTGAACTATGGACGAACAACATACCACCGGGCATCAGCATATGGGCGCGGGCTGCTTCTTTTGCCAGGTCGCCGAGCCGCAGATCCGGGCCTTCATGGATCATTTGTGGCCACAGAACACGCGGGAACATTTCCGCAACGCTCGCATCGAAATGCTGAAGGGCTGGCGCAGTTTGCTGGATGCGAAGATTGACCACTTGTCGAAGCAGAATGCGCCCAAGGGCACGACCGTTCCCGTCGAGTAACTAGCGCTGACTTAAGCCGCCGTCGACCGCTAGCACCTGCCCGGTCACGAAGTTCGACGCGTCGATGAAATAAAGCACCGCGTCGGCGATTTCTTCGGGCGTGCCCGAGCGCTTGGCCGGTGTGGCAGCGATCAGGTCCTGCGCGCGAGGGTCTTCGCTCGAAGCCAGAATCACTCCTGGCGCCACTGAATTCACGGAAATCTCCGGAGCGAATGCTTTCGCGAGCGCTCGCGTCAGCATGATGACACCGGCCTTGGAAGCGCAATAGTGCGCGTACATCTCCCACGGCCTGATGCCGCCCAGCGAGCTGATATTCACGATGCGCCCGGCACCCGATTTCTTCATCAATAGCGCCGCCTGCTGGCAGCAGAAAAATGTGGCTTTGAGATTCACGCTGTGGATGAAATCCCAATCGGCTTCAGTAAGCTGGAACGGATCCACGCGCCGGAAGCGCGCAGCGTTGTTCACTAATCCGTACAGCGATCCCACGCGCTTTTCCACCTCTTGAAACATACGCCGGATCTCATCGACGTTTTCGAGATTGGCCCGGAACAGCGGCGCCGATCCGCATTCTTCGGCCGTCGCACGCGCTTCCTTCTCCGACGAGCTGTAGTGAATCGCGGGGCGATAGCCCGCCTGATACAACCGCAGCGCAATCACGCGGCCAATGCGCTTGGCCGCCCCGGTCACCAATACTGTGCGCGGCTCCGCCATTTACGAGAGAGTCTCTCGGCGAACGGTGATGGAATCCAGGAACTCGCGGTCGAGTGCATATCCGAATCCGGGATCGTCGCGGACAACGATAGTTCCATGCGGAGTTACCTCGACCGCCGGCCAAATAATATCGCGCGACCAGTACCGCTTGCTTGCCGACACGTCGCCCGGCAGCGTAAAGTTCGGAAGCGTGGAGAGCGCAATGTTGTGCGCGCGGCCGACGCCGGATTCGAGCATTCCTCCGCACCACACCGGGATTCCGGCCGCTTGCGCCACATCATGCACGCGTTTGGCCTCGGCGAATCCGCCCACGCGGCCGAGCTTGATGTTGATGATGCGTCCGGCGTCCAGCGCGATGGCTTGCTCGGCGTGGTGCGCCGAGCGGATGCACTCGTCGAGACAGATCGGTGTTTGAAGATGGGCCTGGAGTTTGGCGTGATCGATGATCTCGTCATGTGCCAGCGGCTGCTCGATCATCATGAGGTTGAATTCGTCCAAACATTTCAGGCGTCCTGCGTCGGCCAGCGTGTAGGCGGAGTTGGCGTCGGCCATCAGCAGGATGTGCGGGAAGCGCTGGCGGACTTCGCGCACCACGTCCACATCCCAACCCGGTTTGATCTTCATTTTGATGCGCTGGTATCCGGCGGCAAGCTCGGTCTCGATTTTTTGGAGCAATTGCGGGACGGAATCCTGGATGCCGATAGAAACCCCGCAGGGAATCTCGCGGCGAGCGCCGCCTCCGATGTGAGCGTGGAGCGGCTTTCCGAGCATTCTTGCTTCAAGATCCCAAACGGCCACTTCCAACCCGCCGCGCGCCATCAGCTGCCCGCGAATATGGGCGCTGCGTGCGCCGACGTGGGCCGCGCTCTCGAATTCGTGTTGCAGCACGCGTGGCGCGACGTAATCCCGCAGGATCATCCACGCCGCATCGGTCCATTCCTCGTTGTAAAACGGGTTTTCGCCGCAGGTCACTTCGCCCCAACCGGCGATGCCGTCGCTCGCGACTTCCACCAGCACGATCCGGCGTTCGGTAGTTCGGCCGAAGCTGGTCTCGAAGAAGTGCACCAGCGGCATGCGGATCTCGCGCAGCGTGATTCGATCTAAGCGGATTCCCATCTTCCTATTAGATACGTTCCGGCTTCCTCGGATTTCTCGAAGCCGATCACGGCCAGGCCGCGATCGAAGGCCGCCCGGAACTGCTCGCAAGCGTTCTTCTGAATCTCACGCGCCTGCGCGGGCTCTTTTGCGCGAACGTCGGCAATGTCGGCTGGGATCGCAATGCGCGATTCGACGGCAGGGCGATCGAACGGCTGGCCCGAGACAATTGCCCTTACCCGCGGGCTGGCGATCCACCATTCCGCGATACAACGATCCGTCGGCAATCCGCCATGCAATGGGCTACTGGTGGTTCCATATTGGTTGGGAACGTAGCGCCGGACGATGGCGCCCAGGCGCTCCATATTGAAAAATGCATTCTTGATTTCGAGCGGATCGAAGGTCCATTCGATCAGATCGATGCCCCGCGCCAGTGCGTCGTCGCGCTGCGTGAGCTTGAGTTTGCGGCCGGCGCCGGCGTTACGGTATTCCGGCAGGACGCCCAGCATATGGCTGTGCAGGTATGTCTTGCCGCCGGGTTTCAGACCGGGGATCGCCATGCAGAAGCCAATCAACTGCTCGCCATCGAACGCGCCGTACACTTGTCCGCCGATTTTCGAAGCCACCACAAACAGCCGCAGCGGGATCAGGTCGACGTCTTCGAAGCCCCAGATCTGGCGTTGCAATCGCACCACAGCTTTCAGGTGTTCGCGATCCGTGAGCGCGCGAATGCTAATCGCCATGCTCGATGTGCGCTTCTTCCGTTTTGGCCTCCTTCGCTTTGGCCTCCTGCGCCTTAGCCTCCTGCCAGAGGGCTTCCATTTCGCCGATCGAGGCGCCGGGAAGCGTGAGCCGGCTCTCCAGATAGGCGAAACGTTTTCGGAATTTCGCGTTGGTTTTGCGCAGCGCCTGTTCGGGATCCACCTTCAGCCGCCGCGCCAGGTTCACCAGCGTGAACAACAGGTCACCGATTTCGCCTTCGATCTCAGCGGGCGCGCCGCTCTCGCGCGCCTGAGCCAGCTCGCGCAACTCTTCGTCGAGCTTTTCAAGCACTTGATCGATGGTGTCCCACTCGAAACCGACCGCCACAGCCTTGGAGCTGACCTGTGAGGCTTCGACGAGCGCGGGCAGATTGCGCGGCACGGAGTTCAAAATGCCTTGCTCGGGTTTGCCCTTTTGCTTCTTTTCGTCGGCCTTAATCTCGTCCCAGCGGCGCTTCACGTCATCGGAGGTCTTCGCGCTGCCGTCGCCAAACACATGCGGGTGCCGGCGGATCAGCTTTTCGGAGATCGCGTCGAGCGAATCGTCGATACCGAAGCTGCCTGCTTCCGACGCCATCTGGGCGAAGAAGACGGCCTGCAGCATCAAATCGCCGAGTTCTTCGGCTAGCCCGGACCAATCGCGCTGGTCAATGGCATCGAGAACTTCGTAGGTCTCTTCGAGCAAATAGGGCTTGATGGTGTCGAAGTTCTGCTCGCGATCCCACGGGCAACCGCCCGGCGCGCGGAGCCTGGCCATGATCGCGACCAAGCGCTCGAAGCGTTCGCCAGTTGTGAGTGGAGCTTGGGACATTCCGGAGTGGGAAGTTCCAGTTTAGCAATGGACCGCTCACTCACGCGCGCTCAGTTTATGCTGTATGCGCTATCGGGCGTTCCCCGGATAAAATGGAAACAAGATGAGTGACCAGGAATATCCCCTTCCTCCCGCGACCTTCGAATTCCTGATCCTTTCGCTGAAGGCGCAGACGGAGATGCATCTCGGCATGCATCATTTCGGCGACGAGAAGGACCAGCCTGCTCCTGATTTTCGCGTGGCCCGCCACACCATCGACCTGATGGCCATGCTCCAGGAAAAAACGCGCGGCAACGTGACGATGGAAGAGCAGCGCCTGGTGGAAAATTCGCTCACCGAACTGCGATTTCGTTTCGTCCAGGTGATGGAGAGCACGCAGAAGAAGGCGCCGGCGGAGGAATCGCAGCCCGAAGCAAGAGCCGAGGCCGCAGCGGAGCCGAGCCCGGAAAGTAAGGAAGAGCAGGCTGGCGGTTAGATGCCTGAAGAGCCGTTGACAATCACGGTGCTCGGCTCGGGCACCAGCGTGGGAGTGCCGATGATCGGCTGCCGCTGCGCGGTGTGCCATTCCACCGATCCACGCGATCGCCGGTTGCGGCCTTCGATACACGTTAAATTTGGCGATCGCGGCGTGCTGATCGACACCGCCCCGGATTTTCGCTATCAAGCGTTGCGATTCGGGTTTGAACGTGTGGATGCGATTTTGTTTACGCACTCGCACGCCGATCACGTGATGGGCCTGGACGACGTGCGCCCCTTCAATTACCGGCAGGGCGGCGTGATCCCGATTTATGGGTCGGAAGAAACCATCGGCAATATCCGGCGGACGTTCCGCTACATCTTCGACGAGCCTGCCACAGAATCCTCGCGCCCGCGGCTGGTACCGAATGTGTTCGATCACGTGTTCAATGCCGTGCCTATCGATCTGTTCGGCCTCGCCTTCACGCCGGTCCGTCTCCAGCACGGCAAAGGCACGGTATACGGGTTCCGCTTCGGCGCTGCGGCGTATTTGACCGATCACAGCGAGATTCCCGAGGAGTCCATGGAACTGCTGCGTGGATTGGACGTGCTGTTTCTGGATGCCCTGCGGCACAAGCCGCACCCTACGCATTCGACGGTGGAGCGGTCGCTTGAGACGGTGGAGAAGCTCGCGCCCCGGCGCGCGTTCTTCACGCACATCTGTCACGACCTGGGTCACGCTTGCACAGAAGAGCGCCTGCCTCCGCATGTGCGCCTGGCCTACGACGGGTTGCGAATCGACGTGGGCCAGATCGAGTGTGGAAAGCCGTCCGCATGATTTACCGCAGCCTTGCCGAAACGCCGGACGATTTCGGACCGTGCGCAATCACGATCGGCAATTTTGACGGTGTGCATCGCGGACATCGGGAAATCCTGCGGCGTGTCATTGCGGCGGCGCGCGAGGAAGGCTGGAAGTCCGCTGTGCTGACGTTCGATCCGCACCCCGCGAAGGTGCTGGCGCCCGCCTCTGCTCCGCGATTGCTCACGACGGTAGAGCAGCGCGCGCGGCTGATCTCCGGGCAGGGAATCGACGAGATCCTGATCCTGCCCTTCAACTCTGGGGTGTCTGAGCTCGGCCCTGAGGAATTCGTGCGGGAGGTTTTGGTTGACAAGCTCAACACGCGGGCCGTGCTGGTGGGTGCGAATTTTCGTTTCGGCAAACGCGCGGCCGGTGATGCTGCGATGCTCGAAGAACTGGGCGGCCGTTTCAGCTTCGAGACCGAGATTATCCAGCCGGTGGTGTGGCGCGAACGCGTGGTCTCGAGCAGCGAGATTCGGCGGTTAATTGAAGCGGGTGATGTATCCATCGCCTGTCGCCTCCTGGGGCGGCCCTACGTGCTGGAAGGTGCCGTGGTTTCGGGCGATGGGCGGGGATCGAAGCAGACGGTGCCGACGTTAAATCTGGATACCCAGGCCGAGGTGATTCCCAAGGACGGCGTGTACGTCACTCGAACCGAGACGCGGGGGTGTCTAAAGCGTGCCTCGGTCACCAACATCGGTCTAAGACCAACCTTCGACGGGCACCACCGTACGATCGAGACATTCGTGTTGTCCGAGCTTAGCGCCGATAAGCGTGAGTACATGTCCGTGGAGTTTCTGCATCGGCTGCGGGATGAACGCAAGTTTGAGAATTCTGAAGCGCTGAAGGCGCAGATTCTGCGCGATGTGCAGCGGGCGCAAGCGTATTTTCGCCGGCGGGCCGCATGCGAGAATCGAGAAATGGAGGAAGTATGAGTCTATCGGAAGGCAAAGTGCGCCACATGAAGGCGCTTTCGAACAAGCAGGGAGTGATCGCGGCTGCCGCGATGGATCAACGGGGCAGCTTGAAGAAAGCCATCGCCGCGGCGAAGGGCATTCCCGCGAATCAGGTGACCGAGGAAATGATGAGCGAGTTCAAAGTGGCCGTGTCGCGGGTGTTGACGCCGCACGCCAGCGCCATTCTGCTCGACCCCGAATATGGTTTGCCGGCCGCCCAGGCGCGTTCCTCCAATGCCGGGCTGCTGCTGGCTTATGAAGAAAGCGGCTATGACAACACCAAGCCCGGCCGTCTGCCCGATCTGCTGCCGCACGTTTCGGCCAAACGCATCGCCGATTGGGGCGCGAACGCCGTCAAGATCTTGATTTACTATTCGCCCTTCGATGACGCGCAGGTGAACGACATCAAGCACGCCTTCATCGAGCGCATCGGCGCGGAATGCGAGGACCTGCAGGTTCCATTCTTCTGCGAGTTCGTCGGCTACGATCCCAAGGGCGGCGACGAGAAGGGCCTCGAATTCGCGAAGCAGAAGCCGCAAGTGGTCATCGGGAGCATGGAAGAATTTTCGATGCCCCAATATAAGATCGACGTGCTCAAAGTGGAAGTGCCGATTAACGCGAATTACGTTGAGGGCAGCAGCGTGTACAAGGGACAAAGGGCGCAGACGCGCGCCGAGGCTCTGGACCTGTTCCGCAAAGCTGCATCGGTCGCCAAGAAGCCGTTTATCTATCTCAGCGCGGGCGTGGGCAATGCGCAGTTTGTGGAAGAACTCGGCATGGCGGCGGAGGCGGG
>JASHQT010000224.1 GCA_030039005.1 Bryobacteraceae bacterium
CAGCCCGCTCATGACCCCGTCCCGCTCGTTGCAAGCAGAGGGCAGGTTTCAAAGGTCACTTCATCAATTCGGCCCTCTTTCTGCACGCCGCGCACCAGCCGTTTCTTCCATTTTTTCAACAATCTCCCGCCTGATTCTGGGGCGCGCGGCTGCTGGCGGTGTGTCGCTGTGACACAATTGGCATTTGGCCATTAGCATCTGGCGGACAGGCTTTGTCGTGGTGGTTTGCGCGGCCCTCGCGCACCCGGGCCTAAGGGCGCAAGAGGACGAGTTTCGCGTTTACACCGAGCATCCGCGGCTCATCCTCACCGCCCAGCGCTTGCGGTTGCTCCAACGCGAACGCGAGCGCGATTCCCCCCGCTGGCATCAATTCCATGCGCTGGTCAGCGCCATGATCGAGGGCGGCCCGGCCCTCCCCGAGCCCGGATTCGCCCTGGCGCTCGACTATGCCGTCTCGGGCGACGCCGGGGCGGGGAAGCGCGCCGTGGACTGGGCGCTCAAGCCCTCGGCCGCCGATCTGCGCCAGCTCGCCCTGGTCTACGATTGGTGCCAGCCTATCCTGACCCCGCCCCAATCCTCCGCCCTGGCGGCCAAAATCCGCCGCCTTCTCTCGCAGCCTCTCCCCGAGACTAGCGCTGGCTCAATCGCCGCCCGCCGTGATCGCGCCTTAGCCTGGATCGCCACCGCCGACGATTCCGCCCACGCCGAGGAAGCCCCGCTGCGCGATCTCGCGAAAACCTGGTGGACCGCTCAGTTCGCTCCCGCGCTTTCCGCCGGCCGGGCCGCGCCGCCGCTCGCCGATTTCTACGCGCTGCTCGAAATCCTGCACGCCGTCCGCGACAATCTCAAAATCGACTTGCGCGAAACCGCGCCCCAATACTTCCAGCGCCTGCCGGTGCTGTTGATCGCCGCCAATTACCCCGCGCCCTACCGGGCTCCCGAAAACGACTTTCGCATCCCCATGTACCCCGGCAGCGGCCAGCCCGATCTCAACCGCGCCGCCCTTGCCCGCGCCGCCGGGCTCGCCATGGTAGCCTTCGACCACAACAATCTGCCCAACCAGTATCTGCAGGGCTGGCTAATGCTGGACCGCTTCTCCATGTTCACCGCCTTCGGGGCGCCCTACGAATTCCTGTGGGCCAATCCTTACCAGCCCGGCCTGAGCTACGACCAGATTCCGCTCATATTCCACGATCCCGATTCCGGCGCTCTGTTTGTCCGCTCCGGTTGGGACGAAGACGCCGGCTGGTTCGGACTATACGCCGGTGACGCCGAGCTGTTTCACGATGGCCGTGTCGCCGCGCTCGGCGCGAACGCGCCCGTCCGCCTGGGCGATGCCACCATCATTCGCGCACAGGCGCCGTTCAAATTTTCGATGGAAGCCGGAATAAGAGAAAGCACGGTGGCCGCCGTCGGCCTCAAGCCCGGCGCCAAATATCTGGTGGAGGCGGACGACGAAGAGATGCGCGAAATCCCCACCGATCCCGCCGGCACGCTGCTCCTCGAATACCCGCCCAATCGCACCGCAGGCATCCGGATTCATGAGCCCCAATCCCCGGCCCCAAGTCCCTGATCCCAGTGCGGGGCTCACGAACGCCTACTTTATCTCCAGGACTTCTTTCTCTTTCCCCTTCACCGCCGCGTCCAGCTTCGCGATATAGCTATCGGTGAGCTTCTGCGTCTCATCCAGCGCCCGCCGCTCCTCGTCCTCGCTGATCAGCTTGTCCTTGAGCAGCTTCTTCAGGTGCTCGTTGCTATCCCTGCGGACATTGCGCAGCGCCACGCGATGGTCCTCGGCGATGTGATGCACCTTCTTCACCAGGTCCTTGCGCCGCTCCTCGGTCAGCGCCGGGATCGGCACCCGGATCAGCTTGCCGTCGTTCGATGGATTCAGCCCCAGATCCGCGGTGCGAATGGCTTTCTCGATGGCCCCGATCTGCGAGACGTCCCAGGGCTGCACGGTGATCATGCTCGGCTCGGGCACATGCAGGGTCGCCATTTGATTCAGCGGCGTCGGCGTGCCGTAGTAATCGGCCTTGACGTTGTCGAGCAGGTTCACCGAAGCGCGGCCGGTGCGCACTCCGGCCATTTCGTGCTGCAGGTCCGACAGCACTTTGTCCATGCGCGAGCGCGCCTGCGCGTCGATTTCCTTGGCGTTCTGAAAACTGTGAGCGGTTTGCGTTGCTGCGTGAGTGTCGTTTTTCATGATTGTCGGCCCGGTGCTGCGGTCGCGATGGGTTCACCCATCGACATTCGCATTATACTCTAGGCTTTTTGCAAGCTTCGCCGAGGCTCGGCTCGAGTGGCCACGTGAACCGCCGCCTCCGGCGGAATTTTCAACCCGAGTTAGGCAACGGTACTCTAATAGCTTCTATGAAAAAAATCGGTTTCCTTTCCTTCGGGCACTGGACGCCCTCGCCCGGTTCCATGACGCGCTCGGGGTCCGACGCGCTCTTGCAGTCCATTGATCTCGCCGTGGAGGCGGAGAGACTGGGCGCGGATGGCGCCTACTTCCGGGTCCACCACTTTGCGCGCCAGCTCGCATCGCCCTTTCCGTTACTCGCGGCCATCGGCGCACGGACCAAGCGCATTGAGATCGGCACGGCAGTTATCGACATGCGCTATGAGAATCCGCATTACATGGCCGAGGACGCGGGCGCGGCCGATCTCATCTCCGGCGGGCGTCTGCAACTGGGTATCAGCCGCGGCTCGCCCGAACAGGTGATCGATGGATGGCGCCACTTCGGTTATCGTCCGGCCGATGGCGAGAGCCATGAAGACTTGGGGCGCCGTCGCGCCCAGGAGTT
>JASHQT010000225.1 GCA_030039005.1 Bryobacteraceae bacterium
AAAGATCAGAAATGCCGCCAACTCCAGCAGCGCCGAAACCGGCAGCAGAACGCGCCACTGCCATTCGGAAACACCGGCGATCCATCGCAGCGCCGCACCGGCAGCCCACGACCCGAGGGCCGCCCAGGCGCGCCACACGGCAAACGGCGGCAGCCTTCCCATCTTCGACAGCGAGTAGAAGCCGATCCCCAAAATAAATGTGCCGATCCAACCGAAGATCTGCGCGTGGCCATGTGCTTGAAGCCAGGCCGGAGACAAGCTTTCGAGCGCATGCCGACTGCTGATCGAAATCAGATTCCACACGCCAAGAAAAGTGCCGGGGAAAAGCATGAAGAAGAGGCCGGTGACGATGTACGCAATCAGCGCGCGCTGGAGTTGCCGCTCCCGCTCGACGCTCTGATCCCGCAAGGCGGGGAGCGGTGGACTTTGCTTCACGCTAGGTGCCGGCATAAGCGCCTTCTTTCCGCTCCATCTCCAAGGCGCGCGGGAACAGGATGTTGTTTTCAAGATGGACATGCTGGTGCAGATCGCGCTCAAAATCCTCCAGGCCTTGATAAAGCGCGCGGTAGGTCGGACAGGCGTCGGCTGGCGCGACAAAGCCGCCGGATAGCGAGCGAATACGGGCCGTGAGCGCCCCGGCGTCGTCATGATCCGCCAGCATCCGGCTGATGGGCATCTCAACCGAGCCGAAGATGGCAGGCGACACAGGGCGCCCTTCGCCGAGCGCCGTCTCCGTTTGCGCCAGATAGGGAAACAGCACGTTCTCCTCTTTGATCATGTGCAGAGAGAGCTCCTCCGCCAGCGCCTGGAACAATTCCTGAATGGACTTCACTTCCGGGTGCGCCGCACCGTGCCGCTCGACCACTTTCGCGCATATCGAAATCAGGCGCGGAGCTTCATGCCGGATGTAACTGTGATGATCATCGATGATGTGGCGCGTTAACTTCGCCACGCTTGCATGAGCCCAATCGCCCGCGGCCGTGGAAGGCTCGTTTTCCGCGGCGAAGATCTGGTTCACCACTTCATCCGGGGAAACGCTGGCGCGCTCGCACGCCTCCCGCAGGGAGCGCTGTCCGCCGCAGCAGTAGTCGATGCCGAGCGATTCGAAGACCCGCACACTGGCAGGGTGCTTGATGGCGATTTCACGAACGGTTTGCTCTAAGCTTGCTTTCATGGCGTTCCCCTTAAGTTCCAGATTAGGGAATCCGCGCGGCAGAGGCAGTGACTAAAGTCACTTCGAGCCTCAGACGACGGAAGCCAGTTCTGCTTCCGGGCCGGCGTGAGCCAGCACCCTTACCTCAGGACCGTTAATCGCGATGAATCCCTGGGCTTGCAGCCGGGTCAGATTCCGTGAAACCAGCTCCCGCACCGTGCCGATCTGCGCGGCCAAGTCCTGATGGCTGGCGCCCAGGGGGAACGCGGCGCCTTCGGCTTGCACGCGGCGCAGAATCCAGGAAATCAGCCGATGACGCACCGTGCTGAAAGATAGTTCCTCGATGATGCCCACCAGCCGTCGCAGGCGCGCTCCGACAACTTGCAGTACCTTGAGCGCGACCTCCGGGTGCTCCAGACAGAACGCCTGAAAATCCCGCCGGGAGATGAACAGCAACTCGGACGGTTCCTGCGCCGCCACGGAGGCCGGATACGGCCCGCCGTCGAACACCGGCAATTCCGCAACAGAGCCGCCGGGGCCTTCCGCCGCGAGCACTTGCTCGCGTCCTGCGGGCGAAATCTTGAAGATTCGCACGCGGCCCTTGGCGACGATGTACAGCCCGGAGCAGGGATCGCCTTCGGAGAAAAGAATCTCGCCTGCCTGGCAGGTGCGAACACGCGCGCGTTGAGCGAGCGCCGCAAGTTCCGGCTCCGACAGCGCCGAGAAAAGAGCGGTTTTCCGAAGGACTTCTTCGTTGGACATGGAACGCCAGGGGGCAGCGCATACGCGCTGTCACGTCAACAAAGCAACTTGCCTGTCGACGGTAGCAAATCGAGAAAGACGCCTCCACTAGTTTAGACGCCGAAGTGAAATTATGAAATGACATGAGCCAAGGGTCCAACGGCTCGAAGGCGTGTGACAGAAGTCACTGGCTGGCGTGGCGTGACTTCCCTAACACTTGATTAGCGCGAATGGAGAAGAAGCCATGCCTGTTGTCATCGGCGGCGCCGAAAACGGTTTCGCTAACCCCATCGGACTGCTATCGGATTGCCATCGGCGGATCGAACGATTTCCGAAGACCCTCGCAGCAGTGGCCGACCAGAGCGGTGGCTTGGATTCGAGCGCTGGGTCCGCGAGGAGCGTCTTTCCGCGCCTCCTACACTCCGACCCTGCGAGTCCGGCGGATCCTGAGGAGGCTGTTGCGGGGATGCAGGCTGTCCCTGAGCCTGTGGCGGCTGAGGTGTCGCCGGCGGTGTGGAATACGGACCGTCATAGGCGTAAGGATAGCCGTAATAATACGGGTTGTACCCGTAATACGGATAATCCCAATAATAGGGATAACCATAATATGGATAATCCCAATAGTAAGGATAGCCCCAATACGGATAACCCCAGCCCAGTCCAAAGTAGATACCCGGCCCCCAGTAACGGCCTCCATAGAAGCCACGGCCTCCGTAATACCCGCCCCGATAATACCCACCACGGACGGCGGCTCCGCCGCGAACCGCTCCACTAACGCGTCCACCTCCGCCACCACGTGCACCACCACGTTGGGCGTAGGCAGGAGAAAGTAGAAGTGGTGAAAGAAGAGCGATAAAAAGTGCTAGTTTCGGAACTCTCATGCGTTGCGGTAGAGCAAGGCCCATACCACTCGCAAAATGCTTTTAATAGGTAGATTGCCACATGGCCCAAACTTTGAAAACCACCAGCGTGGTTGGATTGCTGAGTAGTATGACCCAGGTTTCTTGCGGGCTATGCGCGAGTCCGTGGTGCCGGGGTTAGTGCGAAGCTCCCTCCCAACCGCCTCCCAAAGCCTTGTACAGAGCGATTAGGTCGGCAGCTTGGTTCTCCCTGCTCTGGGTGAACGCGTTTTCGTCCGTGTAGAGCGTACCCTGAGCGGTGAGGACGCTAAGGAAGTTCGTCTGCCCTTCCTCAAAGAGCCGCTGGTTCAGGTTCACGGATTTGTGATCGGCCGCTACCGCATCATTCAGTGACCTGTAATGCTTTTGCTCGTCGGCGAAGGCGATGAGTGCATTCTCCACGTCTTGTAAGGCGGTCAATACGGTTTGTTGATACGTCACGAAGGCCTCATCGCGAAGCGCTTCCTGAGCATGGATGTTGGAGACGATGGCGCCGCCTTGAAAGATGGGCCACGTCACGGCCGGACCCAGAAAAAGAGAACGGTCCAGGCTGTTCTGAAAACTGGCGCCGCCGGTGAGCGAAAACTGGGGGAAAAGCTGCGCCACTGCCACCCCGATTTGCGCGGTGGCGCTGTGAAGCTGCGCCTCGGCTTGACGAATATCGGGCCGGCGCCGGAGCAGATCGGAAGGCAATCCGGCTGGAATTTGCTCGGGCATTCGGGGCAACTCGCCCGTCGATGACAATCGTTCCACGAGATCGCCAGGCGGCCTGGCAAGTAGCACGCTCAGTGCATAGATCGATTGGCGCGCACTTGTTTCCAGGACCGGGATCTGAGCTTCGGTGGTTGCCAGGGCGCTTTGCGCGCTTGCCATATCGAGACCACTGTCGAAGCCGGCCTGATAAAGCTTGCGGGTTATGTCGAGGGTCTGCTGCTGAACTTTCAGACTATTGCGCGCGACGACGATCTGCTGCTGGTAGCCGCGAAGCTGCACGTAATCGAGAGCAGCCTCGGCGGCAACGGTCACGTCAACGTCCCGAACGTTTTCGATCGCGGCCTGCACGTTCGCATTCGCCGACTCTACGTTGCGACGCACACCGCCGAATAGATCCATCTCCCAAGCTGCGTCGAAACCGATCTGGAACAGGTTGCGGGAACCACCATTAACGACGTACAAGCCGCCCGTCTGCCGCTGAATCGTACCTGTAGCCGTGACGGACGGCAATAGGCTCGCGGCGGCCACGCCTCTCATGGCTCGGGCTTGCCGCAGACTGGCTTCCGCAAGCGCAAGACTGAGATTCGCTTTTAACGCGTCCTCGACTAGCGAAGTGAGTACAGGGTCCTGCAATTGTCGCCACCATCGGGCTAAATCAGCAGGCTGTCCGGTAACTATCGTTGGCTGCTGCGTCTCCTTCGCACCGACCCAAGCGGAAGGCACCGCCGGCTTGGGAGCATGGTAAGCCGGACCCACCATGCACCCGGTGGCGAATATGGATATGAAACAAATGAGCGCCTTACTCATATCGAAGCGCCTCGATCGGGTCCAGCCGCGACCCCTTCCAGGCCGGATAAAACCCGAAGATTACTCCGACACTGGCCGACACCAGCACCGCGGCAACAATCGCGCCCGCGGAAGGCGCAGTGGGCCAGTTGAGCAACTTTGAGACGAGGACAGATGCCGTTCGGCCGATAACAATGCCCAGCATGCCGCCAAACAGGCAGATCACGATGGCCTCGGTGAGAAACTGGCTGAGAATATCGTTGGGCTCGGCGCCAACGGCCATACGCAGGCCGATCTCGCGCGTCCGTTCGGTAACCGAGACGAGCATGATGTTCATGATGCCTACGCCGCCTACCAAGAGCGAGATCATAGCGACGTAAAGAAGCAGCCGTGTGACCAGCGCGGTGGTGGAGCTCATGGCTTGCGTGACCTCCGTCATGTCGCGGACCGTGAAATCGTTCGGCGTTCCGGGATGGAGACGATGCGCTTCGCGGAGCACATCGTTGATCTGCTGAATGGCGAGCGGGATATCCGCGGCGCTGCGGGCATTGGTGAGGATCTGATCGACGTTGGCAAATCGGATCGGCTGGGGCAGGTCGGCGAGTTCGTTGCTCGATTGAGTTGGGTAAAGACTCGTGCTGAGGTTTGGATAGAGGTTGGTAAGTGTGTTGATTTCCGTGGTATTCGCGGTGTTGGTCGTACTTTGGTTACTCGCCAGGAGCGATTGGGCGACCACACGATATTTGATGGTCGTCCAGGGTGCGAGCAGAATATCGTCCTGATCCTGCCCCATCATGTTCGCGCCCTTTGGACTCAAAACTCCGATCACCTTAAACGCGACGTTCCTGACGCGGATTTCCTTGCCGATCGGAGACTCGCCCGCGAAAAGCTCCCTCACGATGGTGTGACCAACGACACAGACCTTGCTCGCGTTGCGGACGTCGTGCTCGCTGAATGGTTCACCCTCGTCCATGGTGGTCCAATCGCGCACCTGCAGAAAAGACGGGGTTGAGCCATAGACGTAGGTGGGCACCCAATTTCGATTCCCGTAAACAATCTGCGTGCGAGCGCGTACAATCGGCGCCACGTTTGCTACGGCTGAACACTTCTGAGCGATGGCATCCGCGTCGTTCGGCGAAAGGGTAGTCATAGTTCCGATACCGTAATTGATTCCGGCGACATTTTGCGCGCCCGGTATGACGGCGAGCGTGTTCGCGCCAATGCTGCTCAGCGTACGCTGGATCGCTCGAGTGGCGCCATTGCCTATCTCCATCATGGTGATTACAGCCGCAACGCCGATGACGATACCGAGCATGGTCAGCAGGGTGCGAGTAATATTCCGGCGGAGCGCGCCCGCGGCCGTTTGCGCTATTCCGAGCGATCTCATGCGGCAACCTCCGATCGTTCGATGAGACCGTCTTTGATGCGGATGGTCCGCGGCGCATGACGGGCCACGTTGGGGTCGTGCGTGACGAGCACAATCGTGATCCCTTCGTCTTGATTCAGCTTCTCGAACATGACCAGCACTTCCTCGCTGGTTCGCGAATCGAGGTTGCCGGTGGGCTCATCTGCAAGCAACAGCTGGGGACGGTTAACTAGCGACCTGGCAATGGCGACACGCTGCTGTTCTCCGCCCGAAAGCTGAGACGGTTGGTGATAGAGTCTGTCGCCCAGGCCCACTTTTTCGAGCAGTTCCACCGCCCTTTCTCTCTTTTCGCGATCCGTCAGGGTTTCTCTCGAATAGGTGAGCGGCATGAGAACGTTATCGAGCGCGCTGGTGCGAGGAAGCAGATTGAAACTCTGAAAGACGAACCCAATCATCTTGCTCCGCAGGCGGGCGCGTTGTTTGGCGCTAAAACCAGAAACCTCCCGGCCGTCGAACCAATATTCCCCCGACGCCGGATGGTCGAGGCACCCCAGAATATTCATGAGCGTGCTCTTGCCCGACCCGCTCGCGCCCATCAGCGCCACCAATTCGCCTTTGTCCACCTGCAGCGAAACCCCCTTGAGCACGGGTAAATCAATCTCGCCGATGTGGTAAATCTTGTGAATATCGCGGAGCATGATAAGCGCGCTCATCATGCTCACCTTGCCCGTGGATTGCGGCCTTCACCGGACGGTGGTGCGGTTTCGGGAGGGTTTGTCTGCTCCTTCTCCTGGTCCTGTGAGGGATGTTGCTGCCCGCGGAAGATCTGAGGCGCGAACGGATTATGTTCCGCGGTCTGAACCGCTACAGACGATTCCGCATTCTCCCCGCTAATGACGCGCAAGCCTTCTATCATGCCCGCGCCAGCGACCTCGGTGAACGCGCCGTCAGTCAGTCCTGTTTTCACCGGAACAGGGAGCGTGAACCTGCCTTGCGCGATCCATAGGGTCGCGCCCAGCTGCGGGCGGGCCTGAGACTTTTGTCTGAACTCTGGCGCAACCTCTCCTGGTTGCGGCCACCAGCGGAGCGCTGCATTGGGAACCAAAAGAACGCTCTTGTGGCGTCCTATCTCGAATTTTGCGTTGGCCGTGAGGTAAGGAAGCAGCTTGATATCGGGGTTGTCGATGTCGACTTCGATTGTGTAAGTGACAACATTCTGGGTCATGGTTGCATTCAAGCGGACTTGTCCCACCTTGCCGTGAAACAGACATCCGGGGATCGCGTCCACGGTAAAGGTCACAGGCTGGCCCGCGGAAATGCTCCCTACATCTGCTTCGTTGACAGAAATCCAGGCTTGAATTCGCCTCAAATCGCTCGCGATGAGGAAAAGACTCGGTGCGCTAAGCGAGGAGACAACGGTCTGCCCAATATTGACCCGCCTGTCGACGATAACGCCCTTCACAGGAGACTTGATCGTGCAGTAATTGAGGTTAATCTGCGCCGTAAGGAGCGTGGCCTTGTCCTGCTCCACTGCAGCCTTCGCTTGTTCCACGGCGGCCTCCGCTGCCGCTAAGTTAGCCTTGGCTGCCTCGAAATTGTCCTGATACTGGTCATAGGCGCTCTGTGCGAGGGCATCGGAGGGCCCCAGTTTCTGAGCACGCTCCCAGTTCTGAGTGGCGAGCAGCAGGTTTGCTTTTTGCTGGAGCACATTGGCTTGGCTGGCCAGCACATTTGCCTGGCCCTGGGCGAGTTGAGCCTTGGCGGTCGCGACCGCAGCGGCGTAGAGGGAGTCATCAATTCGCGCGAGGACCTCGCCTGCATCCACGACAGAACCCCAAGTGATCGGCCGGCCATGCTTGTCGGTACCAAAGGCCACAATGATGCCCGCAACCTGGGCGCCTATGTCGACCGCGGCTTCCGGTTCGATGGTCCCCGTCGCGCTGATGGTGCTGACAAGGTCTCCCCGTTTGATGGGCACGGTGATAAATTCCGGAGGCTTGGCCCTATGGGACCGGACTGACCAGACTGCCACGCTCACGCCTGCTACTGCGGCAACGATCAGGATCGTGATTGTCGCCATTCGTCGCATAAGCAGAGGCCGCCGAGATATGTCACTTCTCAAGACATCTCAGTTGTGGACGTGCACGTACATTACCTCGGTAAGTCACTGCTAGAATCCGGTTTGCGATCTGGTTTGCGCACCCTTGCAGTTAGCCATGCAGCGCATGTGCGTAATTTGACGCAGTGATCTGCAGATCACTTCCCAAGACAGTGACTTAGAACCCAAGCGACCCCGGACGTAGAACTACTTAGGCGAGTGGTTGACCAGGTGCTCCGGTGAACGGCGGAACCGAGAAATATCATGAACCGCCTTCTGCCGGTCGTCATTTCGATTGCGGCTTTCCGCTTAATTACCTATTCGCAGCAGCAACCAACGATCAAACAATCACCACCTGCATATACGGACCCGGCATCCGGCGCTGAGATGTATCGCACATACTGCGCCGTCTGCCATGGGATCGAGGGAAAGGGAAATGGCCCCGCCGCGCCAGCGCTCAAACAAGAGCTGCCGGATTTGACAGTGCTCAGCAAGAAGAATGGCGGCGAGTTCCCCTCATTCCGCGTCTCCAACATCATCCAGGGAGACGCGAACATTACGGCCCATGGCTCCAAAGAGATGCCGATGTGGGGCGACGCGTTCCGCAGTCTCAGGCGCGATGAATCCGTGGTCAAACTGCGGGTTTACAACCTCACCGAGTACATAGCATCACTTCAGGAAATTAGCCTTTGAAGGAGGCGGAAATGAAGATCCGATTGGTCCTTGTAATGATCCTGGCCGCGGCTTGCGCTATGGCACAACGCCGCGCCACGGCACCACACTCGAATCCACCGCGGGCCAATCAGGGGCGGATCCCCTCCGCGCCCGCCAAACGTGAGCCGCGCGCTATGCCGGAAGTGGAACGTAGCCCGGCGGGGCACGTGAACAGCACCCCGCACGTCAGAAACGACCACTGGTACGGACACGACACGCCCAACGACACACGCTACGCACTGCAGCACCCCTTTGAACACGGTCGATTCGCAAACGTTGGACCGATGTATCGCTACAACGTACTGCGCGTTGATGTTGGGCTGCACCGCTTCTGGCTACCAGGCGGTTTCTATTTCGATATCGCTGCCTGGGATTGGCCGCTTTGCGTGGACTGGTGCTGGACGTGTGGTGATGATTTCGTCTTTTATGAAGATCCGGACCACATCGGCTGGTATTTGGTCTACGACATTCACACCGGTTTGTACGTGCACGCAATGTACATGGGGATGTAAGTCGGAAACAAGGCCTTGATTTCGCCAACTCCGGGTCTTGGCGGGCTATTATTGAACGCTCATCAGCGCCCGCAAGCGCGGGGCATACTCGGGACGCGCAGCCCGTTGAAGCACTTTCGCCTTGAGCTGGCGTATCCTCCCGGGTCAACCCAAACTCCTCAGCGATCTCTTCTAGCGTGTGCTCGCGCGCCTCGACGGTGGGGAACTGGAGGACAGACCGCTCAAAGTCAATGAGGCGCGTCCTCGAGAGGACCGTGGCTTCGGCGGCGCCGCACACCAAACGCAACAACGGCAAACGCCGAACCAACGGCTGGTAATCGGCAAATTCTAATTCAGTACAAGGGCGGCATTTCAGCGTCGCCCTTTTTTCTTAGCCTCGGAAGCGCAAATCTGCGGCGCGAAGCGTGGAGCCGGAAGCCGCCGTATAGTGGATTGAGCCATGCGGGATCCGGAGTGCATTGCATTCCTACAGTGGGCGTTGCCAAGACTGCGAATGCGATGGCCAGGCTACCGCAAGGTCGGTCGCCAGGTTTGCAAGCGCGTAGCGCGGCGTCTTGTCAGCTTATGGCTGACATTTTCCTGTACCGTGCGTATCTTGAGACAAACCCAGATGAGTGGAGGCAACTCGATGAACTGTGTCCCATTCCGCTCTCCCGACTCCACCGGGATCGAGCAGCCTTCGAGTACCTAGGCCAGAAAGTGCTTCCCACGTTAGCCAAAGCAGCGTAGGACCGAGGCGTAGACCGAATTCAAGTATGAGCGCTGCATGTGGTGCCGGGGAAGAGCCGTATACCTTGGCGATCTTGTGGCGACTCTCTCGGGAGCGAGAGTTTCCCGATCGCAGGTTGCTTATTCTGGCCACGGACATCAATCGCGAGCAGCTCGACAGAGCCCTGGTGGCCTGCTACACAGGAGGAAGTCTGAGGAAATTGCCCACCGCATGGATCGGAGCCGCCTTCGAAGAAAGTGATGGCCGCTTTTGTTTGCGAACGGAGTTTCAAGCCGGCGTTGAATTTCGGCAGCAGGACATCCGCGCCCAATTGCCGAATGAGACATTTGATTTGGTGTTTTGCCGCAACCTGGTCTTCACCTACTTTGAGGAACAGCTTCAGCGTGAAGTCGCCTCTCCATGCCAGGCTCGTTCCAAGCGGAGTGCTGGTCTTAGGCATACACGAAGTTCTTCCGCCGGGTACCGCCGGATTTCACTCGCTGGAGCCTCGCCTGCATATCTATCGGAGAGATGATCCAAACAGCGCTGTGGCGACAAATGAGCGATCTCGACGGCGACGTTTCCGTGTGGTTGAAGGGGATTGGCGTTCTCGAGGCGCGCATTCCTCGGGTCTCCACGCGTAGGGTAGCGTTTCTGTTCCACGAGTAAGCGACGCGATGGGCAGGGTGTCATTCCGCGATCAACCAGGCTCCGCCTCTTGGAACGAGTTCTGTTCCATGTGCGTCAAAATTCGCACTTTGCGTTATTTGATCCAAGCTCAAGCTATATGCTGATCACTGGGCAGGGAGAATCACGAATGATTGCGTAGGCGTTGTGGCGAAGGTGTCCATCATCACCGCTGCCGCTATGGCGTCCAATAATGACAAGATCGGCAGGGAAACCCCTTGCCGCACATGTGACGACTTTAAAGGGTTCTCCCGGATTAACAAAGAATTTTGCTTTGACGCCCGCTGTTTCCTGGAGAGCGTTGAGCCTTGCTTTACCTTCGGCCACCAAGGAGTCTGTCAGCCCCTGATCCAGGGTCTGGCCTGGAGGAGATTGAACAATCGGAACGGCATGAACAAGCCCCAGCTCTGCTTGACGTTGAACCGCAAAGGAATCTGCCCAATCCAGTACACGCGCGCTACGTGATCCCAAGTCAACCGCGCACAGCACCTTCGATAACGTGATCTTCTCGAGTGGTGGCGCGTTTTCCGCATGCACAGCCGTCCATACCGGACAGTCGATGTCATGCAGCACCTTTGCCGTAACCGAGCCCAACACGCAGGGCCGATAGGACCCGATTCCATAGGTCGGCATCATGACAAGGTCCGGCGTCCACAAATGGACCATTCTTACGATCTCTTCGGCTGGGTCCCCAATTCTGAAAACCCTTCGCGTACTGAAATGTCTGAGCTCTTCGGCAAGAAAGGCATTTAGCTGTTCCTCTCTCGACCAGAGCCAATCCTGGACGATTGAATCCATCGAACCATGAATGGCCACATCGACGATATGGAGTAACATAATTTCCGCATCAAACCAGCCTGCGAAAGACTCCACATGCCGGGCCGCACCGATCGACCGTTGCGAGAAATCTACAGGAAATAGGATCTTCTTGATGCCTGTCATACTGGATTCCCTTTGCAAGATCAGACACTCACCACGGGGCACGGACTATTGCAGATGATGGCAAAAGCGTGGCTGCCGAGCCTCCTGGTGATCTCGCCGCCACAACTCCGTCCTATCACCATTAACTCGGCACCTTTCTCTTTGGCCGCCACCGAAAGTGATCTCGGGATGTGCCCGTCGCTTACCACCAGCACATCGGCCTGAATCCCTGAATCGAGCAAGAGACCACGGAGGTGCTCCTCGGCCCCCAAGCGGGCTTGATCGTGCCAGACGAACATGAACCGGTCCGGAAGGGTAGGCGGCGTATCAAGAACGACATGCACAGCCGTCAGCTTGGCCCCGAATTCCGATGCGAACTCTGCCGCCCAGCGGATCGCTTTGGCGCTCGCCGGTTGGGCGTCCACTGCGCACATTACATGGCGCACCTCGGCTGGATTCAGCGCTGGTTGCTCCGAAAGATGGGTGCCTGTCCACACAGGACAGTCCGCGTCGTGCAAAACCTTTGCCGTGACCGAGCCGAGAAGAAAACGCCGAAATGAGCCGTGGCCGTGAGTGGGCATGAGAATCAGGTCAGATTGTTCTTGATGCGAACGTTCGACAATCAGTTTGGCCGGATCGCCGCAACATAGGATCCGCTTAACGAAGACTCCTGTTAGCTCAGACAAACCAAACTCGTCCAACTGCTTTTGCCGTCTGCGCAAGTGTTCGGCACGTTCAGCTTCCGCTGATGTGATCCGAAGTCCCAAGGGACCATTCAGAGGGTGGTTTATCAAGAGCTCGTTCACGTAAAGCAGAGTGACCTCTGACCGAAAGTGCCGTGCGAGTGCGCCCGCATGACTGGCAGCGGTAAGGCTACTGTCGGAGAAGTCTATAGGAACCAGGATTTTTTTAAGGTCCAACATCAATCCATATCCGTGCACGCTTCTTGCCGTGGCTTCGAAGCACATGATTCTGAACGCTATGGAATCTACGCGACACGGGCCATGATCCGCTCGCATTTCTGGCCCGCGAGCGCCGCGAGCTTCAAAATCGTTTTCTGGAGGGTTCTGGTGCAAACGCATCGGCGAAGCGAGGATAAGGGGACGCGGCGGTTCGCGCGGATAGGGAGTTATTCAAAAGACGACATTTCGACCGGGAGATTGTCATTCCGTTTGAGCTGGTACACCAGCTTCAAGTTGAGGCCTTCGGGACTGGCGATCGTGATGGCGGCCCGGAGGAATTCCGTGACCCAGATTACGATTCTGCGTGGGTTCCACGCCACGTTTCAGAGTTCGAAAAGCGCTGGTGGCCGTATGCTCGGCCAGTGGGGGATCCCGGAGGATGGACGAGACCTCGCCCGCGTCTATTCTCTTTGCGGAGTGTCAGAGGCTCTGCCGCGAAGCGACTGCCGAGTATTATGAGCAGGAACCCGGCGGCGCCGCTGAAGACTACGAAATCGTTCCAATCGAGACGATGCTGAAGGACGCAAATAATCGGCTCATTACTAAGAAGGTCATTTGCCGTCAGCGGGCGAACCCCAGGAGATAGTCGGGATGGTTTAGCGGTCCCAGACGCCGTATCAACGTTGGCAACATGAACGGTAACAGGCCATCGACAGTCGTTTTGCCGGTCGAGGATTTTTCAGCGAACGGAGCCGACAGCCCGTGCTAGGGAGGTCCATCAACATAATCGCATCTGTGAGACCAAAATGGAAAAACGAGCGAGCCGCGCCGGACCGTGCGCGGGATTCCGCCACACCGGCTGTCTGAACACTGACCGATTTTAGTCTCTCACGAGATCAATCCGCGACCATTGCGGCGCGCCACACCGTCGATCTATCTGGGCCAGTTAGAAGCGAAGAGTGCGCGCCTGGAGTTGGACCGCAATCAATCCGTCACGACTCGAACCGCAAGGTAGAGATGCATTCCCGCGGAGGCTGAAAGCCGTGGCCGTACGGCGCATGTGATCAATCTCCTCGGCTCGCCATCGGCCACGAACCGCATCGTTTTAGGCTTCCCGGCCGTGCGGGATAACTCAGGCATACGCCTGTTCGTATTTTGTGTTGCGGTTGCCGGGAGCGGTTGAATTTCACTCGGGAACTGGAAAGTCTCGGGAGTCGTGCGATGACAGAACTCGTTGGCGTTAACCTCCATTCGAGGCGGTAAGCACCTGGACAACTTTCTTCAAGTGATGACTTTTGCCATGCGTAAACTTGCGCTGGAGCAGGTGAGGGGCCTAACCCACCACCCCGTTGAACGCAAGCGATCGCTCAACTGCGCTTTCCGAGGCCCAACTGCTCGGCGTGCGCTAAGGCCTCAGTTCGATGGATCAGCGACTCAACCATCGCGAGGCGCTCCTTCAAGCCAGCTCGAAACTCGGCGGTATCCGTGTGGCGGATCTCAACAAGAAGTTCCTTCTGTTCACCTTCTAAAAGTTCCAGGATCAACTCTAGCTCCGGGCCAGAGAGAACAAGTTCCTGTGTCATACGCCCTCCCGTTCCGAAAGCTCATGCAAGCGTTTCAGAAGATTGAGCAGCAAAATAAGTGCCACGAAATGAAAACCGTTCGGCGGCCCCTTCCAGCTATGACGAATGCTGTGCCGGGGCCGTGTGGCCGGCCAGCTCTTGCGCAGACCCAACAGAACCGATTACGCAGCCGCTACGGTTGATGGGCGTTACTTTAGCCGCCAGCGCTTTTGCGGCTGTGATGTGAAGCATGCCTTTTTCGAGCCGGGCGCGAGTCTTCTCCACGTCGATCGGCTCCGGCATTTCGAACTGGCCTGTA
The DNA here is from genome assembly GCA_030039005.1 of Bryobacteraceae bacterium. Next base: position 14,084 of record JASHQT010000225.1, read on the forward strand.
TATATTGTTGGGGCCGAACTCAGTCCAGAGAAATTTCATTTCCTGGGCCTTCTCACACAGTGACCATTTGTAAGTGCCAGCCGAACTGGATCTAACGCTTCACCCAGACCTGCGATTGGTATTTCGAATGCCGTGTTCAGCATTGATGACGAGATCTCTATCGCCAGCCGCCGTCAGCACACTTGCGCTTCCTGAATTTAGGACCAAAAGCGAGACATCGCTAGAGCACTGCCTGTTAAGACGAAGGTCTGTTCGCACCTACACAAAGGCCCCGCTGTCACTCGCGGTTGTCTCACAGCTTCTCTGGGCGGCGCAGGGCCTTACAGGAGACGACCATTACAGAGCCGCACCCTCGGCCGGTGCGCTCTACCCGCTCGAAGTGTATCTGCTGGCCGGTAACATGGCCGGAGTCGCAGCGGGAGTCTATCATTACCGCCCGGAGCGACATGAACTGGTTCTGGTCAAGGCCGGCGATCTCACGCCTGAACTGACTCGATCGGCTTTCGGACAAGATTGCGTCGCGGATGGTGCTGCGATCATCCTGTTCGCGGCAGTGTGTGCGCGGAGCGGCCGCAAGTACGGACAACGGGCCGCGCGCTACGTTCACATGGAAGCTGGCCATGCGGCACAGAATGTTTGTCTCCAGGCCATCGCGCTGGGCTTGGGAACGGTCACAGTGGGCGCGTTCGAGGATGACGAGGTAAAGCGCGTCTTAGCACTAGCGGATTCTCACGATCCCACTTACATGCTGCCGGTCGGGCGAAAACACTGACCGATGCCCGGCACCACTCTTTCCTTGTGCGGCGATGTAATGACGGGTAGAGGTATAGATCAGGTGCTCCCGCATCCTTCCGATCCCATTCTGCACGAGCCTTACGTTCGATCGGCGCGCGAATACGTCGAAATGGCGGAGAGGACCAGCGGAACGATTCCAAAGCCAGTCAGCTTCCCCAATGTCTGGGGTGATGCTTCCGCCGAGTTGGAACGAGTCCATCCGCAGGCTCGGATCATCAACCTGGAGACGAGCATAACTACGAGCGAGGACTACGATCGCAAAGGCATAAACTACCGGATGCACCCGACCAACACGCCCTGTTTGACTGCAGCCAGGATCGACTGTTGCGTGCTGGCCAACAACCACGTACTCGACTGGGGCCCATCTGGGCTAACAGAAACGCTGGACGCGCTCCACCGCGCAGGTATCCAGACGGCTGGAGCAGGGCGTAATCTAATGGAGGCATTGGAGCCAGCTGCCATCCAGCTGGACGGACCACGAGTGCTCGTATTCGCATTTGGGATGACCGATAGCGGCGTGCCCCGCGATTGGGCAGCAACTGCGTGGAAGCCTGGGGTCGCATTGCTTTCTGGCCCATTGGACGAGGAAGTTGCATATGTTGCGGAAACAGTGCGCGCGGTCAAACGCGCCGGCGACATCACAATCCTGTCGGTTCATTGGGGTTCGAACTGGGGCTACGAGATTCCTCAGGAGCACCGAAACTTGGCTCACAAGCTGATCGACGATACCGGCGTGGACTTAGTTCACGGCCATTCTTCGCATCATCCGAAGCCAATCGAGGTCTACAATGGCAAGCTCATTCTCTATGGCTGCGGAGATTTTCTGAACGACTATGAAGGCATCGCCGGATACGAGGAGTTCCGCGGTGATCTGGTGCTAATGTATTTCGTAAGTGTCGACACGACCACCGGAAAGCTACTGCGGCTCGAGATGGTTCCGCTGCGGATCCATCGTTTCCGATTGAATCACGTTAGCCGTGGGGATGCCGAGTGGCTGGAAAAGATCCTAACGAGGGAAGGGAAACAGACCGGAACGCAGCTGGGCCTGACGCCCGATAACCGCCTTGTGCTCCAGTGGTGCTAGCTTGCGATAAATTTCCGTTTATCGACTCTCGACGTATCGCAATTCGCGCTTAAACCAATCGCGCGCCAGCGAAGCAACTTTTTCGAGCGTGCCCGGCTCTTCAAAAAGATGAGTTGCGCCAGGAACAATTTCAAGCTCCTTTTCTTCCATGCGCAACTGCCGGAATGCCTCTTCGTTCATGGCGATGACAGGTGTGTCCTCACCTCCGACGATCAGTAGCGTCGAAGCCTTGACCAAAGGCAGCGATGCCCCGGCGAGATCCGGGCGTCCACCGCGCGAAACAACGGCAAAAACATCGCCCCGCTGCTGAGCTGCAGCGACGAGCGCCGCCGCTGCGCCCGTGCTGGCGCCGAAATAGCCGACCAGCAGATCCCGCGTGTCTTTGTCTTTCTTGAGCCAGACGGTTGCTTCCGACAGTCGTCGCGCAAGCAGAGGAATGTCGAATCGGAGGTGCGCGGTCACGTTGTCAACGCGCTCTTCGTCTGCTTTCAGGAGATCAAACAACAGAGTGGCTAACCCACCTTGTTGCAGCACTCGCGCGACGTACTGATTCCGTGGGCTATGCCGGCTGCTGCCACTGCCATGCGCGAATGCGATGACCGCGGTCGCCTTTTCGGGAATAACCAAGTCCCCTTCCAGACCGGCCGGAGGAATAAGGACACTACGCTCAATGAACTCACCCATTGCCTTCATTACGCCATCTCCCTTCGTTTCCCGCTTGATATCCCGCGCGCCAACAGTCCCGCGCCAACCGGCAGAGCCATGGCTTTGACCGTTCGACTGGAACCTAACAAACCATAAAGCCCGACTCCCACTCCAGCGACGCTTGCCAGCATTCTCAGTGCTGGTGGCCAATACTGTCGGAAGATGATCGGCTGTCCCGGGCGCCGTTCGCGTCGGCCCTGCAAACTCGCATTGAAGCTTTCCTCACTGTGACGTAGCAGATGATCGCAGACGGATGAGACACCATGAATCGAGCCGACTCCAGAGAGCAGTTGATGCGCCTCGTGTTCCAATACGGAGCCGCCCAGGGTGATCGCTCCATCATGCGCGAAAACTTCGATCGCATGCGGATGCGATACCAACCGTCCCAGTTTCGCGCGTACCCGGGCAATCAGTTGATCTTCTTCCACGGGCTCGTGCTGCATCGCGGATTTCACCTGCGCGAGAAGACCATGCGCGCGGTTTGCTAAATCGGCCTGAGCCTTCTCCACCGACCTCCGAACCTCACGATACGCACTCGTGGTCTTATCGTGAAGTAGAGCTCGCCGGGCCCGGCCGCGATCCGGATCCATCAGGTACATGCATCCGGCACCTAAACCGACGCCAGCAATCCAGAAACCTGCACTGGTCCCTTTTCCCATGACAACCCCCAACTTTTCACACTGCATGCGTGATCGCACGCGCTGCGTCGAACTACCGACTAATCCGTATTTAGTGCGAGCAGTTGGAATGCCACCTGAGCAAACCTTCGCTACTCGGGGATCAAATCTTTGACCCAGCGGCGCATGCGGCCATAATGCGACCCCTTCCAATAGATTCGGCCGCACTGCTTGCAGCGGTGGAATTCGTTGTGTCGCCCTAACGAACGTTCGGGAACGATTTTTCCAACTTGTTCTTTGGGGATCGGCTCTAGTACGCCGTTACATGCCATGCATAGCGTGAACGGATGAATGGCCCGTCCTAAGTCGAATCGGTGGATGACTTCAGCTATTTGGCGCCGGCTATTGGTTTCTCGGACCCAGTAGCCGTGCGTGACGGCGCTGTGCTTCAGCAGTCCGCGATCGCGTGTCAGCAGGATGCGGTGTTGCCGAGCGGAAATCTGCGCCAACTCTGCATCGCTGAACGAGCGCCCATACTCGGCATCGAAGCCGAGCATCCGCAAGTATGCCGCAAGCCTTCCCAGGTGCACGTCGAGTATGAATGTGGGATTCCCGAGTGGCTGAGGCCGAAGACGCTCGTCCGGCGCCACGTCGAAGGACTCAAAAGTCGGGTAAACAGCGATCCGGTCACCAGGTTGCACCAGATACGCGAAATCGACCGACTGGCCATTAGCAAGAATCAAATCGATTTCGGTGTGCGGCACGCCAAAACTCTCGATCAAGTCCTTCACGGTGCGCGGCGTGAAGAAGACCTTTTCTAGAGTCTTGTATTGCTGCTCCGTTGGCAGGTGATCGTTCAGTTCGGCATAGAAGCGGAAGCACGCGCGACTACGTTCCTTCTCCATTGGTTCTTTCGGCCAGCGGAGCTCTCCCGTTTAGCCCCGCCGGAACGACTCCAAGGTCCAGGCGTCCTGCTGTGGCGATATACTGTGACGGAGCACGTAAGTGTTCCCGTCTTCGGAACGTACTTTAAAGTACGTTGCGTCGAGACTATACCACTGATCCAAGACCTCTTCGACTATGTGATCGTGGTCGTCAATTCGAAAGCGGACCGGACGCTCTGCGGCCTTATAGCCCGAGTAGCATTCCACGCGCACGACCATCAGGAGCGACCTTTTCGAGCATAGGGTGGAACGCCCCGCCGTCTATTCCAATTCAGACTTTTGCGGTTCGAGCTGTTCTTGCCGAAGTCCTGATTCTTCAATCGCTCGACGCGCCAAGCCCGAAACACGCGTGGATTACGTTGAAAGTCCATCTGCTCCTCCAGTCCACCTTTCCTGCACGGCAAGTCAGATTCCAATTGTCGGCTAGCTCTCATCGCCTTGGTTGTTGATTTGCGGGGGACAACGGTTGGAGGGCGTCATGATTACGTTCCAGCGCATTCTGTTTCCCGTGGATTTTTCCAAGCAGGACCAGGAGGCTGCTCCGTTCGTGAAGGCCATGGCAGAGCGCTTCCACTCAGAGCTTATCCTCCTCCACCTTGCACAATTTGTTCCTATTGGATATGGGACGCCGGACGCAATCATTCTTGAGCCCATGCTAAGCCTGGAAGCCTTTATGGCAGAGCGGCGGGAACAGCTCAACCAATATCTATCAAAAGAATTTGCCGGCCCTTGCGTTCAACGGACAGTGGGCCTGGGCGATCCCGCGAGAGAGATTACGAAATATGCTCATGATCAGAAGGCCGATCTGATTATGATGCCGACTCATGGCTATGGACCTTTCCGCCGGTTCCTGTTGGGCTCAGTGACCGCGAAAGTGCTCCACGACACGGATTGCCCGGTTTGGACGGGGGTCCACACGGATCAGTTATGGTCGCCTCGGTTAAACCAGTGGCGCCGGTTCCTGTGCGCTGTGGATGCCGATCCAAGAGATGTGCCACTACTCCGATGGGCCGCTCAGTTTGCCACCGAACAGAAAGCCGAGCTCCAAGTTGTGCACGCTGTAGCTGCCGCCGAGCCGATTGCGCCCGGCCACGAACCTGCCTCGCTTCGCGGGTTCTTGTTGGATACCGCGGAACAACGTATTTCCGACTTGCAATCCGAAGCTGGCACGAACTTGGAC
>JASHQT010000226.1 GCA_030039005.1 Bryobacteraceae bacterium
CCGAGGATCGCGCCCGTATCCTGCACCGGAAAAAAGCCCTTGGGGACGACGTTGTACAGATAAATTGTGAGGGCCAGTGTTCCGGCGGCCACCAACAGTGTCGCGGGCTGATGGCGCAAGACCACGCGCACCATCTTGCCGTACTGTTCGATGGTCTTCTCGAAGCACCACTCCGACCATCGGTATAACCGGCCCTGCTCGGATTGCGGATGGTGCTTCAGGATACGGGCCGACATCATGGGCGTCAAAGTCAGAGACACAAACGCCGAAAAGATAATCGTCACGGCAAGCGTCACCGCAAATTCGCGAAACAGCCGGCCGACAATATCGGCCATGAACAGCAGCGGGATCAACACCGCAATCAGAGACACCGTCAACGATACGATCGTGAAGCCGATTTCCTTGGAACCCAGCAGGGCGGCTTGCATGGCCGAATGGCCCATCTCGAGATAGCGCGAGATGTTCTCGATCATCACGATGGCGTCATCGACCACGAAGCCGGTGGAAATCGTGAGCGCCATCAGAGAGAGGTTGTCGAGACTGTACCCCAGCAGGTACATGACGGCGAAAGTGCCCACTAGAGAAAGAGGCACGGCAATTCCGGGGATGATGGTGGCCGAAGCACTGCGCAGGAATAGGAAGATCACCATCACGACCAGCCCAGTGGTGAGCATCAACTCGAATTCGACATCCGCCACCGACGCGCGGATGGTCGTAGTACGGTCGGCGACCACTTGCACCGAGATCCCCGGCGGCAGAGACGCAATGATTTGCGGCAGCAGCGCCTCAACGGTATTGACGACTGTAATGATGTTGGTCCCCGGCTGCCGCTGAATATTGAGGATGAGAGCCGGGTTACCGTTCACCCACGCGGCCTTCTTGGTGTCTTCGGCGCCATCGATGACAGTGGCCACATCGCGAACGCGGACGGGCGCTCCATTGCGGTAGGCAACGATGATTGGGTAATATTGTGCGCCGACCTGAAGCTGGTCGTTATCGTTAATAGTCCAGGATTGATCCGGCCCGTCGAAATTACCCTTGGCTTGGTTGACGTTCGCGCTGGAAAGCGCCGTGCGCAGCGCCTCCAGGCTCAGGTCATAGGATGCGAGGGCGGTGGGATTCGCTTGCACGCGGACGGCCGGACGCTGCCCGCCGCTGATGGTCACTTGGCCCACGCCTTTGAGTTGCGAAATCCTCTGCTGGATCCGGGTCTCCACCAACTCCTCGACTTTCGGCAGCGGCAGATTGGAGGAGGTAATGGACAGCGTGAGAATGGGCGCGTCGGCGGGATTGGTCTTGCTGTAAACGGGAGGAACCGGCAGAATGCTGGGGAGAAACGTCGAGGCCGCATTGATGGACGCCTGCACTTCCTGCTCGGCTACATCGATGTTCAGGTCGAGCGAGAACTGCAGCGTGATCAGCGAACTGCCGAAGGAACTGATGGAGGTCATCTGCTGCAAGCCAGGCACCTGCCCCAGTTGCTTTTCTAGCGGCGCGGTGATGGACGACGTCACTACCTCCGGACTAGCGCCGGGATAAAACGTCTGGACCTGCATGGTCGGGTATTCCACCTGAGGCAGCGCCGAAACCGGCAGTTGCCGGAAGGCCACCACGCCCACCAGGATCACGCCGGCCATCATCAACGAGGTGGCGACCGGCCGCTCAATGAAGATGCGGGAAGGGCTCACCGCCCGGGACCTCCACCTTGGCGCGATTTGAAATTACCTTGGCGCGATTTGAAATTATCGCCGCCTTTCTTGCCACCCTTCTTGCCGCCGCCATTTCCAAACGTGCTTGGATCGTAGCCCGGCGGGTTCTCCAGTTCTCCGGGCTTGCGTACTCTAACGAGGGCGCCCTCCACCAGCCGGTCCGTGCCATCCACGACCACCCGGTCCCCGTCGGACAGACCGCCGAGGATCTGCGACACAGTCTCGGTAACCACCCCCACCTGAACCGGTCTCAAGTGCACCTTGGAGTCGGCGTCCACAACGTAGACAAACGTGCCCTGCTGGCCAGTCTGGACCGCCACGTTCGGGACGACGAATTGGTTTGCCAGCGTATCCACCAGCAGGCGGACGTTGACGAATTGTTGGGGGTAGAGCGTCAAACCTTCGTTATCGTAGACCGCCTTTAGCTTCGCGGTGCCGGTTGTACTATCGATCTGGTTATCGGGGGTCGTAAGCACGCCGGACGCCAGTTTTGTGGAATTGTCGCGGGTGTATGCATCGGCGCGAAGATGCGCGCCCGCCCTCAGCTTCCGCATGACTTGCGGAAGGCTATCCTCGGGAATGGTAAAGTACACGGAGATGGGCTGAAGCTGGTTGATGACGACCATGCCGGTGGTGTCGGCGGCGTGGACGATATTGCCGGGATCCACTAGGCGCAGCCCCATCACACCCGAAATGGGCGCCGTGATGTGGGAATAAGCCACGTTCAGCTTGGCGGTATTGATGTTGGCTTGATCCTGCTTGATCGTGGCTTCGTACTGTTTGACCAACGCGTGCTGGGTATCCAACTGCTGGCTCTGAATGGCGCCCGTCTTCACCAATTTCGTGTAGCGCGTCTCATCCAGTTTGGCGTCATCCAGCAGGGCTTGATCGTGCGCCAGCGTGGCCTCAGCCAAATCCACCTGAGCCTGATACGGCCGCGGATCGATTTCGATGATGGGTTGACCTTCTTTGACAAGGTCGCCTTCCTTGAAATCCACTTTCATCAATTGGCCGTCCACCCGCGATTTGACGGTAACGCTATAAAAAGGTTGCACATTACCCAGCCCGGGGAGAGTCACCGGCACGCTGGAGCGCGACACCTTACTCACTACGACCGGAACGGGGCCGATGCCGGCATTACGGGGGTTAAAGCCGCCGCGGAAGCCACCACCACCGCGGCCTGCAGTTCCCCGCCTGGCGGCCGGCTGGCCAGCCCGCCAGACGGCATATCCGGCAACTCCTGCAACTACCAGCAGGAAGAAAACCCAGATGAGTCCGCGTTTCTTGGGTTTGGCCGTGCGCGGCGCGGGTCCGGGTTGCCCGGGTTGGTGTACTTCGGGCGCCGATTCGGGAGTTTTAGTGGTGATCATACGAACGGTCTAATAAACAGCTAAACCTACACGTAAAGCAATGAGGTACCACATTATGACTGATTTCCAGGCCTGTTGGGTAACACGGAAGGCAATTTCTACGATAGCCCTAAGGGGCTAAATGGTATCCCGAATGCCGGTTAATGGGCTTTCGCCCGGCCGGCTTGCCTGCACCGGTCATTGGTGAAGACGTCACGCGTGCCACGGGTAAGCCTGACCTGTTTGCTGTCGTCCAGCGTCACCCACTTGGCAACCGCCCTCAGATTTGCCCAGAAATCCCGGCTTGTTTGTGTATCGCCTCGACTGACCCAGATATGCTTCTGGTCGTAGCTGATCGGAACAGTCTGGCCGGGCGCGGTCCAAGCGGTCCATGTGCTATGCACTGTGGTCAGGTAATTCTTCGACCTGTCCTCCCAGTTCAAAACCAGGGTCCTCTGATATCCGACCAGAACCTGATTGTCCGCCGCGAAGCAGTAGTAATAGGTGCTCGGTCCGAAAAAGCAATTGTCGCAAAGAAACTCGGCGTGATCGAGCAACTGCGCTTCGGCCTGTTGCCTGGGGGTGGCCGCTCCGCAAGACGCTGCGACAACCAGCGACCCCACTAGGCAAGCCCATGTCGCGAGACGAGGGCCGGTAGAGCAATACGATTTCATCCCCCCGATCTTACAGTGCCAACGCGCGCCGCGGCAACATCGCCGCGGGAATTGCCCGCAGAGATCTCCTGGCTGCAACGACCATAGGCCACCACGGGAGGCTGCCTATTTCGCGGTCAGGTGATGCAAATCCCGCTCGTTCTCCTCGCAGACAAATTCGATCAACTCGGTGTCGGGGATCAGCTGCGGATGTAGCTCCGCGGTCCATGGCCTGGTGTAGGCTTTGGGATCGTTGATGGTGAGATGAATGTCCATGTGCCCGAAGTCGCGACGCCGCATTCGTTCCGTGAGATGCATGGCATCCGTGGTGGGATTTCCGAATCCCGAAAGCCAGGCTTTCCCGTTGAATCCACTGGATTCCACTACCAGAGTGTCGCCTTCCCAATGTCCCGTCGAGTAGCCGGCCCAAGCGGGATTCGGGTCCTTCGGTAGTGCGCGCCCATCCAGAAAAATCTGTCGGAAAGTGGTCTGATATTCGTACAGAATCACGATGAGATCGGGAGTTTGTACGATCTTGTGCAAATCGAAGGCATCCTCTTTCGGCACCCCGCGCGGCAGACAGCGCGATTCGGGATTATCGATCAGGTTCGTCGCCGTGTTCCGATCGAACAGCGCTTTCGCCCACGGCTGCCAAGGAATGTCAGCACCCTTCAGGTAATACCCGCTACCGCGCGCGTCGGGCTGTTCCCAGACCCCGGAAAAATCGGGCTTACCTTCGGCAGTCCGCGGTGTGGGAGCGGACAAGTTGGGTTTACCTTCGGCCGTGCGCGGAATTCCGCGCGTGGCGTAGTTGATCCACTGGGCCCAGGCAAGCGTTGAGCAAATGCAGGCCAGAGTTATCACTGCCGGGAGTCGCCACTGAAACATGCGTCGATTGTACATGCTTACAACATAGCCGGCACAAACCTGTGGTTCTATCCGCGAGATGGCGACTCTCACGCTCATTTGATTTCTGTGGACGCGATTCATGAGACTAATCGTTGCCGCCGCAACGAAGCCCCGAGCCAGAATAGCTTCCGATAATATGGCTTAACAGTCTCGGCCCGGTTAACGCCACCTCCGCGAGATAGCTGGCACGACCTTTAACAAAAAAGAAGCGTCGCTCAACGATCTGTCCGAGGGTGAACCTCGTCTTTCGTGACTACGCCACCCTTCATCACAAAGGTGACGTGCTCCATAACGGCAATGTCATTCAGAGGATCGCCCGCGACGGCGACGATATCGGCAAATTTGCCCTCGTCAACTGTACCAGTGGCCTGTGCGGTGCCGAGCAGGGTGGCGGCATTGAGGGTCGCCGCCTGAATGGCACCGAGCGGGGAGAGCCCGGCATGAACCAGTGCCGAAAACTCCTGGGAAGAGAAATCAGGATCATCATCGGTGCCATAGGCAATCCTTAGGTGGTGTTTAAGCGCTAGACTAAAGGCCGGTTGCTGGGCCGCGAGTATGGCTTTGCCTTTGGCCACCATAATGGGATCGGCGCCGAGGGACGCACCGACTTCCACACCGTGCTGGAACGTGTAAAGCGTGGGGACAAGCCACGTGCCGCGCTGCTCCATAACAGCCGCGCCTTCCTCATCGAGCAGGGTGCCATGCTCAATCGAATCCACACCCGCACGCGCGGCCGCCTTGATCCCTTCCGTACCCTCTGCATGCGCCATCACGTGCTTGCCGGCGCGGTGAGCCACCTCGACTGCGCGCGCCATCTGCGCCTCACTGAGTTCCTGAACGTTGTAGTCGCTCACGGGATCCATTACTCCGCCTGTGGCCATCAACTTAATCCAATCGGCACCGTACTTGAGGTCGCGACGGACGGCTTCACTCACCTGTTCTACGGTATCTGCCAGATTTGGCCGTCGCGGCAACATCTGATCGGGCGCGAGGACATCGGCATCGCCGTGGCCGCCGGTTACGCTGACGAAATTACCGGCGGAGACGATACGAGGTCCGCGAATCAATCCCCGATTGATCGCGTCGCGCAAGGCCAATTGACCGTAGGCTAGGTCCGATTCACCCGCATCTCGAAGAGAGGTGAATCCATGATCGAGCCACACTTGCAGGTTGTGGTAGCCCCAAATCGCGGCCATTGGAGAGGACATGCGCAAACCACTGGTGGGCGATTGGTCTTTTGGGTCACCAAGGATGTGAGCATGGCAGTCGATCAGGCCGGGAAGAACCGTCTGTGAACTCAGATCGATGACCGGCGTGGCTGCCGGCGCGGATACGCTTATGCTGGTGATGCGCTCTCCCTCGATCACGATATAAATGTCGTTCCGGTATTGCCCTGTACGAACATTCAGCAGACGCCCGGCATGGATTGCTACTCTTACAGGCGCCGGGGCTGCATTGGTTTGTGCGAATCCTCGTGACAGAACCAGAACTAGGATTGCGGTCCCTAAGCAGTAACTCGGCAAAAGTTTTTTCATTGAGCACCTCACGATGGAATCCTTGTGAACGTCGGCGGCGGTAACGTCGCACTTAGATGAGTATTCCGCGTGCCCCATAAACCTCGCCCATGCCGTCTGCGCGGATCGAGGCGGCACTTCTTAGCGGCCCAACTTGGTTTCCGGAAGCAAGAGCCACGTACAGATTCTCCCGAAAGTCTTCTCATTGTAACTAGGTCGGCATCGCAGATTTCAGTGTCCGCAGCCTGGCGAACAGGCAGCGCGCTTGAAGGATGCGCATCACAAGCTGCAGGATGCGGGCGCACACTACGTAGTCGATACCTTGGATGACGTCTTCCCCAAGATGGACACGCGTATCGAGTACGGAGACCGCCCATAGGGGCGCCCGCTGGATCAGGGTTGGCGATTGTATCGGCCATCGCCTTCGTTTGCATGAAGGATCAAATGCGTGATCCTGCCCTGCGCGTCGCTAAAGAACTCTATGGGCGCGGCCGCCGAATCGAACCTAGTCTCCGATTGGGGAATGAGCGGAATGGCATTCATCCACAATTGGCCGTCGATCAGGGAAATGGTTTGCGACTTGCCAAAGAAACCCGCCATGGTACCCGGTGATCCCGCCTGCACCTGATATTTACCGACATATTTGGCGAGAACGCTTTCGTCAACTTTCACGCCCGCGTTCGCCTTGCCTACCAGATGCGCCGTGGAGCGTTCATTTTCACAGACCGTTTCGAGCATTTCGGTATCGGGCGCATAGTTCACGGCGAGAGAAAACGTCAAGGGCCTGGTCAGGGTTTTGGGATCGTCGTAGGTAATCTCGAAGTGAATTTGACCAAAGTCAACCCGCCGGAACCGCTCCGTGACGCGCAGGTCCTCAGAATGCGGGTGACCGAGCCTGTCGAGCCAACTCCGGTCATTGAAGCCCGCGCTTTCGACCACCAGCGTATCGCCCTCCCAGCGCCCAACCGAATAGCCCATCCAGGTTGGATTTGGATCTTTCGGCAGCTTACGCCCGTCCATGAAGATCTGCCGGTACATCACGCCGCGCTCGTACAGAAGCACCACCATATTGGAGGACTGGATGATGCGATACAGCGCGATCCCACCGGCAGCGAGAACATCCAGAGGACCGCCCGGCAGGCAATGCGTAATGGGATCGGTGGCATGAAAGTCCGCGAGATGCTTCCGGAAGAGGGCCTCGGCTTCCGGCCGGAAAATCGCCTCGTCTTTCACGTTTTGTATGACGTCGAGATTGTAAGGGTTGAACTCCGGACGCCACAGTCCGGAAAGATCCGGTTTACCATCCGCAGTTCGAGGTGCCGGAGCTGTGAGGTTCGGCTTGCCATCGTCAGTGCGCGGAATCCCGGGTGTGGGTTGGTGGAACCACTGGCCGCACACGGAAAAGGGGAGGAAACAAATGGCGGCCCCGATCGCGATAAGTTGCATGAGCGCTCCTCTTTAACGCGTTAAAGTTATATACATTATGTCGCGCGCGCAACGGCTCAGCGTTCCCCTGCTGCTTCTGGCGGCGCTCGTCTTCGCAACGGACAATAGTTACCGTGAGCCGCCGGTCGCGGTGCGCGACGCGTTGCGTGCACTCCCGACACCCATCGTTTCGGTGAGTCCCCAGCGCGGCTACGCCATATTCATGCAGCCCGTTCGCTACCCTCCGATCGCGGAAGTGGCGCAGCCGATGCTGCGGCTGGCGGGCATCCGGATCGATTCGAACACGAATGGCGCGCATCTGGCGCCATATTTCACCTCGTTCACTCTGATACGGCTTCCTGATGGTCAGGAGATCAGGCTCACGCTGCCCGCAGACGCGAAGCTGGGAGCTCCGGTTTGGAGTCCCGATGGGAGCAAGTTCGCGTTTACCCACACGGTGGCGCATGGGATCGAATTGTGGATCGGCACCGCGGCGACGGGCGCGACGCACCGCGTGGATGGCGTGAAGATCAACGGAGTCGCTCTGGGCGATCGGCGCGAGGGCACCGGGCCCGTTTCGTGGCTGGGAGACAATCGCACATTGCTGGTTCGAATCATTCCCGCCGATCGAGGCTCGCCGCCGGCCGATGCAGATTTGCCACTAGGTCCGCACGTGCAGGAAAGCCTCGGACATGCCGGCCCCGCGCCGACGTACGAAGATCTGCTCGCCACACCACATGACGAGGATCTGTTCGATTACTATTCGCGCGCGCAACTCGCTTACCTCGATACGTCCAGCGGCAAAATCAGTCCGCTCGGGAAGCCCGCAATCTTTACGGCGGTGAGTATTTCTTCCGATCAGAAACATTTCCTCATCGGGTACCTGCATAAACCTTACTCCTATCAGCTCCCGTATGAATTTTTCCCGGAAGACATCGAGGTTTGGGACCGCGGCGCCAACGTCGAATGTAAAATCGCCTCGCTTCCCCTGGCCGAGCGAGTGCCGTACGCGGGGGTGCGTACGGGCCCTAGGGACATTCAGTGGCTGCCTGAATCGCCGGCAACGTTGACTTGGTCGGAGGCACTGGATCACGGCGATCCCAAGGAGGCAGTTCCCCATCGGGACAAGATCCTGATAGCGGCCGCGCCGTTCCACGACGCGCCCCGGGAGGTGTTCAAAACGCCGGAGCGTTTTCGCCAGTTTTGGCCCTTGGCCTCGGGCAAGGCGCTGGTAGAAGATTACGAACGCAAGCAGCGCGTTGTGCGGACGTTTGAGATCGATTGGGAGCATCCGAGCGCCGAAGCGCGCGTGATTTTCAACCGGAATGAGCATGATGAATACGACAATCCTGGCAATCCTGTGTTCGAGACCATGCCGGACGGACGCCGGATCGTGATTCAATCCGGCGATGACATTTATCTGACGGGCTTGGGCGCAACGCCTGCGGGTGACCACCCGTTCCTCGATCGATTCAACCTGGCGACCGGGAAAGCCGAGCGCTTGTTCCAGGCGAAGGGCGACGGGTATGAGGCGATCGTCGCTATGCTGGACGACACCGGATCGCGGCTGCTCACGCGGCAAGAGAGCCCGACGGAACCACCCAACTATTTCATCCGCGGGCAGGGCAGCGCGAAGGCTCTGACTCATTATTCGAATCCCATGCCGCAGGCGGCGGGAATCGAGAAGAAGCTCGTGACATATAAGCGCGCGGACGGCGTGCCTCTTTCGTTCACGCTGTATCTTCCCCCGAACTACAAGCCGGGCCAGCGGCTTCCGGCGATCGTTTGGGCTTATCCGTACGAATACACGAACGCCGATACCGCCGGCCAAGTGACCGGCCATGCGGCGCAGGCGTTTCCCGAGCTGAACTATCATCAACTGGTCACGCTGGGAGGTTACGCGCTGCTCGACAACGCCGCGATGCCGATCGTGGGCGATGCCGACACCGTCAACAACACGTACGTTGAGCAGCTTCAGATGGACGCGCAGGCGGCGATCGATCAGGCCGTGGAGATGGGCGTGGCGGACCGCCAGCGGATCGGAGTCTTCGGTCATAGCTACGGCGCATTCATGACGGCGAATCTCCTGGCGCACACGAAACTATTCCGCGCGGCCGTAGCAGAGAGCGGCGCGTACAATCGCACGCTCACGCCGTTCGGATTTCAGACGGAAAGCCGCACGTTCTGGGAGGCGCCCGATGTGTACACAAAAATGTCGCCGTTCTGGTTCGCGGACAGAATCAAGGCGCCGGTGTTGCTGATCCACGGCGAGGCGGACGACAACACCGGCACGTATCCGATTCAATCCGAGCGTATGTACGCGGCCATTCGCGGAAACGGCGGCACGGTGCGCTTGGTGATGTTACCGGCGGAAGCGCACGGATATCGGGCGATCGAAAGCATGGAGCATGTTCTTTATGAAGAGCTGACGTGGTTCGACAAATACTTGAGATAGGGTGAACCTGCTTTGCTTCCGGCAGCGCGAACACGCGAAATGCCGCCTCACCCTCCCTCCCGCTCTTTTCGCTTTCGAGTCATCGCATCTGTAGAACCTTATCGAGCGGGTCGAGTGCAGTTTGTGGCCTTGAGCGAATGGCAGGCCATGTTGAGAAGACCGGGGCCGACGCACACGCGGACGTTAGCCGGGGCTTGGCGCACGACATCCTAACCGAATGCGCATGCTCGGCATCGAAAGACCGCCGCTGGTAGGGCTCTGACAGCATCCAACACTAGGAGCTATGGTCGGCCACATCCACTTCCCCTAGGCCGGGATCGAAAAATGGCCTTTCTGAAGACGAACGCCGCATGGAGGCTGCGGGCGTAAGCAATACAAGCAATAGAGGAGGTTGCGGCTATGGAAGACACTAGAGTCGTCATCGTGGGTGGAGGATTCGCAGGTGCGACCTTGGCTGAGCAACTCAGTCGGGGCGTTGCGCGCAATGTTGAAGTCGTGGTGATTAGCAGTGAAAACCACATGGTCTTCACTCCGATGCTGGCGGAGGTAGCGGGCCGTTCTCTTTCCGCGCTCGACGTAGTGGTCCCCGGCCGGCAGATCGCGCGCGGCGCCACCTGGATTACGGCCGCGGTGACCAGCGTCGATCTGAAGGAGAACGAAGTCGAGTACACACGCCCGGACGGCTGGAGGGCGACGCTTTCCTATGCTCACCTGGTGCTCGCCTGTGGCTCTGACGTCAATCTCGATGTGGTTCCCGGCATGGCCGCTCACGCCTGCACGCTCAGGACCGTGGGCGATGGCTTCAGCTTAGGCAACGAAATCATCACCCGTTTTGAGCAGGCAGCCGCTGAGCCCAATGACGCCGAGCGGGAGCGACTGCTGACGGTAGTGGTGGTTGGCGGTGGGTTCACAGGAGTGGAAGCGGCGGGCCATGTGTTCGACCTGATGCGGAATATCAAGCCCTTCTACCCGCAGTTAAGCCGCACTCAGCCACGGATGGTGCTTCTGCAACGGGGCGCAAGAATCGTTCCCGAATTTCAACACGATGCCCTTTCGGAGTTTGCTCTGCGGAAACTCCGCCAAAATGGACTCGACGTTAGGTTAAGTACGGAGGTGAAAGAGGTCACGGCGCGTTACGTCCTGCTGGGCACAGGGGAACGGATACGTGCGGGACTAACCGTTTGTTCAGTCGGGACGGCACCGGTCGCGCTCATCAAGAAAATCGGCTTACCAGTGGAGCGGGGTCGCTTGAAGACTGAGCCGGACATGCGGGTGACTGGTTCGGCCAACGTGTGGGCGTTTGGCGACTGTGCCGCGGTTCCAAACGCCTGGAATGGGCAGATCTCGCCCCCGACAGCGCAGTTTGCACTGCGCCAAGCCAAACAACTGGCTGCCAACCTGGTTCGGGTCCAACACGGAGAAGCAACGAAGCCGTTCCACTTTCGCCCGCAAGGCCTTCTGGCTACTATCGGCCACAAAAACGGCGTCGCCGAAATTTATCGTTTTAAGTTCTCTGGTCTGCTGGCGTGGTTTCTCTGGAGATGCGTCTATTTGATGAAGATTCCCACCATCGGGCGCAAGTTCAATGTAGTCGTGGATTGGACTTGGGATATTTTCTTCAAGCCGAACGTAGTGGAGGTGCGCGCTGAACAACAGCAGCGATTTAGGCGGGCTCACTACGCCGCCGGTGACTTCGTCTGTCATAAAGGTGATCCGGCCGCTGGCATCTTTGTGATTAAGGCCGGCAAAGCCGGACTTTACCTGGATGAGGCTGCAAGCACGCCTGTCATCACCTGGACTCAGGGAGACCATTTCGGGGAGGTTGCATTTCTCGAACACTCAACATACCCAGCATCGGTGAAGGCGGAGACACCCCTGGACGTCATCATTGTCGATCGCGCGAATTTCAGCGACCTGGCCGAGTCTCTTGGCCAGCTACAGAGAAACCTGGAGCTCGCGCTGTTCGCCAGGACGGCCTACACACGGTTCACCGCGATGGTGGCAAGAAATCCCGCGGTTGGCGCCCTAACGGTTGGCGATGTCATGACTTGTTCCGTCCAAACCTTGCCGCTCGAAATTACCTTAGCTCAAATCGTGCAGAAGTCTGAGGACGGGCACGCGGCCTTTCCGATCGCGGAAGGCGAAATCTTGAAAGGCTATTGCGGCCGGCGAGAGCTTTTCAGCGCGCTCGGTCGAGGTCTGCCCTTTGAGACACCGGTCCGCGATTTCATGCAAACAGACCCGCCCAGCGTTAAAGAGACCGATGCCGTGCTTACTGCAACCGCAGAGTTTCTCCGTAGCGACATCGATCTCATGCCGGTGGTTGCCGCCGATGGCAGCGGCAGACT
>JASHQT010000227.1 GCA_030039005.1 Bryobacteraceae bacterium
GCGGACCTGCTGCGCCAGCACGTGATCGACGAGATCATATTTGCGGTGGACAGTACGCGGCTCAACGAAATGGAGGATGTGTTCCTGCGCTGCGATGAAGAGGGCGTGCGCACGCGCGTGGTGGTGGACTTTTTTCCGCACGTCAACAGTCAGGTGTATCTGGATCGCCTGGGCCCCAAGCCCCTGCTGACGTTTTCGGCCGCCCCGCACGATGAAATCCGCCTGTTGCTGAAGCGCGCGACTGACTTCGCGATCGCGGCGGCCGCGCTGATCCTGCTGCTGCCGTTCATGCTGGTGATCGCGCTGCTGATCCGCCTGACTTCTCCCGGCCCGGCGATTTTCCGCCAAGTGCGCTGCGGGCTGAACGGGCGGCGCTTTACGTTCTACAAATTCCGCTCCATGTGCAACAACGCCGAGGAGCTCAAGGCGTCGCTGATGCACTTGAACCGCAAGTCGACCGCGTTCAAAATTCCCAACGATCCTCGGCTCACGGGCGTGGGGCGGGTCCTGCGCAAGTTTTCCATTGACGAGTGGCCGCAATTGTGGAACGTGCTGAAGGGCGAGATGTCGCTGGTGGGGCCGCGGCCGGCTGTGCCGGAGGAAGTGGAGATGTATCAGACCTGGCAGCGGCGCCGGCTGCGCATGCGTCCGGGGCTGACGTGCCTGTGGGCGGTGTCCGGGCGCGATCACCTCGACTTCGACACCTGGATGAAGATGGACATGCAGTACATCGACAACTGGTCGCTCGAATTGGATCTGAAGATTCTGCTGCGGACGATCCCGCGGGTGTTGACGGGCTGGGGCGCGAACTAACTTAGCCCGGGTCACCGGCGGACCACGCCGAATCGCGCCAACCCTCCAGATCGTAATCAGACATACAGGACTCGGCCATCGCGACGAACTGGTCGACAAGTTTGTTGCGCTGCGAAAACTTCACCACGTCCATGCGCACCTGTTCGTGGTTGCCGGAGTAGTTGATCTCGTAGAGCTCGTGCCGCGCGCCGAACTCGGTGCCGATGGCGTCCCAAATTAACTTGAACAGCTTCACACGCTCTTCGGCCGCACTCGATGAGCCGCGGTAATACTTGTCGATCAGCGGGCGTAGCTCTGGATTTTTCAAATCCTCGGCGCCCGACGGCGCGACCAGGAGGCTGCCCGCGAGCTGCTTCTCGAAGATATGCCGGATTTGCGGCCAGCACTCCGAGGCGAACATCTTGATGGTGGCCGCGAACTCGGCTTTGGGAACGACTGTCCCACCGGGCGCCGGCTCCGGATCGAGACACATCGCCGTGGTCATGGCGCGCAGCATGTGGCGCCAGGCGAGGATTTCGCCGAACGCCGCCTGCACCCCGCGGAAGGCATCGGTGCCGTTAGTCGCGATGGCCTTGGCGAACAGGCCGGCCATCATCTCCAGCTTCACCGTCAATCGCGTGCCGGCCTGGAGAGTGAATCGATTGACGAACCGCGATTCAGGATAGAACGCGTTCACACGCTCCGGGTCGCGATAGAGGAGCAGATTCTCCCACGGAACGAACACGTTGTCGAAAATCATTACCGCATCATTCTCGTCAAAGCGGCTGGAGAGCGGATAATCGAACGGGCTGCGCGCGTTCATTTCATAGGACGGCCGGCAAATGAGCTTGGCGCCGGGCGAATCCATGGGCGCGAAAAACACAATGGCGAAGTCCTTGGCCTTTTCCTTGTCCAGCGTGACGGCACTGTTCTGCGCGACGAATGTGGCATGGGTGAGCGCCGATCCGGTGGCCAGCATCTTTGCGCCGGAGACCATGATGCCGTCGTCGCGCTCTTTGACCACGTGCACGAACACGTCTTCCACATCGTGCACCGGACGGTTGCGATCGACCGGCGGATTTACGAGCACGTGGTTCAGGAACAGGCACTGCGACGAGTATTTCCGGTACCACGCCATCGCGTTCGAATCGAACGGCGCGTAGAATTCGGGATTGGCCGCCATGCTCGCCATGAACGAGGCTTTGTAATCCGGCGTGCGGCCCATGAATCCGTAGCTCATGCGCGACCAGATCGCGATGGCTTCACGCGCCTCGGCGAGTTCCTGCGCGCTACAACTGGGCTTGAAAAATTTGTGGGTTCGATTCCCCAGCGCATCAATCGCCGTTAGCGCCTCGCATCGGGCGGGATCGTGCAACGAGTCGTAGAGCCGGGCGATCGAGCGGCTGGCGTTGCGAAACGCCGGATGCGCGGTTACATCGGGCACGCGCTCGCCATAAATGTACACCGCGCGATCGTCGCGCAGGCTTTTGAGGTAGGCGCTGCTGTCCAGAAGGGCGCTCGGATTCATCTTTTGATGTTAATGCAGCCCTCTGGCCTGGTGATCGTAATCCAGGCTCTGGCCTGGTGATCAATTCTCGCTCTGTTTCCGTGGACCGCCGATTGCTCCCACCGGCTGCGAGGAGGACGTTAAGCGCTATGCACATGATTCCCTACATCGCCATCTGGGCGCTGGTTGCAGTGGCGGTCCTGGCCCTCGCACTGTACCGCAAGATTCTGACATTCCACGGAGACGACGAGTTCATCCACTTGACGGAGGGCGAGCAAAGGCTGATTCCTCAGCAAGTTGCCCTGGGTCACAAGCTGGCGCTGATCGACCGCTGGGGCAAGGCCCTGACGGTGGTCACAGCCGCCTACGGGATCCTGCTTGTCGCGCTGATTCTATTCCAGGCCTGGCGGGCGAGCCTGGTGATCAAATAGCGGGAACTTTGCTGAGTGATGCGGCTGAGTGAGGAGGCTCATGAGCGCTGAGCCGCCTCGCTCACGTGCTGCCAGGGCGCGCCGTTATTTTTTCGCGACGTGGCCCCGCCCGTCGCGCATCTCATTGCCCTTAAAGTGGGCGATGTGATTGACCGGGTGTGCGGCATCGGCGTGTTCGCCGGCATGCGGCATGGCGCCATGATAGCCGTGGTGAACGTCAAAATGGTTATTAACGTGTCCGCGGAAATTTGCCGGACCGTGGAACCAAGGGCTGGCGCCGATGAACACGCCGTCCACGAACCACTCGGGGCCGTAATAGCCGTAAGGAGCGCAGGCGTAGGGCGGGTAATCGTAGTAGCCGTAGGGACAAACGGGCGCAGGACCGATATTCACGGCTACCTGCGCGTTCACCTTGGGAGCGCCCACTGAGAGCAGAGCTCCGGCCATAAAAACTCCAACAATCGTGGCGAAAGAAATATTTTTGAAACGGTTCATTATCATCCTCTGAGCGTTAGATCCGGCCATGCCGCGCTCTGTTTCCGAGTGCAACGTTAAATTGCGTTTAGGTCCTCCAAAACAGCGATGCTATCTTGAGGTAACGGGCATCCTATTGTTTATGGCGGGAAACGAATTTACCGAAGGGATGTTCCCCACGCTCGAGGCGGCGCAAATCGCGCGCCTTGTGCCGCTGGGCACGGAACGGGGCTTCGCGGCGGGCGAGATCATCTACGATCAAGGCGATTCCGAACACGGCGTTTTCGTGGTGCTGGAGGGCAACATCGAAAGCGCCAGCCTCGTGAATGGCCAGGAGTCGGCGCTTGCGGTCCATGGCGTGGGGAAGTTCACGGGTGAAGTAGCCCACCTAA
>JASHQT010000228.1 GCA_030039005.1 Bryobacteraceae bacterium
GATCGTTTCCGCACCGAACTGAGTTTGCCAGCGTTTTTCGATGGCGGCGAGCAGGCGCCGGTACGCGTCTCGCGATTCGATTCCCTTCGCGGTCAAACGCACGACCTTCGTTTTCACGCCAGGTGCGGCATCTTCCAAAACCGCGATGCGCGCTTTCCGCAGAATGCCCATGCCCATGCTCAGCGACTCTTTGGAAACGCCGGCGAGCACCGGAAGATCGCGCACGCGCACGCCGTCTTCGTCCAGCACGCGCAGAAGATTGGCGCCGATGGCGAGAGAAATTTCGGACTCGCGCTCGAAATCTAGCGCGAATGCGATTAAGGCGCGAGAGAGCAGCGCGGGCAGCGCAAGCTGAGCGACTGCGCCTGAATTCCGTTCCTTCGCGGGGCTCACCAGCACGCGGCCTTTCGTGACCAGGCCATAGCCGAGGATGGGCAAGCAATCCGGCAGGTCCAGGGCAATGCGGTCCAGCAGAGCGCACAATACCTCGCGCAGGCGGTGAAACTCAGCGCTCCCGAAGCGTTCCAGCCAGCGTTTCTCGACACTGTCCATCACAGGCGGCCACGCGTCACGCGCGGCGCGGCCCCTGGATGTGACGCGAATCGTCGATTTGGCCCGCGATGCTTTTGCGCCGGCCGCGGGATCAAGCCCGACGGCGATATAGCCCCAGCGCTGCATGCCACGCAAGTTGGTTGGGGTGCGAGCCAGGTTTTCGATCTCTCCCGCCCGCACGCCATCGTCGCCGATGAACCGCAAGCAGTTCCACCACATGATGCTCGAGGTCAGCCACGGACCAGGGCCCAGCTTCCCTACCCCATAATCCGAAGTCCGGTGCGGCATGCGGTGCTCGAATTCGTTGTCGCATTCGATGATGAAGGCCACCAGAGTTTGCGAAAGCAGCGCCGAAAGCGGCAGGTGGCTGTACGAGGTGGGCATGTTCCAACTCTCCCTCGGTCACTTCGTGGACCTCTTCCCGGGCATGAAAGTGTTCGTGAATGGATGCGATGCGCGTATCGATAAAGCATCCTGCCCAGTAAAATGCTAACGCTGCCGCGCATCAGCCGGCAACGACCACGACACGATTCGCCCCGCCGCGCGTCACAATAGACAGATGGGACGGGTGACGCTTGCCTTGTGCCTGGTTATGGCGGCGCCGGCGTTTGTCCGGGCGCAGGACCCGACGGCATCGGTTGCCAATCCGGAACTTACACCGCCCTCGGTCTCCGAAAAATGGCAATTCTTTGAAACCGAGACGTTCGCGCCTCTCACGTTGGGCGCGGGCGCGTTCAACGCCGCCGTGTCGCAATTCAGCAATTCCACGCCGCGCTACGGTGACAAGCTGTGGCCAGCTTATCCGGAGCGTTTTGGTTCGGCGGTAGGCGATATTATCAGCCAGAATTTCTTCGGCGATTTTGTGCTCGCATCGGCATTTCACGAAGATACGCGCTATATCCGCATGGGACCGGAGCACGGACTATGGGCGCGAATGGGGTACGCGATCAGTCGCTCCGTAATTACCCGTTCGGATTCAGGCGCCACCACCTTCAACGCCTCGAACGTGCTGGGAACCGCGGTCAGCGCCGCGCTTTCCAACGCCTACTATCCTCCGGCGAGCAGGAACGCGCGAGCCGCCACGGTGAATTGGGCCACTTCGGTGGCCGGATCGGGCTTCGCGCATCTGTTGCCGGAGTTCTGGCCGGATTTCCACGCCTGGCTGAAGCGGCATTTGTAATCCGTGCGAGTCGTACCGCGGCGCCGATCTGGATTACCATGTCAGCATCCGCGTGTGCGCTAGGAAATCATCGGGGCGCCGGCACACGAACCAAATGCGGTTTGGGCTCGCCGTATGGCTGCGCCTGGCCGCCGTTTCCGCCCTGCCCAGCGTTCCTCTTTGCGCTCAGGTCACTTTGCCCCAGGTCACTTTGCACGGGCGGGTGGTGGATGAAAATAATGCCCCGGTTCTTGATGCCCGCGTCGAGGCGCGCCCCGCCGGCGTTCCCAGTGCCGCAGCGAACTCCTGGCAGGCCCGCAGCAACGCCGATGGCGGGTTCACCCTGGTTTTTCCCGCATCCGGCGACTACCTGGTGAGCGTCGAGCGCGAAGGTTTTTACGCATTGAAGGACCGGCCCGTGCACCTCGAAGGCGCCGCCGAGCTGACCTTTGCGATCAATACGGTTCGCGAGGTGTTCCAGTCCGAGAACGTCAACGCCGAAACGTCCCCGGTGGATGTCAGCCAGGCGCAGAACCAAGAACGTCTCAGCGGCACCGAAGTGAACGATATGCCCTATGCCAACAGCCACAGCCTGCGAAATTCGTTCGCGCTTCTGCCGGGCGTAGTGGAAGATCCCACGGGCGGCCTGCATGTGAACGGCTCGGCGGAAAACCAGATTCTTTATTTGCTCAACGGCTTCGATATCACGAACCCCATCACAGGCCAGTTTCAAACCGTGTTCGCGGTGGAAGGCATTCGTTCGGTGGATTTGTCCTCAGGCCGCTATTCGCCCGAGTTCGGCAAGGGGAGCGCTGGGGTGCTCGGCATCCGGACCGAAAACGGCACCGACGCGTTTCATTACACAGCCACCGATTTTATTCCCGGCTTTAGCTTTCAGAAGGGGCTGCACCTGTCGAACTGGTATCCGCGGATCGGGTTTTCCGGGCCCATCGTGCGCGGCCGGGCCTGGTTTTCCGACACGTTCGATTCGGCATACGACGAAGCCGTGGTCACCGGGCTTCCGAGCGGCCAGGACACACGGAGCGGATGGGGCGGTAGCAACCTGCTGCATACGCAATTCAACTTAACTCCTTCCAACATCCTGTTCGCCGATTTTCTAGTGAACGTGGATAATGAAGGCCGCATCGGGCTCGGTCCGCTGAATCCGGTCTCGACCACGTCGAGCGTGGATACGCGCCAATACTTCGCGAGCGTGAAGGATCAGGAATATTTCGGCCATGGATTGCTGGTGGAATTCGGCTACGCGCACAATTACTTTTCGGATTCCCAGACGCCCCAGGGGCAAAATCTCTACCTGATTTCGCCCACCGG
>JASHQT010000229.1 GCA_030039005.1 Bryobacteraceae bacterium
AGCTCGGTGTCGATGCCCCGCACACCGTGATCGAAGGACTGCTCGGCGATAGCATCCATCACGAGGTGCTTCGCAGGCAGGCTGACCTGCTCATCACCGGCCGCGGGCATTCCATCGGCACCTTCAGCCGGCTGTGGTCGCACCTATATTCGATCATCCGCGATTCCCCCTGCCCGGTATTGAGCGTGTAGTGGCACTCCGTGGCCCACGCACCGGGTGCCCTCTGGGCGCGTGGGCCACAACAACTCACACACTAATTACGGGACACGGCGCCTCGCGAATAATCTCATACGCACCGCTGCGCCAGCTTCCGAACGCCTTCTGCAATACGCCGCGCCCGATCACCACCAGATCGGCGGAGTAGCCGTAAGCGGCCTGATGCACCACGCGTCCCGGAGCGCCCAGTTGCAAGCACACTTCGAACTGCGTTCCGGCCTCTCGTTGCAGCTTATCGATGCGCTCGCGCGCGGTGTCGAACAGGAACTGGCGGAAGTTCGGGTTGTCTTCGCAGTCCTCGGGTCCCTGGACGGCATGCACTAGGCGCAGCTCCAGCTTCTGCTCGGAGGCCAATTCGGCGGCCCATTGGAGAACGTGCCGGTCGCGCGCATGCGCCTCCAGCGCGCACAGCGCCCGCTTCCACTCGCCGGCCGGATGCGCCGCGATTTCCGCCGAGTGCACGCCGGTCCACACCGGCGCCGTGGAATCATGCAGGACTTTGGTAGTTACCGAGCCGAGCAGCAGCCGCCGGAACCGGCCTAATCCGCTGGTGGGCATCATGATAAGCTCGGCGCCGTTCTCCCGCGCGTAGTCGGCGATCACAATGGCCGGATCGCCCTCCTCCGAAACGGTCTTCACCTCGATGCCCCGGAACTCCCGCGCCACGAAGCTCGAAAGAGCGATGTGGCCTTGCTCGCGCAGGCGTTCGGCCCCCATGAGCGTCGCCCACGCCGCCGCTTCCGGGGGCGCAATGCCGGCCGCGGGCAGATCGACGACATGCAGGACCGTCACCTCCGCGCCAAATCGCTTCGCCATGGCCTCCACCGCCGGCACGGCGGCCGCACAGCGCGCCGAAAAATCTACGGGAAAAAGAATACGCTGGAACTCGATCATGATTCGGCCCTCCTCCTTGGCGCAAAACCCGGCCGGCTTTAATGCACTTGCAGCACCGACACCGGATTTACAATCAGCTCGTTATCGACGTCGCCCACTCCGGGCGACGCCCAGGCGGCGCGCTCAGCTTCTTCACGTTCAATCCAGGATTGCACCGTGCCGCGCAGGATTACGCGTTCGCCGCGCACTTCCACGCGAACGTTCTCGGCGTCCAGCCGGGCATTGCGGACCAAAGCAGCTTCGATTTGATCCTTCACCGCCACTTGTTCGGCGCGCGGCTCGACCACGATGTGATTGTTGACGTCCCGGACCCCGGCGAGATACCGCACCGAGCGATCGGCCGACTGCCGCTGGTAATTCCAGTCCACCGTGCCTTCCAGTGTCACGCGGCCTTTATCCACGAATACGCGAATGTTGGTGTTGGCAAGCAACGTGTTCCAGGCAATCGCATCGGCGGCCGCGCGGGCTATGTCCTGATCGCTTCTGGCGCTGCTTGCCGGCAGGGCGACCACCAGTTCGCAAACCACGGCTTTCACTGCGCGAACCAGCCCAGCGGCCTTTTCGGCTGCGTGCTTTTCCGGATAGGTGGGAACCGATCCGGTCAGCGTTACGATGCCGTCTCTCACGGAAATGTTGATGGCGCGAGCATCCAATGCAGGCTCCCATTCGAGCGCTTCCTTCACTTCAGCTTTGATATCAAAGTCGTTCATAGCAGGTCCTCATTTCCTCGGGCTGCGTAATTCGACGCTGCGCACCAGCGCCCCTGCGGTGTTTCGCGCTTGACTCACCAGTCCTTACCGGAAATACTTGCAACCTTCTAACCAACCTTAACCAGTTCCGTACGCCGGGATTGGCGAGAAGCGTGCCGGAAAAAGGGCGGGGGACAACATGATTGATACCAAGACCGAAACCAGATTCGCTGCCGATGGATTCACCGCCGAGACGATACGGGACTTAGTCCGTACTGCGGGACCGTGCATAACCGTGATATTGCCGCCGTACCGTCCGGGCGAACCCGGCAAACCGGCAGCCGCAATCCTCAAAACGGACCTGCAGGAAGCTGCGAGCAAGCTCGCCGCGCGCCGAATTCTCACACCCTTCATCGAAGAGCTGCTGGAACCGCTGCATCAGTTGACACATGAGGAAGGATCGCTCGCTGGCTCGGGTTTCGCGCGGGCGATCTTTCGTTCGCAAGGCGTGTTTCGCGAGTTCGAGCTGCCGGTTCCTCCCTCGCCCGCGCAGGCCTGCGTGGTCGGCGACTGTTTTTGGATTCGGCCCATTTTGAAGTCTCTGGCAGTGCCCGAAAAAATCTATGCGCTGGATCTCAGCAAGAAAGCCGTGACGCTGCTCGAGTGCGCCTCGGCCGGCGTCGCGCCGGTCGAACTGCCGAAAGGGACGCCCCGGACGCTGGATGAGGCATTGAACTTCGACGCGCCGGATCACGACCTGATGAATCGTTCGTCCGCCGGCCCCTCCACCGGCGCCATGGGCGGCGTTACATTCGGAACCGGCTATGGGCGCGAAGCCCAACGCGCCCACCTGCACGATTTCTACAAGGCCGTGGATCGCGGTGTGAACGAGGTTCTGCGCCTATCGGAATCGCCGCTGGTCCTGGCCGGAGTGGAGGAAGACGTAGCCACGTACCGCTCCGCGAATAGCTACCCGCATTTGGCCGAGAAAAGCATTCCGGCCGGGGGACCGCTGTCGCCATCCCAGATCCTGCGCCAGGCGCGTGACGCCGTCCTGTTCGATTTCGAGCGAAGGGCCGAGCGGCGGCTCGCCGAGCACAAGGAACGCTTCGCGCCCGCGCGCTTCTCCATGGATCTGGACGCCATTTTGCGCGCCGCCGCCGAAGGCCGCGTCAGCGATCTGTACCTGGACGAAAACGGTCGGCGCGTCGGCAATTTCGAGGGCAAGATATTCGGCGGCCATGTCAATTGGCACAACGAGGATCTGTTGAACGTGGCCGCGGTGGAAACGCTGCTCTCAGGCGGCGCGGTGTATCCGCTGCCCACCCACGCGATGCCTAATGCTGCGGTGGCAGCCGCGATGTTCCGCTACTAGGTGAGCAATCGAGGAGATGATCGTATGAAAATCCTGGTGGCGGTGGATTCATCGAACGAGAGCGTTACGGCGGCCCGTGAAGCGGCCGCCCGGCTCTGGCCTGCCGGCACAACGGTGCGCGTTATTACTGTGATCGAGCCGATTTACGGCTGGGATGTTCCCGATCTCGAAGACGCGCTTCGCCAAGCCGGCGAGCACACCGTGGAACAGGCCGCCGAGTACTTCCATCAGGCCGGCCTTGAAACCACGACGGCGGTGCTGGCGGGCGATCCCAAGGTAGCGATTGTGAACGAAGCGGCCGGCGCGGCTGCCGATTTCGTGGTCGTCGGCGCGCACGGCACTCACGGCGTGTTGCAGTTCCTGCTGGGCGGCGTGGCGCGGGCGGTCGCGCGTCTGGCGCCTTGCTCGGTGGAAATCGTGCGCCGCACTCCCGACAACCAACCGCTCAAAATCCTGCTGGCTACTGACGGATCGGAATGTTCGAAAGCCACGGTGCGATCGGTCGCCGAGCGTCCCTGGCCTAAAGGCACCGAGTTTCGGATCTTGAGCGTCATTGAGCCTTCGGCGCCGCTGCTAAAGCCTCCGTACTTCAGCCACGAAAAAATGGAAGAGCTGCGCGGCAAGGACATGCAGCGCGCGCAGCAAGCGGTCTGCGTGGCCGAAACCATTCTGTCGGGAGCGGGCCTGGAATCGAGCAGCACCATCGCGGTGCCTGCGGCCACGCCCAAAGAGCTGATCTTGAGCGAAGCAGCCGAATGGGGCGCCGAACTCATCGTGGTCGGTTCACACGGGCGGCGCGGCGTCAGCCGCTTCCTGCTGGGAAGCGTCTCGGAAGCGGTGGCGCTGCACGCGCAGTGCTCGGTGGAGATCATTCGCCGGCCACGGCAATAGCCTGTAGCCGCGCGGGACGCACATCGGTCCGTGGCCCCTGCCCGGTTGCGCGCCGCAGCGCTTCAAGTTCCCGCGGCGAGAGCGGACGGCCCGGATGAGCGTTCAACAACCGCCGTCTTATTTCGAAGGGGATCGGGCGAAGTGCGGGCTCCTTCCGCCCAATCACGGTGGTTGTTTGAGTTCGCTCCGGCGGCGGCACGACGAAACGGTCCCGGCGCGGCGCGAGGTTCTCCGCGGCCGGCGCAACGGGAGCTGCAGCGATGACGGTGAGCGGCTCCGTCTCTCCGAAGAATTCGCCCCGCGGGAATGCCTTGCGCGTCGCCGCGGTTATCGCCCCGTGCGCGGACAGATTGGCGTATCGCTGAGCTGGCTTGCCAGCCCGATTGAGGTTCTCCAGGTACGCAGCGCTACAGTCATACGCGGGGATGTATGCTTCGCCCGGGCCTAATGGGAACCACGCCACAAGCCCGGCCTCGCGGCGGGATTCTCTCGCGAACATCACCAGCGACGGCGCATACACAGGGCGAATGTCACGCGCGCCCGGAACCCAGCTCCAGGCTCCATCGACAGATGCCCAGCGTCCATAATGGAACGGAGCGAATCCCCACGGCGCGTCGTCGATCCACGTCCATCCCCAGGGCTCGATCCAGTCCCAATGCCCGAAGCGATACGGCGTCCAATCCGCGGGCAGTTCGCGTGGAGCCCACACCGGACCCAGTCGCGCGTCTTCGTGCCAGGCGCCGGAGCCATCCAGGTCGTAATATCCATTCGTTTCCGGAGCCACATAGCGCGCCGAAATCGACTGCTCCACATAACGCTCGCGGTTTTCGCAAAATCGATCGAACGAATCGGCCCGCCGCGCCGCCGCTCTTCCGTACTCCATCGCGTCGGGTCCTGAGATCTGCACGCGCTCGCCCGGACGCACCAGGAACTCGAGATGCGTACCCGACACTTCAACCTCGCCGTTCCGGACAGTGATGACCGTGGTATCCATGTCCGGCTCGATGTCCAACCGATACTCGCCCGGCGCCAGGAACGTGACGGCGGCATTCGGCGTGTCGATTTCGAGCGTCACATTTGATTCGGCGCGCCGTACCGCGACGCCGATCACGCCTTCGGTGACCTTGGCTTGCGCAACCCGATCGCTGAATCGCAGCAGCTCCAGGCTGGTTCTTGCGTCCATGCGTACGGCCGCGGACGCCAGATCGAGTTCCGCGCGGTCCGCCACGTCAGCCCACAGCGCGTCCCCCTCCACCAGCGGCCGGTTCAGCTCCGCGCGCGCCCAAGTGTCCCCTCCTGCCGCTCGAAAGGATATAACACCCTGCAGGAAGCTGAGGCGGATCGCGTGCGCTGGCGGATCGCCAACCTCGAACGCCACAGCGCCCGAGGGTAACTCCGGATTCGGTTGGGGACGAGCTCCCTCGCGGCGCAGCACCGGAACCAGCTCGCAGGCCGCGATCAACAAAATCGCGCCCGAAGCAGCGGCGAACCACGCATCCCTTCGAGCCATGGCAACCTCTATTCGGGAACGCGCACCAGCAGCACCGAGCAGGGCGCGTTCCAGGCTATTCTGCTCGACACGCTGCCCAGCACCTGATGCTTTAGATCGCTCGCTTCGCTGGCGCCCACCACCACCAGGTCATAATCCCCCTGATCCGCCGCACTCAGGATTTCGTTCGCCGGAACGCCCTCGCGCAGAAGCGTGCTGACGCCCGGATGATACGGCAAAATCCGGGTGCGCGCTCGCGCCAGCAGCTCTTCGGCTTGCAACCGAAGCTGGAGGGCTACCTGATCCGAGCCCTCCTGCGGCTCGCCATTCTCATCTTCCGGCAGCCACAGCGATTCGATCACGTGCAGCAGCGTCACATCGGCCGATTCCAGATCGAAAAATGTAGAGAGCATCTCCAGCGCCTGGTCTGAGCCGTCCGAGCCATCCACCGGAACCAGGATGCGCGGTTGCCGGTCCTGGGGAGGCGTTCGTCCGATGAGGACGCAGCCGTCGGCATGTTCCACCAGGCGGCTGGCGACCGGGCCCAACCCTCCCTGCGAGCGATCGTCCCGGCCTTTCGCGCCCAGAACGGTCACGTCGTAGCTTTTGGATTCATGCAGGATCACCCGCGCCGGCGAACCGGTGCGGCAATTCGCGCTGGCTCGCGATTCTTCCGCAGTGAGAATCCGCTGGGCCTCTTGCAAAATGCGCTTGGTCTGCCGCGAAAGGCGGGCTTCGGTTCCGGGCCAGGCGGCGGGTGCGACGTACAAAACGTTCAGTTCGCGATCCTGCGGCGCGAGCAGCCGGACGCCGGCTCGCATGGCGTCATAAGACTCTTTGGAGCCATCGGTGGTGAGCAGTACGCGCATAGTGCCTCCTTGCGTGCAGGGAGCACGTGACTGGCCAGTGCCGCGTCCAACACCAACACTTTCGGCAATTTTCAGGTGACCCTGAGATGTCGCATGCAGATTCTCTTGGGCCGCGTTACTTTACCCGGCAGGGGGTCGTCATTATCTTGGGCGTGGTCCAGGGTGGCGAAATCAGCGGATCTGATACGAAACATTGGACCTTCCGTTTGACTACGCGGCTCCGTTTGCGATATACCTGACAAAGGGGGAGTAGGTTGCCTGGACCAAGTGGTTTCTCCGCGCACTGGATCGCCACCGATTTGGTATTAGCTGGTTTAGTACTAGCGGGAGCGGGCCTCTTGCATGCAGACACCGCCCCAGCCTCTCCGCAACACGCACTGATCAATCAGTATTGCGTCGTCTGCCACAACGAAAAAGCCAAAACCGCCGGGCTAATGCTCGACAAGATGGACATCGACCATCCCGCCGATCACGCCGAAACCTGGGAAAAAGTGATCCGCAAGCTGCGGGGCGGCATGATGCCCCCGCAGGGCATGCCGCGGCCCGAGCAGCCCAAAATCGACGGCCTGATCACGTACCTGGAAGCCTCGCTCGATAAAGCCAGCGCCGCGCACCCCGAGCCCGGCCGCTCGCCCCTGCACCGCCTCAACCGCACCGAATACGCCAACGCCATCCGTGATCTGCTGGATCTGAAAATAGACGTCAGCGCCCTGCTCCCCGCCGACGACGAAAGCAATGGTTTTGACAACATCGCCGAAGTTCTGCGTGTGTCGCCGTCGCTGCTCGAAGCGTATCTATCTGCTTCGCGCGAAGTGAGCGCGCTCGCGGTGGGCGATCCCAAAACCCGGCCGGTGAGCGAGATCGTCCAGGTGCCGCCGGACCTGGCCCAAAGCGAGCACATCGAGGGCCTGCCGCTCGGCACGCGCGGCGGCATTCTGATCCATCACAATTTCCCGCTCAACGCCGACTACGAATTCAGCGTGGTCATCTTGCGGAACATCGTCGGCTATGTCACCGGCATGGAGTTCCCGCATCAGCTCGAAATCAGCGTTGACGGCAAGCGCGTGTTTATCGCGCCCGTGGGCGGCAAGGCCGATCTCGAAATGGTGGACACCAACCTCGCGCTCGCCGGCGACACGCTGGACGCGCGCCTGAAGACCAAAGTCCATGTGGATGCCGGGCCGCATGACGTCGCGGTCGCGTTCCTGCGCCGCGATTCGGCCGAATCCGACGAACCGCTCGAGCCGTTCACGCGGGACCTGGATTTGCAGAACATGAACGGCATCCCGCTGATCGATCACGTCCAGATCACCGGGCCGTTCAACGCCAGCGGCCCCGGCGACACGCCCAGCCGCCGCCGGATTTTCGTGTGCACGCCCGCCAATGCCGCGCAGGAGATTCCGTGCGCCAAGAAAATCCTCGGAACGCTCGCGCGCCGGGCATATCGCAGGCCCGTCACCGACGCCGACATGGAAACGCTGCTGACGTTCTATCAATCCGGACGCAATCACGGCGATTTCCAGTCCGGCATCGAGAACGCGCTGCGCTTGATTCTCACCAGCCCCAAGTTCCTGTTCCGTTCCGAGCCCGATCCGGCGAGCGTCGCCGCCGGCAGCGTCTACCACGTGAACGATCTCGATCTCGCCTCGCGGCTTTCGTTCTTCCTGTGGTCCAGCATCCCCGATGATGAGCTGCTGAACGTGGCGGCTGCCGGCAAGCTGAAGCAGCCCGCCGTCCTCGATCGCGAAGTGCGCCGCATGCTGGCCGATCCCAAGGCCGAAGCGCTGGTGAACAACTTCGGCGAGCAGTGGCTGTTCCTGCGGAACGTGGCCAGTCTCGCGCCCGACCAGGCTACCTTCCCCAATTTCGACGACAATCTGCGGGAAAGCTTCTGCCGCGAGACGGACCTGTTCTTCGAGTCGATCGTCAAGGAAGATCGCGACGTGATGGATTTGCTGACCGCCGACTATACGTTCGTCAACGAGCGGCTGGCCAAGCACTACGATATCCCCAACGTCTACGGCAGCCAGTTCCGCCGTGTGACCATCCCCAATCCAGCCCGGCGCGGCCTGCTCGGTCAGGGAAGCATCCTGAGCATCACCTCGTACCCTACCCGCACGTCTCCGGTGCTGCGCGGCAAGTGGATCATGGAAAACATCATGGGTTCGCCGCCGCCCGCTCCTCCGCCCAACGTGCCCGCCCTGAAGGACCAGGCGCAGGGCGGGAAAGTGTTATCGATCCGGCAGTTGATGGAAGAGCATCGGAAGAACCCGCCTTGCTCTACCTGCCACAAGGTGATGGATCCGCTGGGGTTCTCGCTGGAGAATTTCAATGGTATCGGTGAGTACCGTACCAAGGATGCCTCGGGCGAAATCGACGCCTCCGGCCAACTGGCCGACGGAAGCAAAATCAACGGAATCATCGAATTGCGCGAGGCCCTGCTGAAGCATCCGGAATATTTCGTAGGCACCCTCACCGAGAAGTTACTTACCTATGCACTGGGGCGTCCGCTGGAGTATTATGATATGCCAGTGGTGCGCGGGATCGTAGCCAGCTCGGCCAAGAACGATTACCGTTTCTCGTCATTGGTGATGGGCATAGTGAAAAGCGACCCGTTTGAGATGAAGCGGGCACTGGAAAATGAGCCCTCAACCGTAACCAGCGCGGCTATTCAGCGCCCTGTAAACTAGGAGGCAAAAAAGGAATTCCGATGTTCATTACGAAGGCCCATCTTCCACGCCGGACGTTCCTGCGCGGCGTGGGCGTGACGCTGGCGTTACCGCTGCTCGACGCCATGCTCCCGGCGCAGACGCTGTTGAAGAAAACCGCGGCCACGGGCAATATTCGCGTGGGCTTCGTCTATGTCCCCCATGGCGCCATCATGGACCAGTGGACGCCGAAAGCAGAAGGCAAGGATTTCGAGTTCTCGCGCGTCCTGAAACCGCTCGAACCGTACCGCGACTACGTGAACATCGTCAGTGGTCTGGGTAATCGCGCCGCCGACAGCACGGCCGTGCATTCGCTCAGCCCCACCACCTGGCTCAGCGGTGTGCGTCCCAAACCCACCCAGGGCGTGGACGCTTACGCCGGCATCACCGCCGACCAGTTTGCCGCGCAGCACATTGGGCAGGATACACCGCTCCCTTCCGTCGAGCTGGCAACCGAAGACCATTCCGCTCTGCTCGGCGCCTGCGACCGCGACTACGGCTGCATTTACATGAATACGCTGTCCTGGCGTACCCACACCACGCCGATGCCCATGGAAATCGACCCGCGCAAAGCCTTCGAGCGCATGTTCGGCCAGGGCGGGACAGCGGCCGAGCGCGCCCTTCGCACCCAGCAGGACCGCAGCATTCTGGACGAGATCACCGCCGAGGCTGGGCTGCTCAAAGCCAAGCTCGGTCCGCGCGACCAGGCTACATTAAGCGATTACTTGGACAGCGTGCGCGAAATCGAGCGTCGCATCCAGCGCGCCAATTTCGATTCCACGTCTTCGATTGAGCTGCCCACCGAGCCGGTCGGCATCCCGTACAATTTCGAAGAGCA
>JASHQT010000230.1 GCA_030039005.1 Bryobacteraceae bacterium
CACCGAAGATTGTGATTCCGATGTAAAGTGCACGGTCGGGAGTCGTGAGCCAGCGCGGCTCCTCGGCCGGCTCCGGGCGCTTGGGATGATGAAGCTCGCCGATCGCTAGAAGAAGACTGTCGCGGGTGGCGAGTTCTGGATAGTCTGGCAACGGTTGAAGTGCATTGGTTTCGCGGGGCCGGACGATAAAGATGTACATCAGCGAAAACATCATCTTGGGCGCTAGCCAAGAGTGACCCACTACCGGTCGGCTAAAGTGACCCACTCTGAGAACGGAACCAGGAACACGAGTAGAAACGGAAGCCGATATCATCCACGCCGCAGGCGTGCGGTCTGGTTTTCCGTCATCCGCACCGAAGCGCGCAGGGTAGAAGCGCCTACCGGGTAGGCACGATCCGTGCGAGCTTGTAGCGGAGGTATTGGAAGTAATCCGGGCTGACGTGCAAGGCGAGCACTTCCTCGATCACGGGAAGGAAATAGGCCAGCGAACGAATCG
The DNA here is from genome assembly GCA_030039005.1 of Bryobacteraceae bacterium. The sequence goes on from JASHQT010000230.1 coordinate 497, forward strand.
TGCTCAGTGGTGGGGCATTGGTCGGCCGCGCTAGGCGGCGCATCGCCGCTAGCACGAATGCGTTTTCGATCACGCTCGCGGAGATGCCGCGTTGGTAGAGTTGCGCAGCCAGCACTCGGTCCGTCCGGCGGATGCTCCCCATCGTACCCGGCGTTTTGCGATACGCTTTCAGAACTCGCCGGATATATTCTTCCTGGCTGGCGCCGTCGTCCATGAGGTGACTCAACCTTGCAGATCGCGCAGCGACGGACCGTCGATCGTCACCGTGTGGCAGTAGTGTCGCAGACGGCTCAGTAGCGCCTCCACCATCGGCCGGGTGCCCAGAAAGTTCGGCCATTCGTCATATACGAGATTCGTCGTGATGATGGTGGAATGCTGACGGTAGCGCTCTTCCATCAGCTTGAAAAAGATATTCGACTGCTCCGGTTTCAGATTCAAATAACCTAGCTCGTCGATCAGAAGGACATCCAGCCGGGCCAAGCGTTTGAGCAGTTGCCGCGTCGAGCGGTCGGCCAGCGACGCGTACATCTCGTCGAACAGATCCTGCGCCCGAATGAACTGGCAGCGATAGCCGTTCTCGAGCGCTTTGAGCAGCAAGCCACACGCTAGTCCCGTCTTGCCGACACCCGTTTTCCCGACCAGGACAATGTTCTCAGCCTTGGTGATAAACTCCAACTCCCCAAAACCGCGAATCTGTTTGCGGTTGACACCTGGTTGGCGGGCGAAGGGAAACGTCTCCAGCGTCCAGCGTTCGGGCAGATTGGCGCGCCGGATTCGCCATTCCAGTGCACCCTCCTGCTTGGCCTGCCACTGCGCGCGCACCAGGCGCGTGACGAAGTCTGAGTAGCTGATGTCGTCTTTGTCGGCGGCACGCAACTGTTCGTCATAGATCTCCAGGATGCGCCGCAGCTTGAGATTCTTCAGCAGTTGATCCAGTTCTTCAGTCATTCGTCCGATTCCCCATCCAGCAGAAAGTACTCGCGTGTCACACGTCGCAAGATCATCCGTTCCAGCCGATCCAGATCGTAGAGACCATAACGGCCGGCCTCGCGCACGGCCCCTAACAGCGGCGCCCGCGGATACTCCCGCACCAGCCGCAACAGTTGCCGCAGGGCAAGCGTCACTGCCTTGCGGCTCCGCTGTTTCAATCCCGCAACATAGTCGGCCAGTTCGGGCGCGGCCGTGACGATGGCTTTTTCCTCAGGATGCGGATCGGGCCGGGTGTCTCTTTGGCCGCGCGGCGGCCGGTGCTCGGCCAGCATCACTCGCTGGTGCTCGGCTTCGGCGATGCGCCGGTGCGTGACCAGGCGGCGGGCATCGAGTTGAATCTCGATCTTGTCCTTGGTCTCGCGCACCTCCACGCGGCGGCCGATCCAATCCACTGGGACCGAATAGCGGTTGCTGTTCAGCGCGACGTATCCCTCGATATCCACCAGGCGCTGATGCAGGCGATACACTTCTGGAATCCACGCCGGCAGCGGTTTCAGATGCAACCGCTCGACGGCGAACAGCTCACGGGGAACCGCGCGGATATGTTTCTTATAAGTCGAGTTGACTTTGTTGCACCACTCCTGCGCCCGCTGATTCAGATCCTCCCAACTGCTGAAGGCGCGCCCGGCCAGGAAGTTTCCCTCGATAAAGCTGAAAGGTCTCTCCACGCGCCCCGAACGGTTCGCATTCCCAATCGCGTGCGCCACGAACCGAAAGCTGAAGCGCTCTCCAAAGGCGGCCATCTCCGGCACCGGAACCATGTCCCGTCCGCTGCCGCGCAGTACCACCACGTGCGTGTTATCGATCATGACGCGATCTGCGGCGCCACCCATGTAACGCAGCGCGTCCGTGAGAAAGACCTTGCAGTCGAAGCGCCGGAATGTGGGGTAGCACTGGAAGAACAGCATCCGCGAATAACAAAGCACTGCCGATGCAGTCTGGACCCGGCGCTTCTTGCCGCCCAGTTCGAGATCATGGGGAGAGGTGTCATGCTGCATCTCCTCGCCGGGCGCAAAATCATAGTGGCCCGCCGGCGTTGGCGGCGTGTATCCGATTCCATGGCGTCGGCAGAACGCCGTTAACGCGGCATACGATAGCGCCGCGCCGGAGGTCAGCAGTTCCTCATGGACTCGCACGAGATTGCCCTTGCACTGCTCGAAAAGCGCCAGGATCTGTTGCCGGTAAGGTTCGGCCTTCTCCGGACGTTGCAGCTCCGGCACTGTCGTTGAGTTGGAGCGCAGGACTTTGCGTACCGCCACGCGGGAGATTCCCAGCACCCGCGCGATCTCGCGCTTGCTCACTCCCTGAGCGTGCAGTTCCAGAATCGTCGTGCGTTGCGCTTGGCTCAACATGCAGTTTCTTCTCCGGTAGGATCTCGTCGTCTATGCGGTGGAGTTGCCTTTGAATGCGGTCAAGGTGATGCCGCGCAGCTTCGCGCTGTTGGTGATTCAACTCCGTGGCAGCGGCACCCGCCAGCCGACGATGCGCTCGGTTCGCGATAGCGGCCATCATTTCCAAATCCCGCAACAGTTCCGTGCCGGTCCCGGCCGGAGCTTTCTCCTGCGCTTGTCGCTGCGCTTTGAAAAACAGCTCGGGATCATCCAGAATGCGTTTGCGGATCGCGGGCGAACCTTTGCGCCACGCGGCATACAGTTGGCCGGCTTCACGCGTATCGCAGTGATGCTGGGCGAAGATGGCGGCCATCCGTTGGCAATCCTCCAGGCTTTGGCGGGACACCGGCACCAGAAACTTCAACGCCACCTGCGCCAGGATCTTGCCCTCGCGCACCTGCTGTTGGATTGCTTGCGGCAAAACCTCCACCAGCGCCAGCCGCCGCGACACCCAGCTCACACTGCGATCGAACCGGCGCGCCAGCTCATCGAGCCCGTAGCCGAAGCGCTGCTCCAACTCGGCCAGCAGCCAACCCACCTCCAGCGCGGTCTCGTGTTCGGACAAGCGCAGCGAACGGTCCAACAACACCGCCGCAGCCTCGCTCATCGGCCATACCACCGCTTCCACCGTGTCGCGGCCCAGTTGCTCCAGCGCCGCGATCCGCTTATAGCCGTCTATGACCACGTAACGGTCCGCCTGATCTTCAGCCGCTACCACCACAATGGGCGTTTGCTGCCCACTGTCGGCCAGCGACGCCAGCAGCCGCCGCTGCCGCGCCGGATGGCGCACTCGCAAGTGCTCCCAGCGCCGGTCGAGCTGGTGAAACTCCAGTTGCATCAGACAGGCTGAATGTAAGGCGAGCGCTGCCGGCGGATCAATATGTCGGGATTAAAATCCGCGACTGCTTCCAACGTCGCTCGCGTTTGTGGACGCGCTCCATAGCACACCGGCACTCGCGCGAGCAGAAGCGCTGCAAGGGACTTCGCCTCTGTCGCACGAATCTCTCGTAGCAGCCTGGCCGGTCGCAGCAATGGTCGAAAAGAATATTCTGTAGTGATTACCCTCGCGGCCTCCCTAACTGCCTCCGGCTCTGCTCGTTTCCGGTCTTTGACACGCTCCCGATAGCGTCGGCTTTGATCGTTCCGTTTCTGTTGGCCCGCCGCCGATTCCCGGTATCTCTCTTGGGCTTTCCACCGCGACCATTTCCGCGCCGCCTTCCGGCATTCGTCGCTGCAATAGCGCTGGAGTGCTTGCCGGGGATGAAAGCGCTGCTCGCATCCCTTCAGCAGACAATACCGCGACCGCGGCCGGCGTGCTAAACGCTTCGGCCGACCCTCTTGATTTTCGGCATGACCTGTACGACTCTCGGGAGGGCCCATGGGAGGTGATGACTCCCTGAAGCTCCAGCCCTGGAGAGGAGCCTATTCCTCTCTGGGGCGCAACACACCGGCGGACTGCAAACTCAATACTCTAACTCAGGGTCATCTGCTTCCGTCGCCCGCCTCCCTGGGTCACTCGAATCGCGGACTCCAGCCAGTGCGGATTGCATCGCGCAGGGTATGATTCATACAGTCTGGCTCATGAGAATCTCGGCACGGCGGCGAAGGCAATTTGTGCGGGGCTTCCGCTTAGCCGGCAATCTGCTGCTTGGGTTTGTGACACTCGCGTTTGTGGCGATTGGGGCCACCGTACTGACCGGAGGTGAGCCCGGTCGTTTCGGTAAGGTAGGCGATTGCATAGCGCTTCTGGCTGGCTTCTGGATTCTGTTTGCCAGAGCGGATGACTGGAAAACGTGGGTCGCCGGATTCTTTGGTTTCCCCGGACTCTGCAGCGGAGTAGGAATCCTAATCTCCGGTCATATGGCGGCGTATCCCTACAAACCAGTGCCACAGAAGGACGCAATCCTTATCCTGGTTTTTGCAGTCCTCCTCACTGCCGCCACCTTTCCCACGGCGGATTTCCGCAAACCATGCGGCCCATTTAGTCGAGCCCTTCTTGCTGCCGCTGTAGTCGCCTTCTTCATGGCTGTCGTGCAAGGGACGACGAACTATACCTGGCTTGCAGTCTCACTCGGACTGTTTCTCGTCGTAAGACTCCGGCTCCTCCTGGCAAAACATCGTACTCGGAACGTTCACCATTCCGCCCTTGCTGAAGATGTGGGCCGCTGAGACCTTGCCGGGCTCAAGGGGTTAGTTTTGGAAAGGGGTCAGTTCTGGAAAGCACGGGTGGGTCACTTCTCGCGAGCGCCGAAG
>JASHQT010000231.1 GCA_030039005.1 Bryobacteraceae bacterium
AACCCTGTCGGCACGGGAGAGAATTACTACCCATAATCTGCCCGGAGTCGCGACGTTTTTTCTCGAAGGCGACAGGCTGGAATTGCCCCAGGATTTCGGCACGGTTTGGAAAACGCGCCCCTGGAAACCGTAGACGCCGCGCGCAAGCTTTTGCAGGCGCCGCGCCAAGCCGGCGCTTTTTGCGCAGCTTGGAAACAATGTTGTGCTGAGTGATATGCTATTTGGCGGAAACCCTTCTCATGCGAATTTGCTTTACAACTTCTCTCAGTGGAGCGGCTTTGTGCGCCGCCGCATTTCTTTTCGTAATTCCTGCCATGGGACAAACCGCGAGCACGCGCATCCCGCGCTTGCCCAACGGCAAGCCGAATTTGACCGGCCTGTGGCAAGCCATGGGCACCGCCGATTGGGACCTCGAACCCCATAGCGCCGCGGCCGGGCCGGATTACCGGTTGGGCGCGCTGGGCGCCGAGCCGCCGGGAACGGGAATCGTCGAAGGCGGCGAAATTCCCTATACGCCGGCCGCGCTCGAACAGAAAAAGAAGAATTTCGAGAGCCGGATGAAGGACGATCCGGAGGTGAAGTGCTATATGCCCGGAATCCCGCGTGCCACATACCTGCCGTATCCGTTCGAGATCATCCAGTCGAACCGGGACATCCTGTTTGCCTACGAATACGCGACCACCAACCGGCTGGTCAATATGGGCAAGCCTGAGGAAGCCGCCACCGACACCTGGATGGGAACGTCCAACGGGCATTGGGACAAGGACACGTTGGTGGTGGATGTGACGGGCTTTAACGGAAAGCCCTGGCTGGACCGGGCAGGCGACTTCACAAGCGACGGCCTGCACGTCGTGGAACGCTATACCATGCTGGACCCTTACACGATCGATTACGAGGCCACTATCGAAGATCCCCAGACCTACACCAAGCCTTGGAAGATCCATACCTACCTGTACAAAAATCGCGATAAGAGCGCGCGGCTGCTGGAGTTCAAGTGCGTGGAGTTTACCGAGCAGTTGCTGTACGGCGATCTGGCCCGAAAGCCGGCGCCGGGAGAGCAAAAGACGGAAGAAAAGTAAGTAACATGGAGTAAGTAACCAGAACGGCGAGAAAATCGCCCAGAAGGAAGGAGAATTCCATGAATCAGCGAACTTTCCTCGTCAGCAAAGCGGGCCTCGTCACTAGCGCGGGAGCGGCCGTGCTCGCGGCGCTGGTAGCCGTCGGGCCGGCCGCGGCACAAAGCACGGCGCCAAGCACTTCGGCGGCGGCTAAGCCGGCGTCGTCAACGACAGCTAAGGCGGCGGCCAAGGATAGTGCCAGCTCAGACCGTCCTTTCGCCGCTCCCAAGACGCCCTGGGGCACACCAGATTTGCAAGGTACCTGGACCAGCGACGATACCTGGGGCGTGCCGTTCGAGCGTCCCAAGAATTTCGGGACGCGCGCGACGCTGACCGAAGACGAGTTGAAGGATCGCGAAAAGCGGGTGGTGCAGTCGGAAGAGTTCATCGATACCGGTGGTCCCAACGCGCATTCGCCGGCTGTGGCGGAGATCGAAGCGAAAGAGAAAGGCGAGAAACCGAATACGGCACCCCGCGGGCGCTACGGCAGCGGCGTGGACGCGGCTCCAGTTCCCGGACATTGGGGCGAGTTCGCGCGCCGGGCATCGCATCAGACGTCTCAGATCGTGGATCCTCCCGACGGCCGCCTTCCTCCCTTGACGCCGGAAGCGCAAAAGCTGCTGGACGCCAAGATGCAATTGCGCCGGGAACAGATCCCCGGATCCTGGCTGAACTGGAGCGATTACGACCGCTGCATCACGCGCGGCGTGGCGGGGTCGATCCTTCCTGTGATCTACGGCAACGGGTTGGAGATCGTGCAATCGCCCGGATACGTGGCCATTCGCTATGAGATGGTGCACGACGTCCGCATCATTCCGACCGACGGGCGTCCCCACGTTAACGCGGACATTAAGTCCTATATGGGCGATCCAGTCGGCCACTGGGAAGGGAATACGCTGGTGGTGGAAACCACCAACCTAAAGGGCGATACGCTCTCGATCGGAGCCAACGGCGACATGGGCGCTCCCTACAGCGACGAGATGAAAATCACCGAGCGGTTCACGCGCGTGGGGCCGAACCGGATCGATTACCGCATGACGGTGAACGATCCCAAAACGTATACCGCGCCCTTTACGATCGCGTTTCCCATCACGCACGAGCCGGGCTATCAGCTTTTCGAGTATGCCTGCCACGAAGGCAACATGGCGATGCATAATATGCTGAGTGCCGCGCGCATGGAAGACAAGAAGAAAGCCGCCGAGGAAGCCGGCAAGTAGTCCGTTGCAGGAGAATTAGGAGAGACTTTTACCATGAGGAACAAGCTTTTAATTGCGGCGGCGGGACTGGGGATGCTGTTCGCCGCGCCGCCCACCTGGGCCCACCATGCGTTCGCCGCGGAGTTCGACGTAAATAAGCCGCTGGTGTTGAAGGGCACGGTGACCAA
>JASHQT010000232.1 GCA_030039005.1 Bryobacteraceae bacterium
AGAACGAGGATCCGTGGGAACTGTCGCGAAATACCTGGCTGAGAGTATCGCCGCTATTGGCGCTGCCGGTTCGTTCTAATTTAGCCGGAGTTGACAGGGTCAACAAGCCGTCCGCATTACGCCGCTTTGAACCCGAAATGTTCGTGCCAGCAGTCGCAGCGAGGATCAAACAGGTTCTCGACCGACCTGTGGTTGGATCGATTCCAGTCAGATTAGGTCCTTTGCGAAGGTTGCACCGGTGGCATGCGAGCGCGAGATTGTCCATGTCATCTGTGCCGCCGTGTTTCCGGGCAACGATGTGCTCGATATGGTGCAAGATTTCGCAGTTGGTCTGGCGAAGTCGACAGTACTCGCACCGCTCGTCCGCCCGCTCTCGCACAATCCGCCGGCCCCGGCATCAATCATTAGCGCGAGAGTTGATCGAGATGTCGTCGAGCCTTGATTTTGAGGATGGCGATGAAATCGGACGCGTTAAAGAGCCCCTCGTATTCAGAGCGTTCGGCGAAGGTGAGAATGCCCTCAGTTGCTCGTTCGCCCTGGGTTTCAATAAGGGCCTGCATGGGTCGGTCGATGCGAAAGCAATAAGGTGCCGCGCCGATTTGGCGTCGAGGCAAGGACTCAAGGGCCCCAAAAGATCGTCGAGTCCAACAGCCGCATCCATATACTCACCCTGAGGTAATGGCCCTCTGTTGGCTCGCTAAAGCCATTGCCCGACTATATAGATTTTCTTCGAAAAACTGCAACGGTTTTGCTACGGTCCTTCTGAAGCAGCGCGATACTTGTCGATACCTGGAGCCGCGCAAGTTCTTGAGAAGGCAACAACAGGCCACACCGTGAAACCTTGTCAAGTACGTTGAGGTGCTAGCGGGAGCAATCTCGTGGAGGTTCAAGTCCTCTCGACCGCACCAAGCATTCTAAAGGAAGTTAGATTTTAAGTAGCCGCTCCCGGGTTGAGCGGCTATTTCTGCCTTGGACCCAATTTGGGATCCTATGTATTGCAGGCCGGCGGGCGGTTCTCCTTGCCGAACGTGGCTGCGCGCGCACTGGCTCTGCGCGCGCCGCCCAACTCTGGCAGCGCAGTAATGTTCTCGCAGGGTTTCGTCCGTTCCACTGCCATCCGGCGAAAATCCAGCGGATACCTTCCGTTTCGTGTCATTGACGCTCGCAGCTCCTTTCGCCCGCAAAGTGTGCCTCGCGAGAAGCATCTTTGGTGGCCGCCGCTGCGAATCTCGTGACCGCTGGAACCCGAGATTTATCTCTGTATGGCGCCGAGATGCTTCTGTATGAATGCATTGTTCGGCAGCTTGTGATTCCATCGCTGCCATAGATCCAGGCGCCGCGCCTCTAGCTTCTCCGCTTGATCGGAACGCCCGATCTGCGGTCGAGAGCTTCGAGCGATTGATAGGCGCTCGAAACCAGGGTTGCCTGGCCCAAGTCGTGATCAGTATCCGGCCCGTTCGTCAAAATTTTGGTGAGCAGTTCCTGGTAAACCTCGGCTGCCTGCGCTCGATCGCCCGCCTCGGCGAGGTAGTCCCCGCGTGCCCGAAGGACCGCGTCCGGTTCGCTGCCGGGAGTGATTTGGTCCGATGGATAATCCTTCATCTCGCGCAGGAGCTGCAGGGCATGGTCAATATTGCGTTTGGCTTCCGCACTCCGATGGACGCGGATCAGTGGATAAGAAGTGCTACCCTCCAGGCTGGCTTCCAATCGTCGGGCGATGGTGCTATTTTGAGCCACCCGCGCGCGCGAAAGGCCTTTTTCGTATACCGCCAAGGCGTGTGGGGTCGGTGTGGGCGAGGATTTTCCCTAGCTCCGCTGCCGACTCTGCGGTGCGAGCGCGGCTAGTCGCATCCTGGGGGTCCCGGTCGGCCAACGCATCACTTAGCTCCACGGCCCGCTCCAGCGCAGCCTCGGCCTCTTCCGGCCGTCCGAGATTGACGCTGCCATCCTGGCCTAGAACTACGCCTTCGCGAAATAACACCCCTTCCAGGTTCAAGCGACTCGGGAAATCATCGAAGTTCGGCATCTTTTCCGCGGCGGTCTGTACTTCCCGAATAGCTTCAGAAGCCCCTTCCAGATTGCCTGAGAAGCGCAGCGAATCCGCGATCTCGCTCAGGGGATAAACGACGCCGGTTTGCTGGGACGCCCGTCAGCATTTTCGCAATTTCCAGAGAACGCTGCACATATCGGACCGCATCCGGTAAACGTATTGGTTCTTGTAAGCCCATGCGATGTTTAAGAATCGACGGCGAGCAGTCATCAGCTCTTTGCTCGATAGAGCGCCAAGGGCCAACAACGAATCAGTGCGCATTGCCGCTATGCGAGCCTGTGCCAGGGATTCTTGGCGCCGGTGGTCGTTGCTTGCAAGGATCATCCGATTCTCAGCCACCTGCCCCGACAACAGAAGCGCTTTTCGGTTTCCCGGTTCGTCCTTCAGGATTCCGTCGAGGAGGGCCTGCGCTTTCCCCAAACTGATGTCGGACTGAGCGGCGTTACCCAGGCTATCGACATTGTTCAGTCCCTGCGCGCGGGCCAGAGCAATTGTAGGCGCTCGCCACTTCGAAGGCCAACTCGCGTTCGGCTCCCGTATCCGCGCTCAATCCTTCCAGGTATTCCTGCGACATGGCGACGATCTCGTTGCGCGCCTGAGTGGATCCCGGAAGGGACTTGAGCACATCATCGAGACCGAGAACCTTGTTCGCTAAACGGCGAACCTGCACGAACCGCCGCTGCGCAATAGCGCGCTCTCGATTCGCGATATACAAGCCAGCCGCGAGACTGAGGACTACGAGGGACGCCGCTGTCAGCGGAACCCAATATCGCCGCGTGAATTTGCGTGTCCGGTACCACGCATCGCCGGATCGCGCGCACCGGCCGTGATTCGAGGAAAGCGCGAACATCGTCCGCCAGGGCTTCCACCGAAGGATAACGCTCCTCGGGCTCCTTGCGCAGCCCTTTGCTCACGATGAAGTCCAAATCGCGAGGGACACTACGAACGCGGCTTGGCGGGGCCGGCTCCTGGGTGCAGATGGCTGCGAGCATGGCTTCGCGAGTATCGGCCCAGGCGGCGCGCGGCGAACTGCCGGTGAGTAGCTTATACAGGATCGCGCCCAGAGAATAGATATCGGTAGCCGTATTTTGAGCCGCGCCGCGCACTTGTTCGGGGCTGGCGTATTCCGGCGTAAGCATGCGCTCGCCGGTCTGGGTGGCTTCGAGCGCCGCATCCAGGATCTTGGCGATGCCGAAATCGAGGAGCTTCGGCTCGCCCGACCGAGTTACCAGAATGTTCGACGGTTTCAGGTCGCGGTGAACAACCAGGTTGCGGTGGGCGTGAGACGGCATCGCAAACACGCAGGAAAAGCGCCAGTTTTGCCCGTAAATCCAGATCCGCGGCGAAAACATCGATGGGAACGCCGTCGATGTACCCCAGCGCGAGATATCGCCGGCCATCGGCAGTGTGGCCCGCATCGAGCAAATGGGAGATGCCCTGATGGTTCAAGGTCGCCATGACCTGGCGTTCCTGGAGAAGCGCTCGCGAAAACTCTCAGTGTCCTGGGTAAACCGAGGAGCTTGATCGCTGCCTGTTGCGTGACTTCGCCATCCGCCCGTTCGGCGAGGAATACCGCGCCCATTCCGCCGTGCCCGAGCAAGCTCAAGAGCCGGAACGGGGGCAACGATAATCCTGGACCGCAAGTTCAGGAAGTAGATTCTCGACTGCGACCCCGACATCTTGCTCCAGCAAGGTGATGGCGCCGGTATCGAATGCAAGCAGTTGTTCCACTTCGCGGCGCGTTTCGGCTTCATGCTCGGTGAGGTAGCGCGCGCGCTCGTCGCTCGTAAGATCCGCCAGAGCGTAAAATAACTTCTCGACTTCCGCTTTCATCGGTCGATCCAGGCGCGATTCAGCCGCTTTGTAGCCTCCCGATTATAGCCCAGCTCCGAGAACAAGGCCTGCGAAGAGGCGTCTGTTCGAGGCCAATTTTTGCGCGCTGTTGCGCATGTGAGGCAAAGTCATGAAGGACCAAAACCAGGGACCCAAGTCCCAAAGTTCGGATGCAGGGACGGAGGAGCTTAGCCGGCAAGAACAGGAGAAGATATCCGGCGGGTGGGGCGACATCGAAGGGGGCTCGACCGACGATAAGCACAAGGATTAATCTGAGATTTCGGCTAAGTAAGAGGTAACCTGCATCGGATGACGTCCCGCTAGCGCACGTAGTCTCGCCCGCCGGACCCTTTTGAGGAAATTGCGGCTGCCCCTATGCGCGCAGTAGAGGCAGCCCAGTTTATCCCGCTACCGCTGATACCAATTATTTGGGAGACGACCCATCAGCATTCTTGCCAATCGTTATGTCATTTACGTTGGCCCCACCCGCGATGGCCTCCGCTTTGCTTGCGCTCAGCCGCAGCCGAAGGCAGGAATTAGCGAAGAAGGTTGCCTTCTCCGAACAGAACGGGAAGCCGCCGCGAGGAACGCATCTATGCCGTCCGGCGTTTTGCCAGATGCGCGAACAAGGCGGGCTGCCCAGATCGGGACACGTGCGGCTCGCGCATCGCGATCTGGTGTCGTGACCCGGCGTCGCAGCTAGGAAGCCCCGGCTCCCTTAGAGAGATTGATCTTGGTCGCCACGGTACCCTTGGCCGCACCGGTGTCGTCCTGCTTGGTGTACTCCCACTGCCCGCCGTTCACTGTTTCCAACTGCGCGCCGCTGAGTTCAGTCGAATCCGCGGCCGATCTCTGATTCAAATGGCTTTTCGAGATTTTCCATTGTGTTACTCCTCCTGTCTCTCCATGCGGAACCGAAGGGAAAAACTGGCCGGAAAGTTCTATTGGGAAGCTTGATCGTGGAGGAACAGACGCCTAGGCACAGTTTCCGCCTTCGCGGACGGCGGGCTACGCGGTTTGGCGTTTTGCCAAACGCGCGAACAAGCCGGGTTGCGAGACCAGTTCGCGATAGGTGCCCCGTTGAACCACGCGTCCCTTGTCGATTACATAGATGCGGTCGGCATTGCGGATCGTGCTGAGCCGGTGCGCCACCAGAATGCGCGTGGCTTTGAGGCGCCTCAGGCTCGCCGTTACGACGGCTTGCGTGCGGTTATCGAGTGCGCTGGTGGCTTCATCGAAAATTAAGATGGATGGCTTTAGCACCAGGGCTCGTGCGATCAGGAGCCGCTGGCGCTGCCCTCCGGAGATATTTCCGCCACCTTCGGAAATCACCGTATGCATTCCCATCGGCAGACCCTCGATGTCATCCGCAAGACCGGCGGCGCGCGCGGCTTCCCACGCCTCGTCCAGCTTTCGTGCTCCTCCGCAGCAGATGTTCTCGAAGATTGAACCTGACAGAATTCTGGCGTCCTGGGTTACGACGCCAATTTGTCTACGTACGGCGGCAATGTCGAGGCTCGAAAGTTCGCGGCCATCCAGGTGAATAGCGCCGGAATGCGGGGTCTCGAAGCGTAGAATCAGATTCAGCAGAGTGGATTTGCCTCCACCGGACGGCCCCGTCAAGGCGATGCATTCGCCAGGATTGGCCTGGATGGAGACATTGTCCAGGATGAGCGGTCCGTCCGCCCGGTAGCGAAAGGTCACGGCCTCCACTGAGATAGCGCCGCGCAAACGGCCGGGATGACTCTTTGAAGCGTCGACTTCCGGTTTGGCGGCAAGGATGGAGCGCATTCGATGCCACAAATTCGCGGTTAAAACCGCGCTGGCGCATCTTGTGCTTCCCGACACGATGGCCGTGAGAAACGCGGCGAGCGCGGCGTTCGAGGCGAGGAAGGCTCCCAACGGGATGGGATGACTCAGCAGATACAGAAAGCCGAGGGCGGTTGCTGCCGTCGGTATGAGCATGTTCAAGATTTGAACCTCGTCTTGGATCCTCCTGACCGACACAGCGGTTTTCTGCTTCCGGCTATAAGCTCGGGCCCAGTGGGAAAAAGCTCGACCCGCGGCTCCCGCAACCCGGAGTTTGGATACGGCCTGGATGGCCTGGACGACGAAACCGAAGAGTTTCTCTTCCATTTCCTGATAGCGCTCCAGAGCCCGGTAGAGAGCGCGCGCCCCCAACCCCGCCCCGGCTATCAATACAGCTCCGCCCGCGAGTGCGATCAGCGCCAGCCCCGGGCTGTACCAGAACATCAGCGCCAGGGCCAATACGGACGCCATTGCCGCGAAAACGGAGTTGAGCGCGTCGGCCGTCAGCAGTTGGTGAATACGGGTGAGAGCGTCCGCGCGCAAGCGGAGTTGCCCGGCAGTGAAGCCGCGGAAGAAGGAAGGGCCGAGCCGGAGCAGATAGTCCCACACTCCGGTTTGAAGCGCAATGAAACCGGCGGTCTGGGTACGCAGAGTCGCGATAGCCTGAACCAGAAGAAGAAGGGCTGAGCCGAACGCAGCGGCGGCCATTCCAAGCGTTACCTGCCAAACCATACTGCTGTCGGCATCCGGGATGGCCTGTCCGATGAGGATGGCTGTCCCTTGCGGCACCGCCAAAGCCAATATCCCCGCGGCGGCGCCGGCGATTGCGATGGTCGCAAGATCGCGCCGCCGGAATGCCAGTGCATGCCGAAGGAGCGCCCCGGTAGAGGCGTCCTGCGGTAAGGGCCGGTACAACATGCGAGCCGAGGGCAGGATGCTTGCCGCCTTGCCCCGGCCGATGCGCCGCCAAGTCCCTTCGACTGGATCAAAAATCTCGTAGCGCGCCCGGCCGAAGAATCCTGTCTTCGCCGGAAGCAGTGCCACGGGACTTCCGTCGCGTTGAAACGCTAGAAGCGGCCCGTTTTCACTGCGCCACCAGGATCCCCGAAGCAGAACCCTTCGGGTACGCACGCCCGAGGCGTGAGCGAGCTCCAGCGCGGGGTCCTGGCCCCATCGGTAGCTCGAAGCGCGGCGCGCCGCTACTCCCAGAGCATGAGCCACCATCCGAAAAGCTGCGAAAAGGGGGTCCTCGCTAGCGGGCTCTCGTCCCGCAGTCTCGAACTCGGAATCGCGAAGTCCTTCGGAGGCGACGCCGGCGAGCGATCGCACCGCCGACGCCGACTCGCGCGCATTCCACCACCGGCGATTTGCGAAACGCTCTCGATCCGTTTCTTCACGCCGGCGTTCGGCTTCATCGAGAGCGGCAATGAAAGCCGGAACAACTCGTTTCAAAGCGGCATTGATAATATCCGGCACGTCCGGCGGCGGCTCTTCGAGGACGTGCAATTCCGAGTCCTCGAGTGCCTCGATCCACAGCCCGGGGACCAGCGCAATCGTGGCGCCCGCCCCCACTTCGGCGCCCGCCAGCGCACGGCCAGACTCGATGCGGACAAACGTCAGTCCCTCCTCGATGGCGGCTTTTTGGCCTTTCTCTACGACCAGTCTTTGAGAAGGCAATAGGAACTGCATCTCCAGCGCGCCGGTTACCGCTCGGAACGCTTCGCCGATTTTGGCGAGCCAGTTTTCTAACGCCACGACGCCGGCCCATTCGTGCGTCTCCTGGCCAAGTTCCAGGCCGGAGGACTCCAACGGTACGGCCACAATGACCCAAACTGCATCGGGCGGGCTGGGCAGCGGCAGCAGCGGTTCGCCGGGATCCACAGAGAACAGCGGGCGCCGTACCCCGGTTGCTTTGTCGACGGCGAAGACCACGGCAGAGCCCGAAATCGCGAATGCCGATGGCACCGTGGAATCGAGAACGAGCGGCCGGTTGCCGGGTAGCCAATAGGTCCTGGCGATCATAGGTGGGGCACATCCGGGTCATCGTCACTCGCCAACAGGGCTCGGTAAGGACCGTCTTCGCGGATCAGACGATCGTGCGTTCCGCGTTGCAACACGCGTCCGCGGTCGAGCACGATGATTTCATCGCTGTCGCGCACCGTGCTCAGCCGGTGCGCCACCACGAAGCAGGTGCATCCCCGGCGGCGTATGTTGCGGTCGATCAGCCGTTCGGTTTCAGCGTCCAGCGCGCTGGTCGCTTCGTCCATCACCAGGATCGACGGATCGGATGCCAAGGCGCGGGCAATCTCCAGGCGCTGGCGCTGACCGCCGCTCAGATTTGCGCCGCCTTCCAGCAGTTCGCTCGCGTGGCCCTCCGGCAAAGCATGGATGACACCATCGATCAGTGCATCCTGACAAGCCGCTTCGAGGCTGGGCTCGGGAGTGGACGCATCCCAAAGCGTGAGATTGTCGCGCACGCTGCCCTGGAACAGCAGGATGTCCTGGTCGACCATGGCGAGAGAATTCGACAGGATTTCCCTCGGTACGATCGTGGCTGGAACGCCATCGAACAGGATCTCGCCCGACACGGGCTCATACAAACCAGCCAACATTTTTGCAACGGTTGACTTGCCCGACCCGCTGGCGCCTACCAATGCGATCCGCTGCCCCGGCTGGGCGATGAGCGACAGATTTTCTACGATGGGTGGTGTCACCGGGCTGTATTGAAAAGTAACGTTCCTGAACTCCACGTGCCCGGTCAAGCGAACGGGCACAGCGTCATTTTCGGAAAGGGCAGGTTCCTGTGGCGCCGGGCTTCCGAGCACGTCGTCCAACCGGGTGAGGTCGGCCTGGACCTGCTGTATCTGCGCGCCCAGCTCCACCAGGCTGTTCACGGGCAGAAGGAAGCTTGCGGCCAAACTTTGGAAGGCCACCAACATCCCAATGCTCATGTGCCCGTGGATCACCTCGAAGCCGCCGGCCCCCAATATGCAGGCGGTCATCAACGCGGTGAGGAGCGAAGGAACCACGCCGGTGTAATAATTGACGATGCTCAATTCCTGGTGAGAATGGCTGAGATCCGCGAAAAATCCAGCCCAGCGGGCGAAGAAGTCGGATTCCTGGCCCGAGGCTTTGATCGTCCGGATGCTCTGTAAACCCGCGATGCCAACGCCCGCCGCCCGGCCCTCGGCCATCGAAAGCCGGATGTTGCGTTCTCTCGCCAGACGCGCGGACCACCGCAGCACTGCGAAATTGAGCAGCGCGAAGCCAGCGGCGACGGCGGTGAGCAACAGGTTGAACCGCCACATGACCGCGAGATAAAAGACCATCATGAGTACATCCAGCGCGGTAGTGGCCAACCGTCCCGATAACACGTCGGCCACCCGGTCATTGAGCGCGATGCGGCCCGCGATCTCGCCTGCGTACCGCTGCGAATAGTAGGAAGCCGGGAGCTGAAGTAGGTGCCTCACGAAGCGGGCGGAGCTGGAGACCGCCAGGCGCGTTTGCAGACGGCGGAGAATTCCTAGTTCAACAGCTCCCAAGAAGCCTCGGAGAAGCGCGGCGAGAAGCATTCCGAGCACCAGGGGCCGGCCCCAGTCGTGCAGTCCCTGGACCAGCACCTTGTCGACGAAGGCTTCCATCAGAGCTGGTGTAATGAGTCCGGGAATCACCAGCAACAGAGCCGCGGCGCTGGCTGCGGCGATCGGCATAACAGATCCGCGCAATCGCTTCCACAGGCTCAGCACTAGGTTCGGCCCCATCCCCCCGCGCCGGAAGTCGGGACCTGGCTCGAAGGTGAGGACGATGCCGGTATAGGACGTATCGAACTCGTCGAGCGGCACCGAGCGCGGTCCGGTGGCTGGATCGTTCACATAAACGCGGCCCCGGCGGTAGCCTTCGACCACCAGAAAATGATTGAAATTCCAGTAGACGATGAACGGATAGCGTGTGGCCTTCAATTCTGGCAGATCGCGCTTGAACGCCTTGGCGATCAGCCCGTGCGACTCGGCGGCCTGAAGAATGTGGCTGGCCTTGGAGCCGTCACGGGAAACACCGCACTCGCGGCGCAGCGTGGCCAGCGGCACGATGCTGCCGTGGTGCGCCAGGATGATGGCGAGCGCCGCGGCGCCGCACTCCAGAGCCTCCATTTGGAGAATCATGGGCGTACGGACTCTGCCTTCACGCAGCGAGGCCGCAGTCTTCATTTCATCGGCCTCAGTAGAATCCGGTTGCTTCCCGAAAGACCGGCAACAGGTACGTTACCGGCGCGCGGCGTTCGATCATGACGCGCGTGGAATGGGTGAGCCCGGAAGTAATTTGAATCTGTGGCCCGCGAGAGGAAGACCATCGATAGCCGCTGAAGGTTGCCGTGTCGGTTTCCAGGCGGGCGCGGACCTCAATATAGGCACCTTCCCGCATCAGGCTTTCGACCAGTTCCGAATTTCCCACGACGCTTTTGGCGCCATCCTTGGTGACCGGTATCGGGGAAACCGAGATCACGCTGCCGACAATGCCGCCAAAGCGCTCGCGCTCCACCGTGTCAGGCGTGATTTGAATCGGCATGCCGGGTTGAATTTTCTTGCCGTCACGCACGGGAAAATAGGAAATGCTGATGAGCGGGGTCTCTACCCCATCCGCTTCCAGCGTCAGCAGCCGCCCTCCCACGGCCAGGACCTGGCCGGGCGCCGCCAGAACCTCCGCCACGAGCCCGGAATATTGACTGAATATATTGCCATTCCGCCGAAGCTCAAATTCATTGATCTCGATGTTTCGGCGGAGCTGCTCGATCTGGTTGCGGCGCGCCGCCGCTTCATCCAGGATCTGACGGGCCAACGACACACTGCGTGTCTCGATTTCGTTGAGTTGTCCATCGATCAGGCTGAGGCGTGAATTGTAATCGTAGATTTTCGCATCGTTGTCCCGCACCGCCGATTCCGCATCGGACACCTCGCGGGAGGCGAATGCCATGAGTCCTTCGTTCACCAACTGGTGAGTCGCCTTGGCGTGCGTTTCCAGCACGGGCTTTAATGCGCTCGCCCCTTCCAGGTCTTTTCGCAGGTTTACGCGTTGTGCTTCCAGGCTGGCACGCTCGGTGCGGTCCTGCTGACTCTGCGCGCTGATCTGGTCGTGGCCGGCTGAGCTCTCGTTGCCGTCCTCCTGTTCGAGCGCCGCCAGAGTTCGTCTATCTTCTTCGATGCGCTTGCGGATTTCGTCCTGGTCGACCGTGGCGATGAGATCGCCCACATGCAACCGGTCTCCACTCCGCACGCGGATGGAAAGAATGCGCCCGGCGGCCGCGCTCTGGGTTTCCACCACTTGCCGGGGGCGCAGAATGACGCCACGCCCGGCAGCGATGGTGGGTACATGAGCGCTCACGGACCAAACGCCGAGCAGACCAAGAAGCGCTCCCAGCACTACAATGATGAGCCAATCTTTGGCGCCCGTCACCGGCATGAGCCGCTCCAGGTTGTCCGGGGAAGTGGCGTGTTCGAGCGCCTGCTTGCGAAAGAGGTTCTGACTCGCCATCCCTACCAGCCCCACGCTATCGATGTGGCGTCGAGAACAGATCCATGACGACGGAGTCTTCCAGCGCCTCTACCGAATGTGGAGCGTTGGGCGCAATCACGTAGGTTTCCCCTGCGCTTACGGTCCGTTCCTCGCCCTCCACGATCAATCTGAGCTTGCCCTGCTCGATCATGCCGACCTGCTCGTTGGCGTGCTGATGTAGCCGCAGCATGGCGCCCTTCGCCAGCCGGCGGCGCACCACCGTCATCGTCTCGCTATGGATCATCTGACGCGAGGCCAGAGGGTTGACCCGTTCCTCCGAAATTTCGTCCCAGGTATAGACCTTCATAGCCTCGCACTCACTCCTTTTTGGCAATTCATCGATCAACCGCCTGAGCAACTTACCGGTTTCGGATTTGACCTCCTTCACAGGGATCGCTGCTACCGCCGGAGATCTCAGCGATCTGTTCGGGCGACAGGGGTTGGTCGTTTCGCTCAGAATTTTCAGGCTTTACCTCTTCGGCTTTCGTTTTCAGATCTTCCTTCATGGTTTTCTCCAAATTTAAGCGTTTGTGGTTCTGGCAACAGAAGTACACCGGCCCGGCGCAAAGTGTCGCCAGCACCCTTTCACTACTACCTGCGTGATTGCCCGGCAAAATTGGCACGTGCGCGTAACTTTTTGCACGAGAAATCGGGATTGCACTGCACCATTCTCCGGCGCCGTTGTACGATGGCAAGCGGCCATGCAAATTACCGAGCTCCTGCAGCGGGTTCACGCCGGCGATCAGGACGCTCTGCATGCGCTCATGCCAATGGTTTACGGCGAGCTGAAGAAACTTGCCGCCGGGCATTTAAAGCGGGAGGGCGATCCGCGGCCTCTGGAAACCACCGCCCTGGTTCACGAAGCCTTTCTCCGCCTGGCACAAGGGCAGCAGCCTTCGTATGAGAGCCGCTCTCACTTCTACGGAATCGCATCCCGGGTGATGCGCCAGGTTCTGGTCGACCTGGCCCGCGCGCGCGCGGCTCAAAAGCGGAGTGCAATCGAAGAGGTGCAGTCGACGACCATCGGCGATCTCGGCTCGCATCCCGACGAAAAGCTCCTGCTGATCGACGAGGCGCTCGACCGTCTGGCCACCACCGACCCGCTGAAAACTCAGCTCATCGAGATGCGCTATTTCGGCGGCATGACAGCCGAGGAATGCGCGTCGGTGCTATCGATTTCCGTGCACGTGGTCCGTCACGAGCTGCGTCTGGCTCAGGCATGGCTGCGCCGGTACCTGGCCGGCTGAGCACGCAACGGTTGGCGTATTTCTGGGCCGTCGAGCGGAATCTCGCTCGCGGGGTCAAGCTTGCCCTCGCGGGCAGCCTCCGGCGCTCAAAGCCCGGCCAGGCGGTCCCATCAGAACTTCAGCACCGGCCACAGGCTCGCGAAGTCATCCGTCCACAGGATGGGCGCGCGCCTGCTCCAGCCGGAGAGCTGGTGTGTGAGTCCCGCGCGTTCGAGAAACGCCTGGTTCGAAGTCATCAGAACCCAGCGCGAGCTGGCTTCGCCGGTCGCCGGTTCGTCGCCCGAGATGATTTGGCGCGCCGTCCATCCCAGGTAGCCCGCCATGCCGCGAGCCACCGGATCCAGATTCAGAGCGCGATTGGAAATGTGCAGTGCTAGCACGCCCCCCGGTTTCAGCCGCCGCCGGTAAATGTCGGCGCACTCCGCCGTCAGCAGATGCATGGGGATCGAATCGCCGGAAAATGCGTCCACCGCGATCAGATCGAAGTCGTGCGATCGTCCCGAGGCCAATTCGCGTTCCAGTTCGACGCGTGCGTCACCCAGCACGACCTCGGTCCGGGCCTTGGAATCGGCTAAGAATGAGAACCAGGTGCGCGCGATGGGTTCCACGTCCGGATTGATTTCGTAGAAGCGGAACGTGTCGCCGGGACGGCCCCAGGCTGCGAGCGTTCCCGCGCCTAATCCAACCACCGCGATCTCGTGATGAGGCTGATCCAGCGCGTGGAGCGCGATCGCAACGCCGCTGTGCGGTCCGTAATAAGACGTCGGCCAGTCCCGCCGCGCAGCACTCAAGTATTGCTGCCCGTGCCGAGTGCGGCCGTGCTGGAGCTCGCGATAGGCCCCGTTGGAGTCCTCGCGCGCCATCACGCGCAGGATGCCGTAGAAATTGCGCGCGGTAGCGAGAGCGCCCTGATTGCCGGCGGTGACCGTGGCGGCGATGGCGGTAAATCCGCCGATCAGCAGCGCCATCAGGGGCAGCCGCACGGCGAAATTGCGGCTGGTCCACTGCCGGATCGCGCCGCTGCGCATCCATCCCAGGAATCCGAGCAAGCAGGCGGCGGCCAGCCCGATCGGGTATTCGCCAAATTCCGTGAAGATGCGCGGCGCGATCAGGGCCACAAATGCGCCGCCCAGGGCGCCGCCGGCGGCGATGGTCAAGTAAAACGACGTGAGATAACGCGGCGCAGGGCGCGATCGCGCAAGCTCGCCCTGGCAAAGCATGCAGGTCACAAACAGCGCAATCAAATACACCGCCAGTTGGGCACGCAGGGAAAGTCCAATCGAAATCGTAGGCAGCGCGCACGCGACGGGCGCGAAAATCCCGGCCGCGATGGCGAACAACGCGCGGCGATACAGCCGGTCGCTCTCGAAAGCCAGCACGAAAGTGAGCAGATAAATCGCGAGCGTCGCCACCCACAAGAACGGGCTCACCGCGATATCCTGCGAAATCTGGTTCGTCGTCGCCACCAGAAGCACAGAGCCACAGGTGGCCAGGCCCAGCCAAAACAAGATAGTCGCTCGTGTGGGCCGTTCGGACCGTTCCGCTTCGCTCACGGCGATTTCCCCCGCCGGCCGGGACGAGCCGAGGCGCCAGGCGGTAAGCCCACATAGCGCCGCGAACAGCACGTACAGCAAGGACCACATGGCGCCCTGCGTGCGCAGCCGCAGCAAAGGTTCCACCAAGGGCGGGTAGCTCAGCAGCGCGAGAAACGATCCGAAGTTCGAGAGTGCGTACAATCGCCAGGGCTGTTTTCCGGGATCGCGAAGCGTGAGCCAACGTTGCACCAGCGGCGCCGTGGCGGACAGCAAGAGGTACGGCCCGCTCACGGTTGCGGCGAGAAGCAGCAGAATCCGTCCGGAGGGATCGCCACTGGTAACGGTCTTCCACAGCGTGGCGTCAGGCCGCAGAGGCAGGAAGGTGAGCGACGCCGCGAGCAATCCGATGTGGATCCACGCCTGCAGCCGGATATTCGCCAGCTTGCCCAGCCAGTGCGCGTACGCATAGCCCGCCAGCAGGCACGCCTGGAAGAACAGGAGACAGACCGTCCACACCGCCGGGCCGCCTCCGAACCACGGGAGGATGTAACGGCCCATCATAGGCTGCACTTGAAAAAGCAGAAAAGCGCTCAGGAAAATCGTGGCGGCAACGAGGATGGTGGTAACGAGAACATGATACGTTGGGTGAAGTGAATCCAAGCGAAGTATCCGAACGGCTCGAAGTGCGGACCGAGGACGCGGCGCAGCCGAACTTGGGCGTGGTGACTGAGGTGTCTGAGTTTCCTCCCCCGCCGGATGAATCTGCGCCGGTTCCGGGTTTGGCGCCCGCTTCAGAGAATGTTCCGGGGATTCCATTGTCCTGGTTACGGCTGGGTTACGCCTTAGAGTTTCTCATCGCGCTGCTCGCGATCGTCACGATGTGGAGCGAAATCGGAGGCGAAGGCCACCTGGATCTCATGCCCTGGTATGTCAAACTGGGCTGCATCCTGGGCCTAGCCTGGTGCTCGGTGCGTCTCACCGCGAGCGTCGTGGAGCAGCCGCGCGTCTGGACCGGGCGCACGGTCCGCTGGTTGATCGGAATTATATTTTTCTGCTTACTCATGGGCGGAATCACGTATTATTATCACCTGCACGAGCCGGCTGACGACGACGACGGTGGCGACGACGATACCACCACCGCGGCGGCGGTCCAGATCAGTCGTCCAGAAAGTTTTTTCAATCATGACGACAAACGACATGGCGACCAAAGACAGGGCGGCCAAAGAACTGGTCTCTCTCCCATTATTCGCTTCGTGGCGCGTCCCCGAGATGCCGGGCGGAATCGAATATCCGCTCGATCTCATGGAGGAAGTTAGGGCCTTCGCTTGTGAAGAGCTGCTGCAGGTTTCGCGCGGCGGCAACGAAGTGGGCGGGGTGTTGTTCGGCACGCGCCGGGACGGCCTGCTTCGCGTCCTGACCTGGCGACCCATTGCCTGCGAACACGCCCACGGCGAGAGCTTCGTGTTGTCCGCCAACGACCGCATGAATCTGGCGGTGCAATTGGAACTCGCCCGGCAAAACGCGGATTTGAAGGACCTGCGCCCGGTGGGATGCTTCCTGTCGCATCTGCAGGCAGGTGTTTGTCTCGCGACTTCCGACGTGGAGACTTACGACGCTTTCTTCCCGGAATCCTGGCAAGTGGCGCTCGTGATTTGTCCGAAAGGGGAAAGGCGCGCCGAGGCCGGATTTTTCTTTCGCGAGGCCGGCGGCAAGCTGGAAACCAAGGCCAGCTATCAGCCCTTCGATTTGCAGCCGCTTCCCGCGGCCCGTGCGCCTGTGAGTTCAGCGGCGCCTGCGGCTGCGAGTCCGGCGATGTCGAAGCCGGAGCCGGTGGCGCCCAAACCGGAGCCGGTCGCACCGAAGGTAGAACCCGCGGCGCGAACACGAGAGGAAGCGCCTGCGGTTGCGAGTCCGGCGGTGTCGAAGCCGGAGCCGGTGGCGCCGAAACCGGAGCCCGTCGCACCGAAGCTAGAACCCGCCGTGCCAACAAAAGAGGAGGCGCCTGCGGCTGCGAGTCCAGCGGTGTCAAAGCCCGAGCCGGTAGGGCCGAAACCGGAGCCCGCTCCAACGAAAGTAGAACCTGCCGCGCGACCTGCCGCGCGAACAAGAGAGGAGGCGCCTGCGGTTTTCCCCGCACCATTGCAACCCGCGGTGGTGAGTCTGGCTTCGAACCCACAGGCGGACACAAAGGCGGAAGACACAAAAGCGCATGTGGCGAGGCCGCCGGACCCCACGCCCATCGCCGCCAAGCCTAAGTCGCCCGCGCAGGAGAATCCGGCCGTGCCCGTCCCCTTCGACGGTTTTCAAACCGAGGAGCGTTTGCCGGCGAAAGAGCGCTGGCTGTGGGCAGTGCCGATCCTGCTGGCCGCGGGGATCGCGGCGTTCGTGCTGTATGAAAGGCCCATCACCGCCTCCAATGCGATCGGGCTTCGGGCTACCGCCGATGCGCAGACCGTGCGACTGGCCTGGGACGCCAACTCCCGCGCCGTGCGCGATTCCTCCGGCGGCGAAATCGATGTCAGCGACGGCGGCGCCAGCTCGAAAATCCCGCTCAGCGGTGACCAGTTGCGTGCGGGCAAGGTGTCGTATCAGCCGCAATCGGGCGACATGGATTTCGAGATGATCGTGTACCCGGCCGATGGACAACCAATACACGATTCCACGCGCATGGTTGTGCCCGGGTTCAAGCCGGCCACCCAGCCCCCTCAACTGCTGCCCGCGGATCAGGCGGTTTCGTCCGGCGCGACTGCGGCGACAAAGCCCGACGCCCCCGCGGTGGCAACGCCCACCGATCCCGCGCCGGCTGCCACCGACCGCGCGCTCGAGCAGCAGGTGCGGGACCTGAGACAGGAGTTAGCCAAGGAACGCGCGCGCGGCGATGAATTGCAGAACCTGGTTCGGATCCTGGAAAATCGCCTGGGTGTTCAAGGCAACGCGCCGGATGCGGCGCACCAGCGGTAGCACAAAACGCATGATCCGTGATTGTCGCAATCACGGATTCGCTGCCTGCGCGATCCATTCGCTAAAATAGGAAGTTCGCCGCAAAAAGGTTGTGTCGAATCAGCGCCTCGTTGCATTAACCGGCTTCAGGCCGAAAGTGGCTCATGCGTTTCGATCGTTCTTTTCATGCCAATGTCTTCCTGTCCTTGGCGATTGCCTCGCTCGGGGCGACCTGTGGCTGTGAATCGGCGGCGCAAAGCCCCCAGCCCGCGCCGATGTCAGCACCGCTCGTGCTGGTGACCCAGGTGGAACCGGCCGACGTGCCGGTGATTTCGGATTATCCGGCGCAGACCTACGCCCGCAATACGGTGGACGTCCGCGGGCGTGTCGACGGCTATATCGACAAGTGGTTGTTCCATCCCGGCCAGGAAGTCCACACGGGTGAAATCCTCTACGTCTTGGACCTGCGTCCGTATCAGGCGATCGTGGAGCAGGCCAAGGGCAACCTGTCCCAAAGCGAAGCGGATCTGGAATTCGCGCGTAAGCAGGTGGCGCTTCTGCAGGCCGAAGCCAATCTCGCCGCCTCCCAGGCAAACTTGATCAAAGCCCAGCAGGATTACGATCGTCTGACGCCGCTGGTGAAGGACGAAGCCGCCGCGCAGCAGGAACTCGACGCTGCGGCCGCGGCCCTGCACGCTGGTGAAGCCACCGTGCGGGCGAATCAGGCCAATATCGATCAGACGCGCCTTTCCACTTCCACGCAGATTTCGTCCACGGAGGGCAAAGTGGAGGCGCAGCGCGCGGCTCTGCGCACCGCGGAGCTGAACCTGGAGTACGCCACCATTCGCGCTCCCATCAGCGGATTGATCGGAGACACGCTGGTGCCGGTCGGAGGACTGGTAACCGCCAACGCCGCGCAGCCGCTCAGCACCATCGTGCCGCTCGACCCCATCTGGGTGCGCTTCAAGGTCAGCGAAGCGCAGTATCTCTCGTTCAAGAAAAATCCCACGCTGCTCAAATCGCCACTGACGCTGATTCTGGCCGATAACAGCGAGTTCCCCCAGAAAGGCCGCATCGAGAATACGCTCAACGGCGTGGACCCCAAGACCGGTACGCTGGAGTTACAGGCCAGCTTCCCCAATCCGCAGCACACGCTGTTACCCGGGCAATTCGGTAAGGTGCGCGTCCAGACCGAGCTGCGGCACAACGTGATGCTGGTGCCGCAGCGCGCGATCCAGCAACTGCAGAGCGAGCAAACGGTGCTGGTGGTGGGCGCCAATAACGTAGTGCAGCTCAGGCCCATCCTGACCGCCGAACGCGTCGGCGAGGACTGGATCGTCCAGCAAGGGCTGAAAGCGGGCGATCGGGTGATCGTGGAGGGCCAGCTCAAGGTGAAGCCCGGCGCTCTCGTGACACCACGACCCTATCGGCCGGGAGCGGGGACCCCCTAGTCCGGCATGGCGCGATTCTTCATAGACCGGCCCGTTTTCGCCATCGTCATCGCGATCGTGATCGTCATTCTCGGCGCGGTGGCGATCCCGAATCTTCCGATCGCGGCGTTTCCTGAAGTGGTGCCGCCCGTGGTCCAAATCACCGCCAGCTACCTGGGCGGCAATTCCATCGATCTCGAGAAGACCGTCGCACAGCCCATCGAAGAACAACTCGCCGGGCTGGACGGCATGTTGTACTTTCTGTCGACCAGCGCCAATAACGGATCCATCACCATTAACGTCACGTTCAAGCTCGGCACCAATCCCGATACGGCCACGGTGCAGACGCAGAACAAGGTCAACATCGCGCTGCCGCGCCTGCCTCCCGAAGTGCAGCGCCAGGGTGTGGTGGTGAAGAAAGTGTCGAGCGCGTTTCTGATGGTGGTGGGGCTGACCTCGCCCGACGATCGCTACGATTCGCTGTTCCTGACCAACTACGCGCAGATCAACCTGCTGAATCAAATCGGGAGTCTGCCCGGTGTCGGCGACTCGCGTCTTTCCTCGCAAGAAGTCTACTCGATGCGCGTGTGGGTGGATCCCGACAAGATGGCCAAGCTCGGCCTCACCGCCACCGACGTCAGCGACGCCATCAACGCCCAAAACCGGCAGAATCCCGCCGGCGCGCTGGGCGAGGCGCCCGCCCCTAACGGCACCGATTTTCAGTATTCCGTCACCGCTCCCGGACGCCTGGTGGATCCGCGGCAGTTCGGCGATATCGTGCTGCGCGCCGAACCCGATGCATCCCTGCTGCGCATTCGAGACATCGGCCGCGTCCAGCTCGGCGCGTTCACCTATTCCGGCTTCAATCGCATTAACGGCAAACCGTCCTGCAACGTGATCGTGTTTCTGTCGCCGGGCGCGAACGCCGTGGATACCTCGAACCAGGTGAACGCGCTTATGAAGAAGGCGAAGCTGAACTTCCCGCCGGGCATGGACTACAACGTGGTGTACGATTCCACTCGTTTCGTGCGCGCGGCGATCGCCGACGTGGTGTTCACGCTGGCGGCCGCAATTGGGCTGGTGATCCTGGTGGTCTTCCTCTTCTTGCAAAATTGGCGCGCGACGCTGATCCCGCTGCTGACCGTGCCGGTGGCGGTGATCGGCGCCATCGCGCTGTTTCCAGTGCTGGGCTTTTCGATCAACATCACCAGCATGTTCGGGTTGGTGCTCTCGATCGGCATCGTCGTGGATGACGCGATCGTGGTGGTGGAAGCGGTGCAACGCAATATCGACGATGGCATGACGCCGCGCGAAGCGACCATGCGAGCCATGGAACAGGTGTCGTCCCCCGTGGTGGCCATCGCGTGCATCTTGGCCGCCGTGTTCATTCCCGTGGCCTTCTTGGGCGGGATCAGCGGACAGATCTTCCGGCAGTTCGCGCTGACCATCGCGGCCTCCGTGCTGCTGTCGGCCTTCAGCGCGCTCTCGCTGAGCCCGGCTTTGAGCGCCATGCTGTTGAAGCCGCATTCCAAATCGCGCGGACCGCTGGCCTTTTGCTTCGCCGGCTTCAATCGCGGCTTCGGCTGGGCCACCAATCGATATTTGGCCGGCGTAGGCACGATGATCCGGCGCTCGGCCTGGGCCATGGTTGCGTTGGGATTGTTCTGGGTGGCGGGGGCGTATCTGTTCAAGATGCTTCCCGCGGGATTCCTGCCGGACGAAGATCAAGCCGCCTACTTCGTACCCGTTCGTTTGCCGGATGGCGCGTCCATCGATCGCACGGACGCCGCGGTGGCGAAGATCGAAGAGCGCTTGGGTAAAGTGAAAGGCGTCCAGTCCTGGTTCGTGATCGGCGGCACTGATTTCACCACGCAGACCAACGCCTCCAATGTGGCCACTATCGTGGTCATCACTACGCCCTGGGAAGAGCGCAAGACCAAGGACCTGCAGCTCGACGCGATTCTCCAAGCCTCCGAGCGCGCCTTTGCCGATGTGCCGGAAGCCTCCACCACCGAGTTCGGCTTTCCGCCGATTTTGGGCTTAAGTAATACGGGCGGATTTCAGTTCATGCTGGAGGACCGGCGGGGCGGGGAATTGGACCAGCTCGCGAGCGTCGGTGACGCTCTGGTGGACGCGGCGCGCCGCCATCCCGAGATCGGTAACATCGTGAACACGTTTCGATCGGCGGTGCCCGCCTACAGCATCGACATGAATTTGGACAAGCTCGAAACCATGGGTGTGCCGGTAACCGACGCGTACAATACGCTCCAAACATTTCTGGGCGGATTGTATGTGAACGATTTCAACCGCTTCAGCCACACCTGGCAGGTGCTGATTCAAGCCGAACCCGAATTCCGCAGCCAGCCGTCGGATATCGACCGATTCTATGTGCGCAGCATGGACGGCAATATGATTCCGCTGGGCACTCTCGCGTCGGTCATACCTTCGAGCGGCCCGGAGGTCGTGTTCCGCTACAACCGTTTTCGCGCCATCCAGATTTTAGGCGCGCCCGCGCCCGGCGTCAGCTCCGGCCAGGCCATCGACACCATGGAAAAAGTCGCCGCCGAAACGCTGCCTTCCGGCTATGGCTACGAATGGACCGGCACCACGTATCAACAGAAGCTGGCGCAAGGGCACGAAGGCGTGATCTTCGGCTTCGCCACCGTGCTGGTATTCCTGTGTCTGGCGGCGCTGTATGAAAGCTGGTCTATTCCGATGGCCGTGCTGCTTTCCCTCCCGCTGGGAC
The DNA here is from genome assembly GCA_030039005.1 of Bryobacteraceae bacterium. Next base: position 21,138 of record JASHQT010000232.1, read on the forward strand.
TGTTCGGGGCGCTGCTCGCCGTCCATATGCGCGACTACCCGTACGATGTGTACACGCAGATCGGCATCGTGACCCTGATCGGTCTGGCGGCCAAGAACGCGATTCTGATTGTCGAGTTCGCCAAAGACAGCCACCATCGCGAATTGATGCCGGTGCGCGAAGCCGCGTTGCACGCGGCAAAGTTGCGGCTGCGGCC
>JASHQT010000019.1 GCA_030039005.1 Bryobacteraceae bacterium
TACACCATCGATGCTTCCCACTCCAGCGTTGGCTTCAAAATCCGGCACTTTATGGTTGCCTGGGTTCGCGGAGGATTCAGCGGCATCTCCGGCGACGTGATTTTCGATCCGGCGAACCCGGTGAACACCAAGATCAACGCCTCCATCGATGTCACGACGTTGCACACGCGCGACTTGAAGCGCGACGCGGACATAAAAGCCGAAAAATTCCTGGATGCCGAACACCACCCAACCATGACTTTCGTTTCCAAAAGAGTGGTCCCCGACGGCAAGAACGAATGGAAGGTAACCGGCGATCTCACGCTGCACGGCGTCACCAAGGAAATCACGTTGGATGTCGACAGCGCAGGCGTCGAGTCCAAGGATCCGTGGGGCAAGGTGCGGACGGGCGCGTCGGCCGAGTGCGTGATCCAGCGCGGCGACTTCGGGCTGACGTTCAACGCGCCGCTCGAGGCCGGCGGCTTCATACTGGGCGACGACGTTCACGTGCACCTGGAGATCGAACTGATTAAGCAGGCCTGATCGTCTCCGGGATTGCCTCCCGGATCGCTTCGCGGATCGCCTCCACCACCAGCTCCGGTTCATCCAGCTGAATCCAGTGCCCGCTCTCCCGCGTCAGGATATGCTTTCCGCGCGCGGAGCGCCGCGCCCACTCCTCGCGCTCCTCCAGTTGTTCCGCCGTCGAGTTGGCGGCCGAAAGAACGATGATCGGAATCGTCTCTGGCACGCGGAGCACGGCGGCTTCGGCAGCGCTCGCGGGCAATCCTTCCAGATACGCCGCCATCCCCAGAAAGCTTTTCGGCGCGCACCAATGCGAGCGCACCATCGGCCAGGTTTCGGGCGGCATCTTGCGCACCTCGCCCACCAGGCGCGAAATCACAGATTCCCCTCGCCCGCTGCTCGCCTTGGCCACTGCCTTGGGAATCGATCTCCCGCCCGCCATTAGCAAGGCCAGCGCGGCCCGCACTACTCCGATGCGCGCGAGCAACGCTCCGCGGCCCGAAAGCCGGATGCCCAACCGCAACATGCGCGCATTCGCGGGAGAAACATCCAGCCATTCGCGCGGCGAGAGTGGGTCAACGAGAACCAAGGCCGCGACATCGCGGGGATACTTGGCCGCATAAGCGCGGACTAGCAGACCGCCGAAGGAATGCCCCACGAAGATGCACGGCCGCGGAATCTCGGCGGCTCCCAGCAGCGCGTGCAGGTCGTCGATGATGGCGAGCGCTGTACGCATGGAAGCCGTGCGCGGCGATTTTGCGAGGTCGCTCCAGCCGAGACCGGCGCGATCGTAAGTGCAGGCCCGCGCGAACTGCGCCACTTCGCCACGGACCTTGGTCCAATTGAGGCACGTGGCCGAAATACCGGATTCAAAAACCACCGCCGGTCCCGAGCCGCTCTCCATCAGGTGAAGCTTGCGTCCGCCGACGTTGACCATTCGTCCCGGCGGCGGGCAGCGTCTTCGATCCGCGGCCAGTCCGATCGCCTGGTAGACGGCTCCCGTGGCGACCAGCGCAACCCCAATCGCGAGAATCGCCAGCAGGATCGTCAAAGACCACGATACTACCTCGCTCGATTATCCTGAACTCATGCCGCTCCTGCGCGATGCGTCTCGCGACCTGCGGCACGCCGTGCGCGGCCTGCGCCAATCCCCCGCCCTGGCGCTCATCGCCATTGTGTCGCTAGCTTTGGGCATCGGCGCCAACGTCACGGTCTTTAGCGTGGCGCGTGAAATGATCTTCGACAATATCAGCGCTCGTGCGCCCGCCCGGTTGGCGCGCATCGGGGCCGCGATTCCTTACGCCGGCTATCGCGAATTGCGCCGCTCCGGCATCTTTGAGGATCTGGCCTTCGATATCGGCCTCAGCAATTTAAACTGGACCAACAGCAGCCGCACCGAAGTCGCCTGGTACATGTCCACCAGCGCCAATTTCTTCGATGTGCTCGGCGTGCGCGCTTCGGTTGGCCGCTTGTACGCGCAGTCCGACGAGGGCCGTCCGGTTGCGGTGGTCAGTTACGGTTTCTGGCGCAAGCGTCTCCATGCCGATCCGAACGCCATCGGCCGTCCCCTCGAACTGAACGGCCGGCTCTACACGCTGCTCGGTGTGCTGGCGCGCGATTATCGCAGCATCCTAGGTCATGGCGTTTCGCCGGAGATTTATCGTGCGGCGGCGCCCGGCACAGCCAATTGCCAACCCTTCGGCCGTCTGCGTGATGCATCCACTTTGTCCCAAACCCGCGACGCTCTCGCCGCCACGGCCAGCCGCTTGTTCCCGCCGGACCAGGTGCGCTCTATCGCGACCCTTCGTCCCATGGCAGGCCTTGCAAAGCAACTCTCCAGCACCGGGGATGACCGGCGCTTCTTCGTTTTCTTCCTCGCGCTGCTCTCCACCGCCATCCTGCTCGCGATCATCGCCTGCTTGAACGTGGCGGGATTGCTGTTAGTCCGCGGCTTCGCCCGCCGGCGCGAATTCGCCATTCGCAAAGCGCTGGGCGCCAGCCGTTTTCAACTCACGCGCCAGCTTTTCACCGAAGGCGCGGTGCTGGCGGCCTTGGGCACCCTCGCTGGTCTCGCCGCCGACGCGTTTCTGCGCGACCGCCTAAGCTACGTTCGCTGGCCGTCGGCCTACAATATTCCGTTCGAATTCCATTTCCAGAGCGATCGCGGGCTCTTGCTCTACGCGCTCGCCGCGGCTTCGCTCGCGTTGCTGCTCTCGGCGCTGCTCCCCTCGATTCGAAGCTCGAACGTCGATCTGCATGTCGCGATGAAACAGGGCGAACCCGGCTTCTCCATCCGCCGCTGGAACCTTTGGAGCACTTTTGTCGCGCTCCAGCTCGCCCTCTCCGTGATTTTGTTGACGCTTGGCGGTCTCTTTGTGCGCAGCTTCC
>JASHQT010000233.1 GCA_030039005.1 Bryobacteraceae bacterium
GAGTGATACCGCAATCGGTGTGCTGAAGCACAATCATGTGAAACTCTCCGCCTCCTCCGGGAACCGCTCTGGCAACTTCTCCGATTCGCCCGAGGAGACCCAACTGCTCCAACAATCCCGGGGTGATTCGACCACCGATGTTACGAATGACCACGGCCTCTCCCGGCGCGATTCCAAGTACATAGGCCGGATCTACCCGCATATCAGCGCAACCGATGACGATCGCCCTCACATTGGGCAGCGCCCGTGGAAGCGAGGGCATAAGCGTGCCGGCGGCAGACTGACGAACAGCAAAGTCTTTGTTGCGTTTTAACATCGAGTCGAGGTGGCTCATGTCGATTGACCTCCATTCTCTGGATTGACTGCCGGGCTCGGAAATCGTTTCCGGTGACAGTGCGGCCGGAAAGTCGCCATCTGTCGATCTGGCGCCTCCGGTCGGAACACGCGCTACTCGGATCTGACCGTATAGTGTGAGCCTTGGCATTGGAGGCCACGGTCATGAAGGCAAAGTCCCATCGTCAATCAAAGCGCACCCACGCCAGAGCGATCCTGCGATTGCCGGATCTCGACATTGCGAAGGCCGCAGTCGACAGCCATGCCGGCCCCTGCGCAGCGGCGCTATCGTCACGCAATCGACGAATGTGTGGATTGGTACTGCTGCGAGCCGCGGTTATTGTTCAGCAAAACCGTGGTAGTCCGATCTCGAACGCCGCCCAGTCGCTGGAACACGCTGGGGATATTTCCGGTTCACTTTCCGGCAGATGAAAATGTAACGGGGGGATCCACTGGTCGCGTTAGCTTCCAGGCGTTCAGCACTCCCTCTTTGTTCGTGTCCAACCTTTCGAATTCGGCCTTCATGTAGTTCAAAAACGCCTGTTCGGAAACCATGCCATCCTTGTCTTGCCCCAGCAAAGACAGCAATTGCTTAACTTGCGGCTCCCCCATGGCGAGTTTGTCGTTCCGGGGTGTTTCCTCCCTGGCGAACGTAATCCCGATACCCATCCCGGCGGCGAGGATTATGCCGATGACCAAACCGTTCACAGCGTACCTGGTTCGCGTGATCACAATGAACCTCCATCGATGAAATTGGAGCGAGGCCTGGAATGCTCCAGCCACGGCTCCGCTTCTGGGTTCATTTTATAACTTTTTTATGAAGCATGAAAAAGTTATGAAGGCGCGAGGGGATCGCGTATCGACCGAATGAGTCCGGACGCTTCGCGAGCGTTCGCGGAAACAACTGCTATCGCCGCTCGTACGCGATTTTTCCGTCGAACACCGTCATATCCACGCGCGTGTTGGCGATTTCCGCCGGATCGATCGCGAAAATATCTTCGGATAGCACCGCCAGGTCCGCCAATTTGCCCACCGCGATCGATCCTTTGATGCCCTCCTCGCGCTCGGCAAACGCCGCGCCCACCGTATAAGCGTGCACCGCTTCGGCCACCGTAATTTTCTGCTCCGGAATCCAGCCGCCGGGATTTTTTCCATCCAGAGTCTGCCGCGTGACCGCCGCGTAAATACCTGAGAGCGGAACCATCGGCGCTACCGGCCAATCCGATCCGAATGCGAGCGTGGCTCCGGCATCGAGCAGTGATCGCCAGGCGTAGCTGGTCTTCAGGCGTCCGGCATCGATGCGCTTGGCGGCCCAGCGCCCATCATCAATGGCGTGATACGGCTGCATGGACGCGATTACGTGCAGCGCGGCGAAGCGCGGAATGTCGCTCGCGAGCAAGTGCTGCGTGTGCTCGATCCGAAACCGGCGATCGCCTCCACCGTTCTCCCGCTCGGCGCGTTCATAGAAACCGAGAATCGTGTGGTTCGCGCGATCCCCGATGGCGTGGATGGCAATCTGCAATCCCGCATGGTCCGCGCCGGCGATGTTAGCGTACATTTCATCCGGATTCGAAAGTTCGTCGCTCGGGATGCCGCTGGTCGAGGGCGCATCCAAGTAGGGCTTGAAAAACCAGGCGGTAGTGGACCCGAGCGATCCATCGGCAAACCCCTTCAGCCCGCCGATGTGCAGCATCTCGTTGCCGAATATTGCCATAATCCCTACCGCGGCCAGCCGCTTCCAGGTGCGCAGCGGTTGATGAGCCGAAACGCGGACGTGTAGCTCGCCCTCGTCGAGCAGTTGTTCATACACGCGAAACGTATCCGGCATGCCGGACATATCCTGAACGCTGGTCACCCCGTTCTCGAGCGCGTATTTTTCGGCCGCCACCACGGCCGCGCGCAGTTGCTCCGGGCCGCGCGCCGGGATCGCTTTTTCGATCAATCCCTCGGCGGCATCCTTGAAAATTCCAGTGGGATTTCCATGCGCGTCCCGCACGATCACGCCACCCGGAACATCGCGAGTCTCCTTGCTGACCCCCGCCACCTTCATCGCCAGCGCATTGGCGAGCGCCATGTGCCCGTCCACGCGCTCGACGAATACCGGATTGTCCGGCGTCACCCCGTCGATCGATTGATGATCGGGAAGCTCGGCCGGCGTCCATTGTTCGTGGTCCCATTCGCCATGCAGGATCCAGGCTCCTTTGGGCAGCTTTCGCGCAAACGCCGCGATGCGCGCGCGAAACTCCTGTTCTGATTTGGCGCCGTTCAACTGGACGCTGGTCAAAGCCGTTCCGCCGTCGACAAAATGCACGTGCGCATCGTTAAATCCCGGCACCACCCGCCTGCCGTGGAGTTCGATGACGCGCGTGCTCGGACCGGCCAGCTTTAGAATTTCCTCTGACGATCCGACGCTCGCGATGCGATTGCCCACGATGGCGATCGCTTCCGCTTCCTTCTGCGGCGGGTTTTCCGTCCAAATTCGCCCGTGTACCAGCACCATGTCGGCGAACGTCTGCGCATGGACCGCCATGGACCACGCAGTCAAAAGAAGAGCGAGCCGGCGCAGGGATCTCATCGCGTGCAGCATCTATTATGTCAGCGGCCGGCCTTGCGCTCACTGCGGCGCTGAGGTACGGTTGCTTATCGTCTTTCGCACCACTGAGACCGCCCCGTGCAGGAGGAGAGCAAATGAATCACCTCGTCGCGCGCGTATCTATCGCCGCGCTCTGGCTGGCCGGAATGACTGCCTCGGCCGAAACCGATATGCGGGGACATTGGAGCGGATCGCTGGAGAGCCCCGCGGGTTCAATTGCCATCGAAGTGGATTTAGATAAGGCGGACGGCGGCTGGATCGGCTCGATATCGATTCCCACGCAGGGGGCCAGCGGTTTGCCGCTGGATCAGATCTCGTTCAACTCCGGGAAGGCATCGTTTCATCTGAAAGGAGTGCCCGGCGACCCGACGTTTACCGCTACTCTCTCCGCGGACGGGAAAGTCCTCGAGGGCAATTTCGTCCAGGGAGGAGCTTCTCAGCCGCTGAAACTGTCCCGGACCGGTGAAGCCAAAGTGGAGGTGCCGAAGCCCAGTCCGCCCGTGGCGCCCCAGTTCGTTGGCACGTGGGAAGGCACGTTGCAGGCCGGCGCCGACTTGCGGCTGGTGCTCACCATTAGCAATGGGAAAGCTGGAGCCGAAGCGACGCTGGTGAGCGTGGACCAGGGCAACGCTCAGATTCCGGTGAGTGCGATCGCGCAAAAAGAAACCAAGCTGACCCTCCAGGTGAATGCGGTAGCCGGCAGCTACGAGGGAGAAATCAACAAAGAAGGCACGGAGCTGAACGGCACCTGGACCCAGGCCGGTAACAGCTTTCCACTGACCCTGAAAAAGAGGTGACGCTCACCAAAAGAGCGCAATAAACGTACAATCCAGCCCTGGAGAGATAATAAGGCGGGATGATGAAATGAACCGGCCCGCCCTCACCCTCGGCGTGCTCGCCGTGCTCGCATCTTTCGCCGCCCCCGCATCCGGACCGGCTGTGGGAAGCCGCTTCCCTGACGCGAAAGTGCCCGTCGGCCCCAAAGGTGCGGCAATTCTCGTCGGTAGCTCGCCAGCCCAAATCGCTGAGCTCGATCAACACCGCCAGGCCTTCGAGAAGCTGGGACTCGCCGCCGCGCAATTCAAGCAGCTGCCTAGTGAGGAGCCGGGCTGCGGCTGGTTCATCCTCAATCCCCAGCGCATCGTCGCCGCCAAGTATTTCGAACCGGACGCGTGCTACACCGCAGCCGCCATTCTGGTTCACCGGTTTGGATGGACCCCGCCGGACCTGGCCCAAGTTCAAAGCAAGCAGCTCACGGCGTCGGTGGGCGCGAGCAATTCCAGCGTTGCCCCGGGCGAGCGCGTCGCCCTGGTCATCGATATCGAGCTCGAACCCGACATGCACGTCTACGCGCCCGGCGTCGAAGGCTACATCCCCATCGATTGGCAAATGGCCAGCTCCGCCGCGGCCGATGTTCACGCGTCCGAATTCCCCAAGCCCGAAAAGCTCTACTTGAAGGCAATCGATGCGACCGTGCCCGCTTATCGCGATCATTTTCGCTTGATCCGCGATGTCACCATCTCCGCCGGCGCCTCCGGACCCGTGACCCTGGACGGCGCCCTGCGCTATCAGGCCTGCGACGATCGCGTCTGTTACATCCCCCAGACTCTGCGGCTGCACTGGACTTTTCACGCCCCCGCCGGTAACAGCTCGCGCTGATTCGCGTCGATAAGTCTGTATATAGTGAAAAACGCTTAGGTTTTCGGTTCCGGTACCCGTCGTACTACTTCTAGTACTGGAAGTCATTGGTCGCCTAAGGCGCTCTCTGCTAGCGTAGGGAAGGAGATCGAACACGAAATGAAAGTTTCCATCATAGGAACCGGCTACGTAGGTTTGACCACCGGTGTGTGTCTTGCATACCTGGGCCACAAGGTGACTTGCATCGACTCAGATCAAAAAAAGATCGGAATGCTGCAGGCCGGCAAGACCCCGATCTATGAGCCGTTTCTAACGGACCTGATGGCGGCGGCGCAACACAATCTTCAGTTTTGCACCGAATATAAAGGCGCCGTTCAGGACGCCGATGTGATCTTCATCGCGGTCGGAACGCCCCCTTCCCCCGATGGCAGTCCCGATTTGAAGTATTTGCGTGCCGCGGCGCAAGGCATCGGTCAATATTACGACGGGGATTTCCTGGTGGTGGTGAACAAATCCACCGTACCCATCGGCAGCGGAAACTGGGTGGGATCTCTGGTGCGGGAATCCTATGAGCAGCATCATGGCCGCAAGGCGAACGGACAATTCTCGGTGGCATCCAATCCCGAATTCCTGCGCGAAGGCACGGCGCTGCACGACAGCCTGTACGCCGACCGGGTGGTGATCGGCTCTGACAACGACCGGGCTTTGGAAGTGCTCTACTCGCTCTACCGTCCAATTCTCGACCAGACTTTCGCCCCTCCGCCCTACCTGCCGCGTCCGGAGGATTTGGGCGCCGTCCCGCTCATCGCCACCGATCTCGCTTCGGCCGAACTGATCAAGTACGCCGCCAATGCGTTTCTTGCGACCAAGATCTCTTACATCAATGAAATCGGGCAACTGGCTGAGAAAGTGGGCGCCGACATCACGCAGGTGGCCAAGGGCATTGGCCTGGACGCGCGCATCGGCACGCGCTTCCTGCAAGCCGGTCTCGGATGGGGCGGTTCCTGCTTCGGCAAGGACACCTCGGCGCTGGTATCGACGGCGCGGGAATACAGCCTTAGCATGCCCATCGTGGAAGCGGCGCGCGAAATCAACAAGCGGCAGCGGGAGCGCGTGGTCGAAAAGCTGTTGGGCGAATTGAAAATCCTCAAAGGGCGTACGATCGGCCTGCTGGGTCTGGCGTTCAAGCCCAACACCGACGATCTGCGCGAAGCGCCGGCCATCGATATCGCGCGCAAGCTGGTGGAACGCGGCTGCAAGGTGAAGGTGCACGACCCGGTGGCGCTGAACCGCTTCGAGTTGGAATATCCGGACCTGGGCGTGATCTCCTGCTCCTCGGCCGAAGCCGTGGCCGACGATGTCGACGCGCTGGTGCTGGTGACCGAATGGCAGGATTACCGCGAACTGAATTGGAACGACCTGGCTGGCCGGATGCGCACGCCGCTGGTGCTAGACGGGCGCAATGCTTTGGATCGGGCCGCGCTGGAGCGCATGGGTTTCCGCTACCTGACGGTCACCTAAAAGCACGCGTCAGCAGGCGCACTCAAGCAATCAACACTTCCGGCACGTCCGGTTCTTCGTGGCGCGCCAGGCGTGACGGACAACCCAGCAGAAAGCCCTGCACTTCATCGCAGCCGAGATCGCGCAGAATCTCCAACTGTTCCTGTGTTTCGACTCCTTCCACAATCACGCGTATGCCGATGCTGTGCGCGAGCGAAATCATGCCGTGGATCAGCCGCACCGCGGCATCGTTCTCGCCAATGAGGGCGACAAAGCACCGGTCGATTTTCAGGATGTCGATGGGCAGCTTGGGAAGATAACCCAGCGAAGAGTAGCCGGTGCCGAAGTCGTCCACCGAAATGCGTACGCCGTGCTGGCGCAGCAGCGCCATTTTTTCAATCGCGCTGTCGACGTCGCGCATGACAATGGATTCGGTAAGCTCCAAGTCCAGCAGATTTCCGGTGAGGCCGGTGTTCCGCAACACAGTGAGGACCGTATCGACGAAGTCCGGACGGGTAAACTGCAAGGAAGAAACGTTCACCGCGACGCGCACCCCAGGATTGCCATGGTCCTGCCACCAGCGGCATTGGCGGCACGCGTCGCGCAATACCCACTCGCCCAGGGGAATGATGAGGCCGGTTTCCTCGGCCAGCGGAATGAACTCGCTGGGAGGCAGAAGACCGCGCTTGGGATGCGGCCAGCGGGACAACGCTTCGAAGGCCGTCAGCCAGCCTTCGGCGGCACTATACACGGGCTGATAATACAGGCGCAGCTGCCCACGATCGATCGCATGACGGAGGTCCGTCTCCAGTTCCAACCGCGATTGCAAAGCGGCGCCGAGCGCCGGCCGGTAAAAACGAATGCGGTCCTTGCCCGATTGCTTAGCTTCGTACATGGCGGCGTCGGCGTTGCGGCGGAGCGCGCTGGCGTCGCTTCCATCCCGCGGATACAGGCTGATTCCGATGCTGGCCGTGACGATCAGTTCATGCTGGGATACAAAAAACGATTCGCGCAGCGCGGCCTGTAAACGCTCGGCGATGGCCTGCGCCACGCGTTCTTCGCTCACATTGTTCACCACCAGCATGAATTCGTCCCCGCCCGTGCGGCCCAACAGGTCGCCCCGGCGGACGCACGCGGCGAGCCGCTGGCCCACCTGTTGGAGAAGAACGTCACCGGCCTCATGCCCCAGGGTATCGTTGACGAACTTGAAGCCGTCTAAATCCACAAAGATCACCGCGGTTCCCTCGCCGCTCGCGCCGTTGGCCATGCTTTCGGCCAGGCGGTCGGCCAGCAGCAGACGATTGGGCAAGCCGGTCAGGTGGTCGTGCAGAGCCCGGTACGCCATCTCTTGCTCGGCCTCTTTGCGCTCGCTGATATCGCGCGCGATGATGGCCGATCCGCTGAGCTGGCCGCCGGATTTGCGGATGGGGGACACGGTCAACAGTACGGGCACTTCGCTCGCATCCTTGCGCCCCAGCGAAGCCTCATCCAGACGCGCCGATTCGCCGCGCTCGATGGGTACAAGAATCTCGCGCGCCGCCGCTGGAGAGGAAAACAGAGCAGCGACCGAGAGGCTCCGTGCTTCAGAAGCGGTAAACCCCAAGAGCTTCTCCGCGCCGCGATTCCAGGTGGTGATGTTCCCGTTGAGGTCCGTGGCAAAGATCGCGCTTTCCGAGCATTCGACGATGGCCGCCAATTGCGAGATGGCTTCCTCGGCCAGTTTCGATTCGGTGATGTCGGTGGCCAGGCCAACCCACTTGTACGGTTCCCCGACCCCATTGCGAACCGCCTGCCCGCGGTTGGAATAATGGAAGATCTTTCCGTTTTTGCCTACGACCCGGAACTCGCCGCTATAGCGCTCCCCGCTTTGGACGTGGCGCGTGAATTCCGGTCGCAGCCGGGCCAGATCCTCGGGATGGACTCTGGTTTCCCACTCTTGGTAAGTCCGGGGACAGGGCCAGTCTCCTAGGCGCTGGTTGTCAATGCCGAAGACGCCGACTTCCCCGGTGCGCAGATCCCACTCGTAGATCACGTCACTCGCGTTTTCCGCCGCGATGCGGAAGCGTTCTTCGGAACCCCGCAGCGCGTCTTCGGTTTGCTTGCGCTCGGTGATGTCTTCCACGAAAGCGATGACTTGCGGCTCACCGGACCTTTCGGCCGGCACTGTGATACTGGTGCGCGCCCACGCCACTGTTCCGTCCTTGCGCAGCATGTGCCGTTCGTTAACAAAACTGGCGATCTCCCCGGCGATGATTTTCTCGTAAATCCGCCGTCGCGTCTCGCGGTCCTCGGGGTGCAGGGTCTCGGTGAAGTGCATGCGGCACAGCTCTTCCGCGCTATAGCCGGTGATTTTGCATAGCGCCTGGTTAGCATAAACGAACATCCCCTCGCGATCGATAATTGCCATTCCGATTGCCGCGTGGGCAAACACCGAGCGAAAGCGGCGCTCACACTCCGGCAGTCCCGTTTCGTCAGTTACCCCTGCCTCACGCGAAAGATCCACGCGGTACTTATCGGCCGCGAGTTCTAATGCTTGAGCTCCTATTTTTGGAGCGAGGTCCAGACCATTCGCCCCTTGAGGTATACGGCCTCGGCCGAGGGCACGCCGAAGAAATAGGCGATCTCGCGGAAATCGCCGGCGTCGTGAATCGCGAAATCGGCCCACTTGCCCACTTCGAGCGACCCGATCTCTGCCCCCCGCCCCAGGCTGTACGCGGCATTGATGGTCGCCGCGGTGATGGCTTCGGCCGGCGTCATTTTCATCTGCGTACACGCGAGCGACAGGATCATCGGCATCGAAGCCGTGGGCGAAGAACCAGGATTGAAATCGGTGGCGAGAACCACGGCGAGCCCGGCTTCGATCATCTCGCGCGCCGCGGGATAGCGGCTTGAACCCAGCGCGTAAACCGATCCAGGAAGCAGGACCGGCTGGACGCCCGCCGCCGCGAGCGCACGTATGCCGCGCAGGCTCGCGTATTCCAAATGATCGGCCGTGGCCGCGCCGAGTTCGGCCGCTAGCGCCGCGCCGCCTGAGTCCGAGAACTGATCGGCGTGGATGCGCAGCCCCAGGCCCAGCGCTCGGGCCGCGGACAGAATCCGGCGGCTGTCTTCGATGGAAAAAATTCCGGGCTCGCAAAAGACGTCGCAAAAGCTGGCGATTGGCTTGTGGCTATTGGCAACTGCCGGCAGCATCTCGTAGATCACGAGATCGGTGTAGGCGGAGGGGCGAAAGTGATATTCTTCCGGGACTTCGTGGGCGCCCAGGAACGTCGGAACCGTCCAAAGGCCTTCGATGCGTCCGATGGCGCGCAAAATCTTCAGCTCGTCTTCGAGCGTGAGCCCGTAGCCCGATTTGGCTTCGATGGTCGTCGTCCCGCCGGCATGGAACCAGCGTACGTAGCGGCGCGCGGCATCGAGCAGCTGGTCTTCGCTCGCGGCGCGCGTGGCGCGCACGGTGGACCGGATGCCGCCGCCCGAGGCCGCGATCTCGGCGTAACTCGCGCCTTCGATGCGCCGCTCGAATTCGTCGGCGCGATTACCGGCAAAAACCGCGTGCGTGTGCGCGTCGACGAAACCAGGCAGCACAACGCGGCTTCCTGCATCGATGACGGCGTCATCTTCTTTAGCTAGCGGCTCGATTTCGCTTCGCGCACCCACTTGCACAATGCGGCCGCTTTCGACGAGCATCGCACCGTCCGGCGTGATTCCGAGGTCGCGCATCGCGGCGCCGGTGCGTGGCGAAGCCGGACCAGCCAGCGTCACCAGTTGCGAGCAATTCGTGACAACTGTTTTCAAGGCGCGGTTCTCAAGAAGCGGATTCCATCGGGATGCGAATCCCCTTCTGGTGCGCCATCTCGATCGCCTCGGGATAACCGGCGTCGGCATGCCGGATCACGCCCGTCCCGGGATCCGTGGTCAGCACGCGTTCCAGCCGCCGGTCACAGGCTTCGGTGCCGTCAGCCACCACCACCATGCCTGCGTGCTGCGCGTAGCCGATGCCCACCCCGCCGCCATTGTGAATCGACACCCACGATGCTCCCGCCGCGGTGTTGAGCAGCGCGTTGAGCAGCGGCCAATCGGCGATAGCGTCCGATCCGTCGCGCATGGCCTCGGTCTCACGATAGGGCGACGCCACCGAACCGGCATCCAGATGATCGCGCCCGATCACGATGGGCGCTTCAATCTTGCCGCGCCGGATGTAATCGTTCATCGCGAGGCCGAATTCGGCGCGCTCGCCATAGCCGAGCCAGCAGATGCGCGCCGGCAGCCCTTGAAATTGAATGCGGTCGCGCGCGATCTTCAGCCAGCGCTGCAGCGTGGCATTCTCCGGAAACATTTCGAGCGCCAATTGATCTGTCGTGTGGATGTCGGCCGGCGATCCGGAAAGCGCCGCCCAGCGGAAAGGCCCGCGGCCTTCGCAGAACATCGGCCGGATATATTCGGGCACGAAGCCGGGGATGTCGAACGCGTTCGCCACACCGGCTTGCTTGGCCTGCGCGCGGATGTTGTTGCCGTAATCGAACGTAACCGCGCCCATTTGTTTCAGCGCGAGCATGCCTTGGACGTGCCGTCCCATGGCCGCGATGGCTCGCTGCATGTATTCGTCGGGATTGGAAACCCGCAGCGCGAGCGCTTGGGCGAGCGGCATGCCGTTGGGCACGTAGCCATTCAGCGGATCGTGCGCGCTGGTTTGATCGGTGAGGATGTCGGGCGCGATGCCGCGCCGCGCCAGTTCCGGAATCACGTCGGCGCAATTTCCAACCAGTCCCACCGAGATCGCCACCCCGCTCCGGCGCGCTTCTTCGACGAGCCGCAGCGCGTCGTCCAGGTTCCAGGCGATGCGATCGCAGTATCCGGTTTTCAGACGTTTTTCGATGCGCGCGGGATCCACTTCGATGCCGAGAAAACAAGCGCCGGCGAGCGTGGCCGCGAGCGGTTGCGCGCCGCTCATTCCGCCCATTCCTCCGGAGACAATCCAGCGCCCGGCTAGCGATCCGCCAAAATGTTTTTCCCCGGCCGCTGAGAATGTCTCAAATGTTCCTTGTAGGATGCCCTGGCTGCCGATGTAGATCCAGGAGCCGGCGGTCATCTGGCCGTACATAATCAACCCGAGTTGCTCCAGATGATGAAATTGGTCGTAATTGGACCAGTGACCCACCAGGTTCGAATTTGCCAGCAGCACGCGCGGGGCGTCGGAATGCGTGCGAAAAATGCCCACGGGCTTACCCGACTGCACGAGCAGCGTTTCGTCGTTATCGAGCGCGCGCAGGGACCGCACGATGGCGTGGAACGAAGGCCAATCGCGTGCCGCCCGCCCGGCGCCCCCGTAGACGATCAGCTCTTCCGGCTTCTCGGCCACCTCGGGGTCCAGGTTGTTCATGAGCATCCGCAGCGCGGCTTCCTGGATCCAGCCCTTGCAGGATATTTCGCGGCCGCGCGGCGCGCGGATGACGGGAGGCGGAGCAACCGTTAAATCGGGCATCTTGCTTCAGTATCGTACGCAGCCGGCGCTAATAAATCGACCAGACGCCGGGTGTGGCCAGTTCCAACAAGTGCCGATCCGGATCGCGAAAATAGAGGCTCTGCCCGCCCAACTGCCAGGTTTGTCTCTGTTCCACGGCGATGCCGTTTTCGGCCAGCCACGCTTCCCACGCCGCCAGCCCCGAGGCGGCAATGGCGAACGCAAGGTGCAGCTCGCCCGTGCCGTCGTGCGGAGGAAGAGGGATCGCAACCGAAGCGCCCTTCTTAAACAACAGCAGGACTTGGCGGTCGGCCGCCCGCATCGCGCAGCCGCGCTCTCCGAAGTCCGCAATTTTCTCAAACCCGAAGATCGTTGCGTAGAACTGAACCGAACGAGCCACATCGGAGACGTACAACGACGACTCCAGGATTCCCTCAGTGGGAGGATGCATTCGCGCCTGGCCCATAGTAACGCGCCCAGTTTAGCGCGCCA
>JASHQT010000234.1 GCA_030039005.1 Bryobacteraceae bacterium
AAGCCGGCGGATGATTCGGCCAAGACCACCAAGAAAGCCAAGAAGACCAAGAAGAAGAAAGCCGCCAAGACCGACGAAGACAAGAAGCAGTAACCTTTTCACCAACCAAGGATTTATACGTCGCGCATGGCCCGGAGTTCAGGCTCCGCCATGCGCGACAACCTTTTTTGGGGCCAGACCGTCAGAGCTAAAACGAGGGGTTGGCGCCAGACGGTGCTTAGCAGAAGTTCGCGACGATTCTCTTGAGAACAGCATTCGCATTGCGATTGCAGCCGACATAACGGACGGCGCGCGGATGAGCGTGGCGATCCGGGGCCCCCGCCGCGCCAGCTTCTCGTTTCCAATCTCTCGAAGCGACCCCGGCCGCTGGTACCAGAAGGGCTAAGACCATGGGGGCCGGGAGGAATTCCCAATTGCGGCGTGAGCCGGTAACGCGCTAACGTGGAAGAAACCAAGCAGCAATGCCAGGTGATGAGATATGGTGGAGTGTCCAACGTGTCACACGAGCAACCCGCCCAACTCACGCCTCTGCTCAAAATGCAGCACTCCCTTTGGAATTGACAGCGCAACACTGGTTGCCGACGCCTCTCCGGCTCCTCCCTCCGACAGCGACGCCACTCAGGTATTTTCCGAGAACTCGCTCGCGGCCACAGTGATAGGGGGAACCACCGGCTGGTCCGTAGCGGCGCAGCGCTCGCTCGCTCCCAATGCACCCCTGGAGGAAGGAGTAATTCTCGGCGAGCGCTACGAAATCCTAAAGCGCCTGGGCGAAGGCGGCATGGGTGCGGTCTACAAGGCGCGGGACCACGAGCTGGACCGGCTGGTCGCACTGAAGGTGATTCGTCCCGAGCTCGCCGGACATCCCGATATTCTGCGGCGCTTCAAGCAGGAGCTGATTCTCGCGCGCCAAGTCACGCACAAAAACGTCGTGCGCATCTTCGATCTGGGCAGCGCGGATGGACGCAAGTTCATTACGATGGACTTCATCGAAGGACGCGATCTGAAGAGCATTCTCAATGAGCGCGAAAGATTGCCTGCCTCCGAAGTGACGCCGATTCTCCAGCAGGTTTGCCAGGGGCTGGAAGCCGCGCACGCCGAAGGAGTGGTGCATCGGGATTTGAAGCCGCAAAACATCATGGTGGACGACGCCGGCCGAGTCTGGCTGATGGACTTCGGCCTGGCGCGTTCCATGGAACTGGCCGGGCTGACGCGCACCGGCGTCCTGATGGGCACGCCGGACTACATGTCGCCCGAGCAGGCGCGCGCCGAGAAGGTGGACGCCCGTTCGGACCTGTTCAGCCTGGGCATCATCGCCTATGAGATGCTCACCGGCGAGTTGCCATTCCAGGGCGATACGCTGATGTCCAAGCTGCTGTTGCGAGTGCAGCAGAAGGCGCGCCCGGTAACGGACCTCGAGCCCGGAGTCCCCGCGGCCTTGGCCGCCGTAGTGAGCAAGTGCCTGGAACCCGACGTCAAGACGCGGTACCAATCCGTTCGCGAAATCCTGACGGATTTGGGCGGCACTTCAGCCGCGAGCCGGCGCGGAGTCCCCAGTGAGATGGCGACTCCGGCTCCCGAGCCAATGTCCCTCGTCAATCTTGGGCCGGGATCACAGTTCGGACCGCGCTATCGCATCGAAGCCGAGATCGGCGAAGGCGGCATGGGTAAGGTGTACAGGGCCCACGACAACGATTTGGATCGGACGGTGGCGCTGAAGCTGATCCGCGGGGAACTCGCCCGGGACTCCAGTTCGCTGCAACGCTTCAAACAGGAGTTGTTGCTCGCCAGCCGCATTTCCCACCGCAACATTCTCCGCATTCACGATCTGGGCGACGTGGGCGGCGTCAAGTTCATTTCCATGGCCTACATCCAGGGCATGGATTTGCAGGATTTGATCGCCAAAACGGGGAAGTTGCAGGTCGAGCGCGTGGTGAACATCGCCAAGCAGCTGGCGAGCGCACTCGAAGCCGCCCACGCCGAAGGCGTCGTGCACCGCGATTTGAAGCCGCGCAACGTCCTCATCACCGTGGAGGATCAGGCTTTTGTATCGGATTTCGGTCTGGCAAAGTCGTTGGACGCCGAGACAACGGCCATGACGCGCGCGGGCGAAGTGCTGGGGACGCCCCGGTATATGTCGCCGGAGCAGGCCGAGTCCAAGCCCGCTGATCATCGCAGCGATCTCTATTCTCTGGGCGTCATTCTGTACGAAATGGCGACCGGAGAAGTGCCGTTCACCGGTGAATCCTCGTTGCAGGTGATGTTCCAGCACGTGCAGCAAGCGCCTCGCGATCCGCGCCTCGCCAATCCGGGTATTCCTGAGTACCTGGCCTCCATCATTTTGAAGTGTCTGGAGAAAGATCCCGCAAAGCGCTATCAAAGCGCGACGGAACTGTTGCGGGATCTCGAAACCGGAACGCCGCCCACCCGCATTGTTCGCCTGCGGCAAGCCGAAATGAGCTATCCCAAGTGGCTCTTCGCCGTCACGGGCCTGGTGCTGGTGATCGGACTGGCGCTGGCGGTGCGCCCGGTCCGCGAACGGGTGCTCGGACGCGCTTCTATAGCCGTGAAACAGGTGGCCGGCGTCACCGGCGCCAACGACAAGTTCGTCGCTCTCATGCCCCTGCGCGTGGTGGGACCTGATTCGACGTTGCGGATTGAAGCCGAAGGCATTGGGGATGCACTGTCGGCGAAGTTGTTCCAAATCAAGACCGTCCATTTAGCCTCGCCGGCGGCCGTGGAAAAGATCGACGCCGGTGCTCCGGTGCCCAAGATCGCCCATCAACTAGGCTCGAAGCTAATTGTGCAGGGCGCCATCCAAGGCTCTGGCGACAAGATCGACATTGTGTTGAACGTAAGTGACTCCACGGGCCGCCGGGTGTGGAGCAAGGATTTCGCGGGAGTGCGACAGGATCTGCTCACGATCGAAGATCAGATTTACAACGACTTGGTGGCGGCCCTGGAGCTGAAGCCGAGCGATGAAGAACTGGCGCGCAACGCGCTGCGGCCCACCGAAAACGGGGACGCCTACGAGCTGTACATAAAAGGGCGCGATATTCTGCGCGGCAAGCGCGACCAGAAGCGCGTGGAATCCGCTGCGGATCTCTTCGACCAGGCCATCAAGAAGGATACCGGCTTCGCGCTGGCGTATACCGGACTTTCCGACACCAGCATTATCCTGTATCAGTTGACCAAGGATGTCTCCTGGTCGCAGAAGGCGTTGAGCGCGGCCCAGCACGCGCAAACACTCAACGATGAGCTTCCCGAAGTCCACTTTGCGCTCGGCAACGTATATCGGATCACCGGCAAGAACGCCGAAGCCATCGTCGAACTGAAGCGCGCTCTGCAGCTGGCTCCGAATTCGGACGAAGGCTATCGCCAACTGGCCAATGCCTACCTGGCTGCCGGCCAAAAAGACCAGTCACTGCAGGCGTTTCAACAGGCCATCGACGTGAATCCCTACTACAGCCTCAACTATGCGCGCTTGGGCCTTGCCTACTTCCAATTCGGAGATTACGAGAACGCTCTGAGCGCATTAAACAGCGCTGTGAAGCTTGCCCCGGATTCGGCAGCGTCCTACAACAATATCGGCCTCATCTATTTTCAGATGGGGAAATGGAACGAGGCCATTACGGCGTATCAGAAGGCCCTGAAGATCGCACCGTCGGAAGATCTCTATTCCAACCTCGGCACGTCCTACTTTTATTTGGGTCATCGCAACGACGCTGTGACCATGTTTCAAAAGGCAGCGGCGTTGAATCCCAATGAGCAACTCTATGCGGGGAACCTGGCCGACGCTTTGCGTTGGTCCGGAAACCAGGCCAAAGCCAAAGCCGAATATCAGCAGGCCATTGCGCTGGCACAAAAGGCGCTGAAGGTAAACCCGGTGGATGCTGACACGCTGGGTTATCTGGGACTGTACTATGCTAAGAGCGGCGATCCTAAGCTCGGTATCGAATACATCCGCCGCGCGCGTGGCGTGGAACGCCAAGGCAACGAGTTGCCGTACCGCCAGGCTGTCGTTCAAACCATTCTGGGGCAGCAGACCGAAGCCATTGCAAGCTTGCGCGAAGCGCTGCAAAAAGGTTATTCGGCAGTCATGGTGAAGAACGATCCCGAGTTTAAGCCCCTAGAGGCGAATCCGGAATACGCAAAACTGCTGGCGCAGTTCACCTCAAAGTGAGACTGGTGCGGGATCGATAACGCCGTGCCGCGATAATGGCGGCTGCCGCGAGGATCAACCAGACGTATTGCTTGGGTTCGGGAGCGGCCGAAGTGATGCCATTGGGATTGATGGGGTCGCCGAACTCGATATAGAGTGTACCCTCGTACATCTTGAACCCGCAAAACTGGAAGAAATCGCTACTGCAGGTGTAGGTGTCGTCCTTGTTGAAATCCGTAGTGGTGAAGACTACGGTCTCGATGTTAGGGCCAATGTTGATGTAGTCCTGATCGAACGTCCCTGTATTACTGAGTGTAAAGGTCGTGCTCCCGTCAAACGGGGCCGGCGGCGGCTGATCCGGGACCGAGAACTTCACGCCGGGATCGCAGATGCAGCTCTCCCAGTTTCCGTCGGGACAAAACTGGGTGGGCGTGTAGCCGTACTCTTCACTCGACGACCAAGTGCTGGTTGTTGTGACACCGAAGCCCGCGTTCGCGTTCCAGCTTCCATCCTCGGCGAAGAAATCGATGTTGAACGTGTCATCGGGTTGAAGCTCTTCCGCGCGAATCCCCCCCGCGCACAGCACCGCTAAAGCAACCGCAATTGCGAATCTCTTCGCGCCCATCCCTTCCCTCCGCCAAACCAAAAGTTAATAAACCATAGTAACTTCATAGCACGTAAAATAACGCCCCGGAATGGCGCCGAAAGTACTAAAAGTACTGCCGGATGAGGCGGATGCAAGCATGGGCGCGACCGCCGTTCGACCGGCCAAGTCGCTGATTCAATGTATGTAAGGATCTGTGAGTTTGGCCGGAGGGCTGAAACGGCGCCAGGTACGGAAACGTCCGAACGAATAAGGCCCTTGGTGGCGCATTCGCAGGGTCGAAGCCGCGTCCTTGTGAATAACTGGAGTAAAACTTATGCGCACGAAGCGCCTTCCTCGCTCGACGACTGCTCTTTTGGCCGCGCTGATCTGCGCCGCGGGAGCGAGAGCTCAAGTCAGCCGCATCACGCAGCCCGTAAATAACCAGGTCCGAACGGTGCTCTCGGGAAATGTGCATCCGCAGGCCATGCCGGCCAACGATCAGGGCCGGGTGGCGCCGTCGCTCGCGATGCCGTATATCACGCTGAACCTCTCGCGCTCGGCGGCCCAGGAGGCCGCGCTGCAAAAGCTGCTGGTGGAACAACAGACGCCCGGCTCGCCCGAGTATCATCAATGGCTGACGCCGGAGCAGTTTGGCGAGCAATTTGGCGCGAGCGATGCCGACATCGCGACCATCAGCCAATGGCTCCAGAGCCAGGGCTTGCAGGTGGTTTCGGTGGCGCGAGGGAAGAGTTGGATCGCGGCGAGCGGAACGGCGGCGCAGGTGGAATTGGCATTCCAAACCGAAATTCACAACTACGTAGTGCATGGCGAGACGCACTATGCCAATGCCTCGCAGCCCTCGGTGCCCGCGGGGTTCGCGTCCGTCGTGAAGAGCATTCGGGGCCTTACGGATTTCCGGCTGAAACCGCGGCTCGCGCGCGCTTCGCGTGCGAAGGTCAACTACACCAATGCGCCCTTCTGCGACTCGTATTGCGTGGCGCCGGATGACTTCGCCACCATTTATGACGTCACGCCCCTGTATTCGGCCGGGATTAACGGTTCTGGACAGAAGATCGCCATCGCCGGACAGATCGAAGTCAATCTTTCCGACATCGAACAGTTCCGCAGCATGTTCAACTTGCCCGCGAACGATCCGCAGATGGTTCTGGTGCCCGGATCGCGAAACCCGGGAAACAACCCCAACTCCGGCGATTTGGCGGAATCCGACCTGGATCTGGAATGGTCCGGTGCGGTGGCGCGGAACGCCAGCATCATATTCGTGTACTCGACCGACGTAATGACTTCCGTACAGTACGCCATCGACGAGGATCTGGCGCCGGTGGTCAGCGTCAGTTACGGCTCGTGCGAATTGGAAACGCCGGCGTCGGAATACGAGGCTTTCGTGCAGTGGGCCGACCAAGCTAATGCCGAGGGCATTACGTGGCTGGCCGCCGCCGGCGATGACGGCGCGGCCGATTGCGCCGATTCGGAGAATCCCGGCCTGGCGGTCGACCTTCCCGGCAGTGTGCCTAACGTGACCAGCGTGGGCGGCACGCAGTTCAACGAGGGTGGCGGCAATTACTGGAGCGCGACCAATACCGCAAACGATGCTTCGGCTTTGTCCTATATTCCGGAAATGACCTGGAACACTAGTTCCGAAGATGGCGAGCCGTCGGCCAGCGGCGGCGGCGCCAGTGTTCTGTTTACGAAGCCCTCCTGGCAAAACGTCTCCGGCGTGCCTTCCGATAATGCGCGCGACGTGCCGGACGTGGCTCTCAATGCGTCCGACGATCACGATCCGTACCTGGTGTATACCAGCGGCAGCCTGCAAGCCTACGGCGGCACGTCATTCGGCGGGCCCACGTTCGGCGGACTGGTGGTGCTGGTCAATCAGGAGCTCCACTCGAGCGGCCAGGGCAATATCAATCCCAAGCTTTATTCGCTCGCGCCTTCCGGTTGGAGCTCGGGCGCGTTTCACGACATCACAGTCGGCAACAATATCGTGACCGTGCCTTGCGAGCGCCGGCAACAGGAGTGCGGGAACCCGACCGTCGGCTATTACGCGGGGCCGGGCTACGACCAGACCACCGGCCTCGGCTCGGTGGATGCGTACAAGCTGGTAGAGACATGGAGCGGCGGTAGCATCACAACGCCGACGCCTCCTCCGAGCTCGAACTCAAGTATCACGCTGACAGCCAATTTGAGGACCGTTGCCTCAAACGACGTAGTGTATTTGACGGCCACGGTGACTTCCTCGAACGGAACCACTCCTTCGGGTTCGGTCTCGTTTTCCATCGGCGCCACCAGCCTAGGATCGGCACCGTTGACCGGATCGGCGGGAACGGCCACGGCCACGCTGGCCATCAATGGCTTGCAATTGCCGGTAGGCAGCGGCGCCATTACCGCGACGTATAACAGTTCCAGCAGCACGCCGCTGGCAGTGAGTGTGACCTCGTCCGGCTCGGGCTCCACGGCCGCGCCCGCGGTCAAGAGCGTGACTAACGGCGCGAGCTTCGCGCAGGGTTTCGCTCCGGGAGCCGTCCTCACCATATTCGGATCCAACCTCGCACCGGTGACGCAAAGCGCTTCGAGCGTACCGCTGCCCCTTTCTGTTTCAGGCACAGAGGTGCTTGTGAATGGGGTCGCGGCGCCGCTGTACTACGTTTCTCCGGGACAATTGAATGTACAGATCCCGTATGAAGTGAACGTAGGCAGCGAGGCGGTAGTGAGCATCAATAACAACGGGCAGGTGACGACGCAAGCCTTCCCTGTGGCTGCGGCGGCGCCGGGAGTTTTCACTAATTCCAGCGGGGCGCTGGTGCCCACACCCAGCGCGGTGATTGGACAGGAGCTTGCGTTCTACATTACAGGCGCGGGCGCCGTGCAACCGGCCATCGCCGATGGAGCCGCACCAGCGTCCTCAACTGCCCTGGCCGATCTGCCGGCGCCCACCGCCAACGTCACTGTAACGATCGGCGGCGCGAATGCGCCGATCGATTTTATCGGCATCCCGTGGGGGCTGGTGGGCGTCACGCAGATCAACGTCACAGTGCCTAACGGCATTGCAGCCGGCGCGCAGCCGGTGGTGGTGACCGCCGGTGGCGTGGTCAGTGCTCCGGCGACGGTTAGCATCACCAACTGACGCTCCGATTCGCGTCAAGGTTCTACCTTGGCCGCCAGACCCCCAAGCGGCGTTGGGGCGCCGAAGTCCACGCCCGGACCATAGATCGAGCCGACCATCATGCCATGCGCTGCGTCACGCCGCGGCGGTATCTATGTCCGGCTCCAAGCTCACGCATGACAGCTCGCCGTTGAGGTACACTTACAGCCGTACCGTCCGGCGTGGTTGTGGAACGACAGACGTGCAAATGGGTGGATTAAATACAAATAATTGTCTTACACTTACCACAATAGCCGTATATTGTGCCGTGCTTTCTGGTTGTAATCCCAGTGAACCTGTTCATTTGCAGCCAACTGTCGAAGAAAAGCCTTTGGCGAGTATCGTTCGCGCAAACGACCCGAGCGTAGAGGAGCAGCTATTAAGTGGCTTCGGAGCCGTGGAAGACAATAGCTGGCGTTGGGTGGGTCCACATTTCGCAGTAGCACTGGGAGTTCCGTCCGGTGTCTCTGCGCGTCGCGCGTTCGTCGTGTTGGACTTTACTTTACCCGACGTATCAGTGAAAACCCTAAAAAGCATAACAATATCCGGGCTGTTTGGCGACCTGCCGCTTAGTCCCGAGACGTATGATACCCCAGGTGCTCACATGTACCAACGCGAAATACCGCCTACTGCGCTAAAGACAGACGACGTTGAAGTGCAATTCAACGTAGATAAATTTATTGGGCCAACGCAAGCAGACTCACGGCAGCTTAGTCTCATTATCACTTCCATCCAGTTACAACTTCAGTCGCAAATTAAGTGAGACGCATTTTACGAGTTCTATATTGGTTGACCCCGCTCTTGATTTGCGGGGCTCTGTATTGGCGCGGGCTTCGCATGTGGTTTTGGCAAGACGACTTCGCCTGGCTGGGCCTGAAGCTTCAAGTGCACGACTTCAGCAGCTTTCTGGATGCGATGTTTGCACCTAAAGCGCAGGGTACGATCCGGCCGTGGAGCGAACGCGGATTCTTCATGCTCTTTTCGTATTGGTTCGGCCTGCATGCGTTGCCCTACCGCTTTGTTGTTTTTGCGAATGAATGCGCTAATGTTTTGCTATTAATGCTCGTCACACGAATCGTCACCCGGTCTGACCTTGCTGGATTTTTCGCTCCCGTGTTTTGGCTTTTCAATATTGGCCTCGTGATGCCAATGGCATGGACGTCCGCATACAATGAAGTCCAGTTCGCCGGCTTCCTTTTATTGAGCTTTTATTTGTTTCTCCTCTACACCCAAACCGGTCTAACAAAATACTATTGGCTCCAGTGGACAACCTTTGTACTGGGCTTTGGAGCGCTCGAGATCAATTTTGTTTACCCGGTTTTGGCCTGCCTGTATGCGCTTTTGTTCGCCCGGCGTTACGTGCGTAGCACCCTGCCGATGTTGGGCGTATCGGCGGTTTATGTGGCGATCGATAGAATCGCAACCTCAGGCGGCAGTGCGGCGGGAAGTTATTACTACGACCTTAGTTTCAATCCGGTATCCATCGTAGCGACTTTCGGCCAGTATTGGAATGTTCTTCTGGGCGTGACTGGTTATGCAAATTTGCACGGGTGGCAGCCGCAAATCATTTTCGCGATCGCTACACTATTTGCAATCGCAGTGGTTTTCTTTGTGTTTTGGCGGGGTTGGCGACATGATTTCGTTCCATTGTTTTGCGTGCTGTGGTTTGTTGTGATTCTGGGCCCCCTATTGCCACTCCACAATCACATCACCGATTACTACGTGGCCGCTCCCACCACCGGGCTGGCCGTATTGGCGGCATATGGACTGACGGTTGCTTTCCGGAATGGCTGGGTCGCGTTTGTGCCCACGGCTCTATTGCTCCTCTTATACACCTGTCCTTCCGTAGTCATGATTAATAGAGGCTTGCGCGCCTACTATCAGCGTAGTACCTCCGCGCGGGTTCTCGTAGAGAGTGTTGCCTACGCCAAGAGGATTCATCCGAATCAAGCCATACTGCTCCAGGGCGTGGATGATACTTTATTTTGGGCGGCCGTTTATGATTCGCCGTTTCGGCTTTTCGGCTGGAATGATGTCCTATTAGTACCGGAAGAAAAAGAAAGCATCCATGAAGTCCCCCAGCGCGGGAGCCTGGATCAGTATTTCTTGCCGTCGCACGCGGCGCTTGCGCTTCTTCAGAGTTCTAGGGCGGTTGTTTATGAAGACGATGGGCGCCGCTTGGAGAATGTGACACAACTCTATACTCTGCGGGCGAGTTCGCAACCACCTCCACCTCTGGATTCCTTTATCGATCTCGGCGTCCCATTTTATGCGGAACAGTTAGGACCGGGTTGGTACGGTCAGGAGGTTGGCTACCGGTGGGCGTCTCCCAATGCCGTGGTGTACCTGCCTGGACCACAGTCGAGCGGTCAAAAGCTATATATTCACGGATATGTGACGGAGGTTATGGTGAAAACGGCTCCGTTGCATCTTGCATTAAGCATAGATAACCAGGCGCAGCCCGTCGAAACGATAAGCACGTCGAACACAAATTTTATGTTTACCTACTCGATCCCAACCGGGTGTGTCGGGCATGCGCGGATGGAAGTAGACGTAAAGGTAGACCGTGCCACCATGGCTCCCGGCGATCCAAGAATGTTGGGCGTAGCGTTTGGCACCTTCGCCGTTCGTTAGCCGCTGCCAGCTCCGCGTTTTCTAAGCTGCCCGCCGGTTTGATCTTCCATTGTCTGCCCGGAATTTCGTTGGACAGCTAGGACAGCTCAGATCTCGTAACCGGCGGCCACAATCCGTCTCACGATCTCCGGATCGAGCCCGCGGATAAAGTTTTCGAATGCGGGGACTTTTTCACGGACGGCTCGATAGCCGTACGCCCGAGTCTTAGGCAGCGCCATTCCTGCGGCGCCGGACGCCATACGGACCGACATAGTTTCGGCGATCCTGGAAAACTGCCCGGACGGATCGACCAGAAAATCCTCCAGCCGCAGCGCCAATGTGGCGGACCGGAGGTGCAGTTCGGTTTCCTCGACAAATTCCGCGAAAGTGAGAAAACGCGGACCAGAGAGGCCCACGTAAAATTCGGCGCGGCCTTCTGCGAACGCCTGGAAGTCAGCGAAATGCCGATCCAGATCCGCGCAGAGCGCGCCCGGATCTTTATAGGCCTGTGCGATGCCGAAAACCGACTCGTTGTCGCGAAGGTACGAGCGCCACCAGACCCAATTGGTGAGAAGCGAATCTAGTGGATGGCGATAGATGAAGATCGAATCGGCGAATCCGGCCCGGACAGCTTCCCTGATCCGGGCCATGACCTGGGGCGGCTCCTGGGCGCGCGACAGGTGCTTCCAGGTAGCGTGGCCGCTGTAGATCATAGGCGTGGGACCCGGATGCAGGCGAACGGCATCGCGAAAATATTTAGCCCGTTCTCCGATATTCTGCTGAATTAGCTCATTGATATATCGGCGGCCGGTACCGAAGAGCCCGAGAAGATAGGTGGTGCGGTAGTCGCTCGCGCGGCTCGCCGGCGACGGCGGGCCGGTAAGCGCTAATCGCCCTTCGAGAGCAAGAACGTCCATGGTTAGCTGCTCGATGGCGACATAGTTCGCCGAGAGATGATCCAGCACTTGCCGCGGGCGTCTCTCGGGCCAACCGTCCGGCTCGGGGCCGTCGATTTTCATGGAGAGCTGATCGAGAGCGAGCATATTCATGGAAAAATGATCGAGGGAGCGCACAGTTTCCTCGAGCGCCCGGCTCACGGCGGCGTTGAATTCCCGCAGCGGCCGCGTGTACCAGGTCAACGAGCGGGCGAGCGCCCTCTTTCCGAATTGGATGATGCCGTTGCGCCAGCCAGGCCCTCGGGGATTCACCACCCCGACGGCGTCCTTCAGCCCGGCCACGGCGGTGGCCGCTCGCCGTAAACCGTCGAAATCGCGCAGCGTCCAGCCGTCCGGCCTCTCAGCGACAAATTGGGCCGCTTGCATACGAGCGAGCACGGCCGCGACTCCCAGCGCAGGCGGCGCTTCGTTTACGCGGCGCACCAGTAGCGCGGCGATGTTGTTCGACGTGCGAAGCAATCGGGGCTGGATAAGCTCCATCAGGCAGATGGCTTTCGCAACCCGCGGTGCCATCCCCGGATGGTCGATGTCGTCATCGAAGCGCTGCCGGATATCGAGGATGGCCTTTTGCCTCTCCCATGGTGTGTTCCCGTCCACGAGGTCGTAAATCTGGTCGATGCTCACCAGCGCGCCGTAGGATAGATCAGCGAGCCGCGGGCGGCCGGACAGGAGCATTTCGAAACACTGCTTGACCAGAGTGCGATTGCTGCTATCGACATACTTTGGCGCATTGGGCTGCAGCCGGAGACCCGCCAGGATGTCGAGCGAAAAATCCAGAAGATGCGGGAGGTAGGGATAGTTTTCCACGAACTGCTCTTGGTCGAATTCAGTCCGGCGCGAGGAGCGCCCCAGTCGCGAATTTTGAATGAGCGCGGGTCCGAAATCCTGGAAGAGCTTGCGGAGGATCGGCTTTTGGTCTTCCTTCTTCCGCAGGACGCGGCGTCTCGCGATCTCGGCGATATCGGCGTCCGACAAGTCGACCTGGTGCGGGAACATGCGAGCGAGCGGATTCCGGCGCCCCGTCACGATAATCCAGACCGGCCCCGGGGGCTTCCCTGCTTTAGACCGCTCCAGGCTCACGCGGCGGAACTCGCCGACGATCTCGCACAGATTTTCTAGCTGTCCGCCGCCCTGCTCGATAGCGTCCCCCACTTCATCCAGGATGAAGGCGAACGGTTGGCCGGGACGGCGAGCCGCGCACAGCTCGAACGAGTTTGCGGCCAGATCCTGAACGCCCACGGTTCGTCCATCTTCGGAAGGCTCCGCGCAGTTCAAGCCGCGCAAGAGAGCCCGGTGCATCAACGGGCCGAATTGCATTTTATCTGCGCCGGGGCCCGAGGGTACGTGGACCGGAAAAACCTCATAAGGCTGATTTCGGGCAAAGGAATCCAAGATTTCCTCGATGCGGTGGGATTGCACGCGCTCCAGAAACCGCGCGCGCGCCCGAACGCCGCGAATCTCGCGATTGGTCAGGATGAGTCCGAGGTTCTTCGCAAAGGACGACTTGCCTGAGCCAGAAACGCCCGAAATGCACACCCCGAAGCTTTCGCCCGGCTTCGCCGTGGCCATTGCCGAAAGCAGCCGCTCGTATTCGAGCTGGATGCGATCCGTGGCGATGTACTCGGTCAGCTCAGTAAAGACGGTATCGGGATCGTCGTTATCGATGCGGACGAATTCGTCAACGGGTTTTGCGAGATCGAGCTCCAGCAGGTCGGCAATTCTAGTCATGATCTATCCAGAATTGCACCGGCCGGCCCGCGGGTGGTGGTGGCCGGACAAGCTCTTATACCATCAAAGCAGTATGATCGGCGATTGGGAAGAGCGTCTGCCCTGGCAGGTGACGACAAGTTCGGCAATCTATGATGGGATTGATCGGCTGCCCGTTTCGATTGTGCTCGAAAACGTTCGCAGTATGTACAACGTCGGGGCCTTTTTCCGGACCGCGGACGCGTCTGGCGCAGCGCGGCTTTACCTGTGCGGCATTACCGCGTCGCCGCCGAAACACGCCATCAGCAAGACAGCGCTCGGTGCCGAGGAGGTGGTGCCTTGGGAGCACACGTGGGATACGCCGGGATTGGTGAGCAGACTGCGCGCCGAAGGCTGCGAAATCGCGGCCATCGAAACCTCGCTCCACGCGATCGACCTCTTCGATTGGCGGCCTCGGTTTCCGGTCGCACTGCTATACGGCCACGAGACCGACGGACTTACCTCGCGGGTATCCGCCATGGCCGACACGCATGTCCGAATTCCCATGCTCGGAAAGAAGCACTCGCTGAATGTTGCCATTGCAGGCGGCGTCGTGCTGTTCGAACTGCTGCGCAAGTATCGCGCCCTCTCCGGTCGTTGATCCTACTTCTTGCTCCTGCGCCGCTGCGGTTTTACCGGCCCCGCGCGGCGCGCAAGGCGCGTTTGACTCATCGGGCTCTGCTCGAAAATCCGTTCACTTCAGAATCAGCACCTCGCGCTTAGGTGTGCCGCGTTGCACTGTTTCGTAAGCTTCGCGCACGATCCAAAAGAACTTCGTCCGTGGGAAGAGCTTTTAGCGCTCCGCACTCGAATTGAGCACCCAGTTCGTTCAGGATGCCGGCAGAGTGATGTCCGGTGAAACCAGTTCAATCCACGCCGTGGAGCGTACTGGCATTCCGGTAAAAATCGACCAAATCGAATTCGACGCGTCTTTTTGCGGGGCTGGCGATTGCGATGTGACTGTCCATCTAGACGCAGCGTTCCCAGTACCGGCTCGAACAGGTCGCCTCCAACAGTGTCGAGAGTGATATCCACCCCCCGGGCCATGTGTCAGTGTTTTGACGGCCTCCAGCATCGCCGGGGCCCCCGGGAGTGCGGGGAATCGTGGATTTGAAGGCTCCCTCAACCGCCGCGACATCCGCACGGTTGATTCCCGCCGCGCTGATCTGAACAATCACTTCGTTGGCTCCCGGCCGAGGCTCCGCCGTCTCTTCAACGGCCAGAACGGATGGCTTTCCGTAGTTTCGAAATCTAAGCGCTCCCATGGGCCGCTAGGCCCTCACCAACGTTGCTTCAGATGTGTATTCCAGATCAGCTGTGTTGTTTTTCCCCAAGAGGCGCAGAGCGGCAGCGGCGACGTGATCCGCCGTGAAGCCCAGATGCTCAAGCACGTCCTGGCCAGGCGCCGACGCACCAAAGCGCCCCACACCAATCACCGTACCCTCATCGCCCGCCCAGCTACGCCATCCTACCGGTGAGGCGGCCTCCACCGTGACACGCTTCTTGATGTCGTGTGGAAGAACGCTTTCACGATAGGAGGCGTTTTGGGCTTCGAACAGGCTCCAACTCGGCATACTGACCACGCGCGCGCTCACTCCGAAATTGTTCAGCTTCTCCCGCGCCAGCATACAAAGACTGACTTCGGAGCCGGTGCCAATCAGGATCACATCCGGCGAACCGCCCTCGTCGTCCGCCAGCACATACGCGCCGCGTGCGGCGCCGGGATCTTTCGCCGCGTTGCGATCCAGATGCGGGACTACCTGCCGTGTCAGAACCAGCAGCGTCGGACCGTTATGTTGAACCGCGAAAGCCCACGCTTCGGTGGTTTCGTTCGCGTCAGCAGGACGAATTACGGTAAGTTCTGGAATGGCGCGCAAGCTGACAAGGTGCTCGATGGGCTGATGAGTCGGGCCGTCCTCCCCGAGTCCGATGCTGTCGTGCGTAAACACGTAGAAAGCCTTGAGGCGGCTCAACGCCCCCAGGCGGATGGCGGGCTTCATGTAGTCGGAAAAAGTGAAGAACGTCGCGCTGAAGGGAAGCAGGCCGCCGTGCGCGGCCATTCCATTCACGGCGGCTCCCATGGCGTGTTCGCGAACACCGAAAGCCAGGTTTCGCCCGGCATAGCTCCACTCTCCGCCCACGGCGCCCAGCGTTCCCGGTCCCGATACCTCAGGCGACTGGAAATCTCCGAGGCCCTTAAGCGGCGTTCTGGTCGACGGGTTGAGGTCGGCTGATCCGCCGATCAGGTTGGGGATGTGCT
>JASHQT010000235.1 GCA_030039005.1 Bryobacteraceae bacterium
CCGTGAATTTCGGCGTCATCGGCGGTATTGCCGATGATGTAGACGCGTTCGGGCGCGATGACGCGCGTGAGGCCGGCCAAAAAACGCGCGGCGCCCACGCCTCCGGCCAACGCAACCAGGCGGTTTTTCACAGGCCCGTAATCCTCATGCCGGAATCTTTTATCTTGTGGCGCAGGTTGAGCGAGATCAGCAGCGCCGCGGCGTTCTCGAGCAGGCGCGCGTTGTCGAGCGGACCGGCGTCGATGGCGCGTACGCCGGGAATCAAGTCGGCAAGTTGGGAAACGCGCGCTTTGGCTTCGGCATTGTCGCCGCACAGGAGCGCGTCGCACTCAAGCGGGCGGTCGAGTTCTGCGAGCGCCTCCGCGCTCAATGCATGAAACGCCGCCACCACTGCCACGCCGGGTACGAGACGCGCGGCCTGCTGCGCGGCCGAGCCGTCCCACAACGTGACCGTGCGCGAGACGCGTCCGCCGATCGCAACTTCGAGCGGGACGGTGGCATCCACCAAAATCGCACCGTGCGCAAGTTGCGAGCGGATCGATTTCAAGGTTTCCACCTGCGCCGCGAGCGGAACGGTGAGAATGACGATTTCGGCCGCCGTGACAGCGTCCATGTTGGTATGGCCAGTGGCCGGGGGCCCGATGCGGCGCGCGGTTTCTTGCGCCTTTTCCAGATGCCGCGACCCGATGCGTACTTCGAGGCCAACCTTGGCGAAGCGCGCGGCGAGTCCACTGCCTTCCGCTCCGGTACCTCCCACGATGGCGATCGTCATTGGCACATCAATCCTGGGCATTCTCTTGGCACGTAAACTTGATGATACCCTCGAAAAAGAAGAGGAGATCTACCGTGGCAGCCATTCCTGAAAAATACCTGGACTTAACCAAGAAGAAGGCGTTTGCGCAGTTGGCGACTCTGATGCCGGACGGCACCCCGCATGTATCGCCGGTTTGGTTTGAGTACGACGGCAAAAACATCGTGATCAATAGCGCCAAGGGCCGCGTGAAGGACAAGAACATGCGCCGCGATCCGCGCGTGGGGCTGGACATTGTCGATCCGGAGAATCCTTACCGTCACCTTTCGATTCGCGGGCGCGTGGTGGAGATCACTGAAAAAGGCTCGGACGATCACATCGACAAGCTGGCGAAGAATTATCTCGGGCTAGATACGTATCCGAATCGCAAAGCGGGCGAAGTGCGGGTGATCTACAAGATCGAGCCCGAACGTGCGTTCACGATGGGCTGAGCTGTGCCGGCGCAGCAGTTAGAAGCCGCGCTCGCGAGGGCGGATGCCGAACGGCTGATCGGCGGGACGGGCCAGAGCCGGCGCGGGAGCGCGAGCGCTTCGGATCTCATGCGAACTGGATCGCATCGTCGCAATTCCGTTTCCGCGATCGCGGCATTGCTAGAGACGGGGCCTGAGATATAGTAAACGGACGGGAGGAACCCATGAAAATTCTCGCCATCGCCGCGGCGCTGGCCTGCGCGGCAGCAGTTTTGGCCCAGGCCCAGAAGAAAGAGGTTCAGAAAAAAGACGTCGAGATCAAAGCTGCCGACGGCGTCACCCTGAAAGGCAACTATTTTTCGGCCGGCCGATCCGGCGCGGCGATGCTGCTGATGCATCAGTGCAACATGGACCGGCATGCGTGGGATGGCCTGGCGGCCGATCTCGCTGCAGGCGGAATCAGTGTACTTACGTTCGATACCCGTGGCTTTGGAGATAGCGGCGGCGCCAAGTCCGAGCGCGACAAGTGGGCTTCGGACGTGGACGCAGCCTACGCACTGTTGCTCGCGCAAAAGGGCGTGGATCCGGCGCGGATCGCAGTGGGCGGGGCGAGCTGCGGAGTCACGCTGTCGTCGGACTTGGCGGCGCGGCATCCGGAGATCAAAGCTCTCATGATTCTGTCGGGCCGGGCGAGCGATACGGCGAGGGAACACATCGCCTCCGATACGGCTCTCGCGGTGTTCGGCGCGGCGAGCGCGGGCGACACCGGCGCGGCTCAGGGCATCCGGGATGCGGAGGGCGCGTCGAAAAATCCGAGGTCGGTGCTGAAGATTTACGAGGGCACTGAGCATGGCGTGCCGATGTTCGCCAAGCATTCGGAACTTGAACCGATGATCGTCGCCTGGCTGAAGGCGCAGCTATCGGCGACGGACGCAACTCGCTAGCCCACAGAGGCGCGGGCGCACCTCGATACGGAAAAGTAAGTTCGCCCGAGTCTTCGTTGTGGGCGACTGACTTAGGAGATCGCTCCGCGATCGAATCGGAACAAACGTGAAGCGCAGCACCGATCGAATTCTGACCACACACGCCGGCAGCTTGCCGCGTCCTGCAAGCCTTCTCGCGCTACTGAAGGCAAAGAACGAAGGCCAAGCTGTAAACGCGGACGCGCTGGAGACGGAAGTCAAGAGCGCGGTGGCCGATATAGTGCGCAAACAGGCCGAAATCGGCCTGGATGTGATCTCCGACGGCGAGATGGGAAAAGTGGGCTTCATTCCCTACGTGAACGACCGGCTTTCGGGCCTGGAGCCGTCGGCGGAGACTTCGCGGGCGACCACCTGGGCGAACTCGCGCGAGACGCTGGCGTTCCCGCAATATTACGACTGGGCGTCGAAGCTGCCGGGCGCAGCCGGAGGTTTCGGAACCTTGCGATGGGAGTGCACCGGGCCGATTTCCTATACCGGAATCGAGCAATTCAACCGGGAAGCAGCGAGGTTCCGCGCGGCATTGGAACAAACGCCGGTGCAGGAAGCTTTCATTCCCTCGATTTCGCCTTCGAACGTCGCCGGCTGGGAATCGAACAAATACTACAAAACGGAAGAAGAGTTCGTGTTCGCGATTGCCGAGGCGATGCGCGTGGAGTACCAGGCAATCATCGACAGCGGCTTTCTTTTACAGATTGACGATCCGTCGCTCGTGACGCGCTATCTTCTGCGGCCGGAGGCGAGCGTGGAGGATTGCCGCCGATGGGCGAACCAGCGCGTGGACGCGCTGAACCACGCGCTGCGCGGTCTCGCGGAAGAAAAGATTCGTTACCACACCTGCTACGGGATCAACTTCGGACCGCGGGTGCACGACATGGAAGCCAGGC
Source organism: Bryobacteraceae bacterium (assembly GCA_030039005.1). The sequence continues at coordinate 3,089 of JASHQT010000235.1, forward strand.
ACATGCTGGACATCATTTTGCGCGTGCGTGCCGGCGCGTATTCTTTCGAGGCCGCCAATCCGCGGCACGAACACGAGTGGGAGCTTTGGAAGCAGGTGAAGCTGCCTGAAGGCAAGTGCATCATTCCGGGTGTGGTCACGCAGAGTACGGTGCTGGTGGAGCATCCGGAACTGATTGCCCAGCGCATCGCGCGGTTCGCGGAAGCCGTGGGCCGCGAGAACGTGATCGCGGGAACGGATTGCGGGTTTGCGTCGTTCGCGACCACGGCGGAAATTCATCCGACGATCGTTTGGGCGAAGCTCGAATCGCTGGTGCAAGGGGCGAAGCTGGCGTCGCAAGCGCTGTGGGGCGGCGCGGCCAAAGCCAGCTAGTCCCTGCACTCTTTCACGACAGGAATGGTGGGGAATCCGTCCTACACTGGTCTCATGACACCAACCGAACCCGTATCCATTCTCAGCTCTCAGACGCTACTCGATCATTGGCAGGGCCACCGCAGACTGACGCGCCAGGTGATCGAGGCGTTTCCCGAAGATAAGCTCTTCAGCTTCCAAGTCGGCTCGATGCGGCCGTTTTCCGAAATGGTGAAGGAGTTCTTGAAGATGACGGAGCCCATCGCGCACGGCGTGGCGACCGGCGAGTGGACGGCATTTGGCGCGGGGCTGGAGTCCGTGTCCACCAAAGCGGAGTTGCTGCGGCTGTGGGACGAGACCACGGAGAAGCTCAACAAAATCTGGCCCACCATTCCGGCGCGACGCTTCGCGGAAGTGGATAAAGCATTCGGCCAGTGGGAGAACTCGGGCATCAGCACGATTCTGTACGGAATCGAAAATGAGATTCACCATCGCGGGCAGGGCTATGTCTATCTGCGCACACTGGGCATCGAACCTCCGCCGTTTTGGGAGCGATAGATACAAGGAAGACCGGATTGGCGCCCCCATGGTGGGACTCGTCCTTCGCAGCCCGGTGTAAAAGCAATCGCTTACTGATGTGAAATTCAGAGCCGATGCGCCGCTCCGCCTTGCGCGGGATTATACTGCCTAGCATGAGGACAGGCTTCATGGTCCTTGGCGGCTTGGCGCTTGCAGTTTTCAGTGCGGCGCCCGGCGCGGCCCAGTTTTCGTTTCACGCGCCTCTAACCTCGCCCACGCTCTCAGGGCCCACTGCGATTGCGAGCGCCGACTTCAACGGGGATGGGATCGCGGATCTGGTGATATCCGATACCGGAGCGCATCTCCTCGAGATTTTGCTCGGCAATGGCAACGGGAGCTTCCGACAGGCTGGCCTGTATCCGGTGCCCAACAGTTGCCAGATTGCGTCGATCATCGTGGCGGACTTCACCAACCACAATAAGGCCGATCTATTGGGAATCTGCCTCTTCGAAAACCAGGTGCTGGTCTTTCCCGGACGCGGAAATGGAACCTTCGAGCCTCCGATCTCTTCGCAGCTTCCCGGCCTCGATTCGCTGCCCGAGCGCGCGTTTGCCGGGAATATTCCGGCCGCCGGGATCGCATCGGGAATTACCGCGACAATCGGCGATTTCAATCGCGACGGCAAGCTTGACTTGGTGATCGTGCTGTTCAACGACTTCGCCTTCTTCCCGCCATCTCCGACGGCCATCTATTTCATCCCCGGAAAAGGCGACGGGACGTTTGGAACGGGCGTAGCGGTTCCAGGTGTGAATCAAGCGGTCACGGTTGTCTCGGGTGATTTCGATGGAGACGGCATCTTAGACCTCGCTTATCTGGCCGCTGCGCCATTCGGCAGCGGAACGCTCGGCTATTTCACAATTTCGAATCAGACGTTGGGCATCCTATTGGGAAATGGCGATGGAACGTTTCGTGCGGGACCAACCTATCCGTGGACCGGCGCGACCTTCGCGCTGTCCGTGGCGGACCTCAACGGCGATGGCCGCTTAGATCTTTATTCGGTTGGTGCAAGGCCGGGAGCTTACGAAAGCAGTCAGGCCACTTCCGTGCTGACGGTCACGCTCGGAGAGGGCAACGGTTATTTTGGACCGATCCTCTCCCAGCCCGAGCCGAGCGGAGTGGTGGCGACCAGTTATTGCCTGGCGGACTTCAATGGCACCGGCAGGTTGGATCTTCTCGAGACGTTCGTGACAGTGTCCGGCCCCGGGTTTGATTTGTCTAAAGTGATCGGCACACAACTGGGCGTGCGGGAGAGCTTAGGAAACGGTGAGTTCGGGAATCTCCACATCGTCTCCCAGCCGACCGGAATGATTTCGACCGCTTCGGTTTGCGCCGATTTCAACCACGACGGTCTGCCGGATGTGGCGTACCCCGGGATCCTCGCCTCGCCCCTCGCAAAGGCTTTCGTGGGTCCCTTTGACAACATCGATCGAGCCATGACCGAGCTGCCCGTGGGCGAGTTGTTCGTCACTCTGAACCAAAGCGCGGGGAAGTGATCAGCCGTTACCCACGGCGTTCGCTCGCGGCGCTTGGATTGTGCCGATAATCCCTCAGCAGGCGGAAACTCAAGCCGCGCTGGCTGCTCCCGCCGCCTCGATAGCTTCAAACAGCTCACGGGAGTGGATCGGCTTCGATACATACCCGTCCATGCCATGCGCCAAAAACCTCTGGCGATCTCCGGCCATGGCATGCGCCGTCATCGCGATGATCGGCGTGTGAGTTCCGGTTACGGATTCCCGTCTTCGAATCTCAGCGGTAGCTTCCACGCCATCCATGACAGGCATCTGAACGTCCATGAGAATTAAATCGAAGCTCTCTTTCTCAAGCGCGTCCAGTACCTTTGCCCCGTCACCCGCAACGACGACGGAATGACCCTGCTTCTCCAGCAGCCGTGAGGCTAAGCGCTGGTTCACCGAATTGTCTTCGGCGAGCAGAATATGCAAGCTCCTTCGGCCTTCCCGCAGGGTATGCCGTGTGATGGGCGGCGTGCGCATAGCTCCGAGCGCGCCGGCCGGCGAAAGGACCCTAACCAGCGTCTCCAGCAGATCCGACTGCAGCACAGGTTTGATCAGGTAAGCAGAGATGCCCAATTCCTTGCATCTGGCGCCGTCCCCTCGCTGGCCGCCGGAGGTTAACATGAGCACGGCGAGCGAGTTGAACTCCGGCTGCTGCCGTATCTCCTCCACCAGCATAAAACCGTCCACCTCTGGCATGTGACAGTCGACGAGCATCAATGCGAAAGGCTTGCCGAGTTCCCTGGCGCTGTTCAGAACAAGCAATGCCTCGTGCGCGGAGGAGACGCAAACCGGTTTCATGGACCAGTGGTGCAAGGTGACGTCTAAAATCTGTCGGTTGGTTTCGTTGTCGTCAACCACCAGCACGGGCAAGTTTCTAAGAAGGGCCATGTCGATATGCGGCGAACCAGGGACCACGCCGGTAGCCCGGCCCAGTTGCGTGGTGAAATGAAACGTACTTCCCTTACCCGTTTCGCTCTCTAACCAAAGCCGGCCACCCATCATTTCGATGAGACGCATCGAGATGGTAAGCCCTAACCCAGTCCCGCCGTACTTCCGCGTAGTGGAAGCATCTGCCTGGCTAAAGGGCTCGAAGATGAGCTTCTGTTTCTCCGGCGGAATGCCGATTCCCGTATCGCGGACACTGTAGTGCAGCGTCAGATTACTCTCATCCTCCGCGACAATTTCCGCCTGCAGCACCACCTCACCCTTCTCGGTGAACTTAATGGCGTTCCCAACGAGATTCAAGATCACTTGACGCAGGCGAACCGGATCTCCGACCACGGAATTGGGAAACTCAGGCGGCACGAAACAGGCCAGCTCAATGTCTTTTTCATGGGCTCGCACCGCAAGCGCTTTCATCGCCTGTCCCAAGTGGTCGCGGAAGTTGAACTCAATTGGATCGAGCCCTAACTTGCCCACTTCGATTTTCGAAAAATCGAGAATGTCGTTGATGACGGCCAGCAAGGAATCCGCCGAATACTTCACAGCGTTCAGATACTCACGCTGCGTGGCGTCCAACTCCGTATCGAGCGCAAGTTCCGTCATCCCCAGAATGCCATTCATCGGCGTTCGGATCTCGTGGCTCATGTTGGCCAGGAATTCGGACTTCGCGCGAGCGGCTGCTTCGGCGGCTTCTTTTGCTTTTAGTAATTGCGCATCCGCCAACTTACGGCTGGTGATATCGTGATAAATCGCCGAAACGCCTTGTAACTCACCCGATGAATCTTTGACGGGTGACAGGATCACCAGTACATCAACCGGGACGCCACCCTTTGTCACGCGTACAGATTCAAAAGAATGAGTGCGTTCTATGTGGCGGATGCGCTCGAGCGATTGAACGTAGTCACCCTGCCGCTCAGGCGCAAAGAGGATGCCGATATGCTGCCCCAAGGCCTCCTCGGCCGTAAACCCGAAGAGCTCTTCGGAAGCCTTATTCCAGCTTAGGATGCGGCTGTTCAGATCCGTTCCTACAATGCTGTCACGGGAGGAATCCACAATCGCGGCCAGAAAGGCACGGGCGTTCTCCGAGCGTCTTTGCTCGGTGCAATCCTTGGCGATGCCAACAATCTTCTCCGTTCTGCCCGCGGCATCCCGAACGGCGAAGGTGCGAACGGAAACCCATCGGATATGGCCATCGGGGCGGACAATCCGGTAGTCGTATTCTCCTTGCGGATCCTCCACCGTACTCCAACGTCCTAAAACCCGCTCACAATCGTCCACGTGAATGGACTCAATCCAGGACGAGGGTTCGGCATAGACACTGGAACAGGGACGCCCCCAAACTCTTTCGAACGCGGGACTGACGTAGGCAGGTTTCGGCGCTCCGGGCTTGCGCCAGAAAATGACTTCGTCAATATGTTGGATAAGATCGCTAAATGTTTCCTGATTACTGGAAGCTGAATGAGTGGCTGGAGGGGACCACGTATTGGTCACTTCCCCAACTCCCTGATCCGCACTCGGGGCGGTCCATTCTTCTGGGCACATGGTGCTGAGCATTCATCGCCAGTTAATCAAGAGACGAAGCACAGTATTCTCCCTTAGATTTGAGAATGTGATACCCTAAAGCGGTGGAGGCTGAGGGTGGCGGGTCCCGCGTGACCGCCCTAATCGTGGATATCTCGGCCCAACCCGCACCGCCGTCGCACCTCTCATCTGCAGCAAGCCCAACCGCCACTCGCCAGTGGCTCGTCTCCGAAGAATGGCTCAGAGCGATGCGCCGCCCGATGGGACCACGGTTCGGATGGTAGGGGTGCGCCAGGGTTGGTTCACCATCACCACCGTCTCGGCAAAGCGACTGGCCTTCATGTTGACACCGAGGCTATGTCCTCAATACAATTCAAAAGCCTACGGCAATCGAGCGTCACACGACGCTAACAGGAGTCCCCTGACAGGAACATGCTCAAAGCCAGTCTGAACAAGATACTTCCGACGACAGTCACAGGTTCACTGCCTCGTCCCAGTTGGTACACCGAGAACCTCGGCAGCCGCTCGTTTTTGGATGCGATGGTCATCAGCCGTTTTCGGGAGCAGTACGTCGATGCGCTGTCGGTTTATTTGCGCGAACAGGAAGTGGCGGGCCTGGACATCGTCACCGACGGCGACTGCCGGTTCAACCAGGACGTCGGCGGCCAATCCTGGACGAGCTATCCGCCCAATCACATGGACGGCTTTGAGACGACCCACCCGAAATTAGCGAAGGTCGGCGCCGGCGGCATAGCCTTTCCGCGCGGCCATATCCTTCACGATTACCTCGAAGCTCGGGTCATGCCGAAGTTAGTCGGTCCTGTGGGCCGCGGCGAACTGCAGTACGCCGAGATCTGGAAGGCCGCGCAGAGGCTTACCACCAAGCCCGTGAAGTTCGGCACCGTTACGCCGGAGCTGGTCGCGTTCGCGGTTCAGGATGAGCACTACAAAAGTTTGCCCGATCGCATTATGGCTCTAAGCGACGCGTTCAACGAAGAGTTGCACGACCTGGCCGACGCCGGCTGCCAGGTGATCCAGATGGAGGAACCGCAGATCCATCTGCTCGCCGCGCGCGGCTACGTCGACAAGGTGATCAACCCGGAGTTCATGCTGAAGGTGTTCAACAACACCGTGCGCGGGCTGCGCGCCAAGACCGAAGTCTGGTGCCACACCTGTTGGGGCAACCCCTCGCAGCAGCGCATGTTCGCGAAAATCCAAAGCTACAAGCCGGCGCTCGAACTTTTAAACCAGGTGGATGCCGACGTGATTACATTCGAGATGGCCAGCTCCGGCGCAGCCGATCTCGAAGACGTAGGCAAAAAAATCACGAACATGAAAGTCGGCATCGGCGTGATCGATCATCATACGCTGCAGGTCGAGTCGCCGGAACAGGTAGCAGCGCTGGTCCGGCAGGCACTGGAGGTCATTCCGGTCGAGCGGTTGGTGCTCTCTTCGGACTGCGGCATGGGCCGCGAAGGAATGAGCCGCCGGCACGCGTTCTACAAGATGGTGTCGCTGGTGCAAGGCGTCAACATCGTGAAAAAGGAGCGAGGACTGCCGGAAGCGCCTTCGGTTGCCGCCGATCCCAAGTTCTCGTTGTTGAGGACTTCGTAGCCATGATCAACGCCGCCATTGTCGGCCTCGGCTGGTGGGGAAAAACGCTGGTCGAAGCCGTTCAGCAAGACAGTAACCAGATTCGATTCATTGCGGGCACGACGCGCACCAAGACCCCGGAAGTTGCAGCGTTCGCCGGCGCGCAGAAATTCGAGCTGGTGGATAACTACGACGAACTGCTCGCAAACCCGAAGGTGGATGCGGTGGTGCTCGCGACGCCGCACTCGATGCACGCGCAGCAGATGATCGCCGCGGCGGCCGCCAAGAAACACATCTTCTGCGAAAAGCCTTTCGCCCTGACCAAGGAAAGCGCGGAGGAGGCGGTGCGCGCTGCCAAGAAGGCCGGGGTCACGCTTGCCCTGGGCTACAACCGCCGGTTTCATCCGGAGATTACCAAGTTGCGCGAGCGGATTCGTTCCGGAGAACTCGGGACAATTCTGCACGCCGAATCTACCATGACGTTTGCGAACGCATTAATGCTCAAGCCCGAGGCTTGGAGAGCGAATCGCAGCGAGACGCCTTGCGGTGGACTTACGCCGATGGGCGTTCATGCCATCGATGGCATGATCGATCTATGCGGCCCCATCGATCACGTGTTCGCCCAGAGTTTCCATCGCGTTGTTCCCGTAGATGCCGACGATACCACCTCGATTCTGTTCCGGATGAAAGAGGGCATGTCCGGTTACCTGGGCACGATGACAGCAACAGGACCGGGATTCAGTCTTACGATTTACGGCTCCAAAGGATGGGTCCGCCTGGAAGGAACAACTCACGCCGCCGGCGCTTCTTCCGAGGAACGGCGCACGCGGTTATTCGGAACCTGCAAATTCCAGCCGCTCAAAGGGCCCGCCGAGACATGGGAAGCCGCGCGGCTCGACGTCACGCGGGCTTCTCTAGAGTCATTCGCCTGCGCGGTGCAAGGCGGCCCTGCGTATCCCATCACGACCGATGAAATGATTCACGGCGTCGCCGTCACCGAAGCCATCGTGCGTTCTTCATCTTCAGGAAAAGTCGAAAAAGTATGAATCTAGGCCGTCTTGGACACTTGAGTTACGCCACCCTTGTTCACCCCGGCGACAACTGGGAGTTGATGTCGCAGAGCCTGCGCACTTACGTGCCGAAGGTGAAGGCCAGGGTCTCGCCGAATCAGCCGTTTGGTTTGTCGCTCCGTTTGGCTGCGGCTTCCGCGGAACTGCTGGCCAAAGACTCCGCCGCGCGCGCGGCTCTGAAGCGCTTCCTGGCCGAAAATGACCTGTACCTTTACACGGTGAACGCGTTCCCCTATGGCGCTTTCAAGGACACCATCGTCAAAGAGCAGGTGTACGAGCCCGATTGGCGAAGCGAGGAGCGGACGCAATACACCATCAACGTCGCCGACGTCATTGCCGACGTCGCCCCCGACGGGATCGCGGGGTCCATTCAAAGCGCACCGCTGGGCTTCAAGCCGCGTGTCACCGGCCCTGACGTGGTTGCCTCTTACACCGATCATGTGCTCCGCGTCGTCGCTCACCTGGTGGGGATCGAAGCGCGAACAGGAAAAACCGTCACGCTCGCGCTCGAACCGGAGCCCTATTGCTACCTCGAGACGACCGACGAGACCATCGCTTATTTCACCAACCATCTCTACACCGGCCCGTCGATCGAGCGGCTCGCCAAGCTCGCCAATATTCCGGTATCCGATGCGATCGCCGCGCTGCGCCGCCATTTAGGGATTGTTTTCGACATTGGCCACCAGTCCGTCGGCTTCGAAGACATCCCCGTTTCGCTGCAGAAACTCGTCGACGCCGGCATACCCATTTTGAAGCTCCAGGAAGTGGCGGCAATGAACATGCCGCAGGTGACCGACGAAACCGTGGAAGCGCTCCAGCGCTTCGCCAAGACGGTGTATCTTTCGCAGACCTCGGAAAGGAAGAACGGGAAGATCACCAAGTTTCTCAACCTGGAAGACGCGTTCGCCGCGCGCAAGGCGGACCCGGGCCCGCGCGAATGGCGCACGCACTTTCACGTTCCGGTGTTCCTCGACGACCTCGGCGGAAAATTCGGCACCACGCGCTTCGCTCTCGAACAGGCGCTCAAGATGCATAAGGAAAAGCCGCTGTCGGGCCAACTGGAGATCGAAACCTATACCTGGGACGTGTTGCCCGAGCACTTGAAGACCGGCGATATCGTCGACTACGTCTGCCGCGAGATTGAGTGGGTGCGCGGCCAACTGGTGTGAAAATCGGCTTCATCGGTCTGGGCCGCATGGGCCGGGGCATGGCCCGGCGAATCCTCGCCGGCGGCCACGATCTAGTGGTTTATGACATCGTCGCGGCGCAGGTCGCAGAGCTCGTCGCGGCCGGAGCGGCTGCCGCGGAGACCATAGCCGAGGCTTCCAAGGATCGCGACATCGTGGTGACGATGCTCGTCGAGGACGCCACGGTAGTCGATGTCGCGCTGCGTGCCGGGGGCATCCGTGATTCCCTTCCCTCCAGCGGCATTCATCTAGCCATGGGCACTTACGGCGTCGCGGCGATTCGAGCGCTCGCGGCCGCGCATCGCGACGCGGGGCAGTTCCTGGTCGCTGCCCCGGTGCTGGGGAGGCCGGATCTTGCGGCGTCGGGGCAACTGGGGATTGTGACCGGCGGCTCCGATGACGCTGTCGAACGCTCGAAACCCGCACTCGAAATGATCGGCCGGCGCGTATTTCACGCCGGCGCCCAACCCGAAGCTGCCACCGTCGTCAAGCTGGCCAATAATCTCGTCCTTGGCTGCGCGATGATTGCGATGGCCGAAGGCTTCTCCCTGATCCGCAAGTACGGCGTGGAACCTCAGGTCCTGTACGAAGTGATGACGGAGGGGCTATTTGCGGCGCCGGCGTACAAAGGTTACGGGAAAACGATGGTGGAGCAAAGCTACGACAACGTCGGCTCGCCGATCACGGTCGGTCTTAAGGATGCCAATTTGATTCAGGCCGCGGCCGATCTGGCGCGCGTTCCCTTACCGAGCTTCAACGTGTATCGCGATCGCCTACTCGGCGCCGCGGCGCATGGGGACGGCGACCGGGATCAAGCCGTGCTCGCCCGTGAGCAAGCGCGCGCGTGCGGCTTGGAGTAAGATCCGTGCTCTCTATAGCTGCGCGCTGGTGAGCGCTTCGACGACGTCGTTCAGAAAGGCGGCGGCTTGCGCGCCGTCGACCACTCCGGGACGGTTCGGGCCAGTCACCGTTCTGTGCCGGCGCGTTGTTTCAATTGTCCTAGTTTGAGGCGCTCATCCAAATTGCTGTAGCATTCTTCGAGAAGAGGGTACACCTTGAATCGGATGTCTCTGTTGCTATCTTCCGCCAAGGGCTCCAGAACTTCCATGGCTTTTGCGTATGCACCAACCTTAAGGAGGCAGTCGCCGAGCGCACACCGGCATGTTGCATCGCCCGGGTCCTCACGAAGCGCTGCTTCAAGGTACTCCGCTGCTGCCCGGCGTGCGCTTGGGAGTCCGGAATCCTTCAGTAAGAGTCCGTAATCTCGGAGCACGCTCGCCCGGTCACTTCCTTGTTTTGGCAAATGCTCTACTGCTATTTTGTAGTGATCGATTGCCGATTTGACGCGCCTCATCCTCTTCAAATAGAATTCCGCCATTTCGCGGTGAACGCGCCAGTTGATCGGGTTTCGTTCTAGGGCTAGACGAAAATAATGTTCTGCGTCCTCGTACTTCCCTTCGCTCACGAAGGCCTTGGCGACTTCCGCAAGCGCCAGTTCGGGACTCCGTTCGCCCCTGCGCACCTGTTGAACAAGCCGCCGTTGCGAGGGGTCCACGATCTCTGCAGCTTGATACCAGTCATTGAGTCTTGTTCGAATCGTCGCCTCAAGGTCTCTCGTTTTGGTTAGTTCGCGATACACGAACGTGGTAGTGACCGGGAGGAGGGAGTAGACCATATCCCGGTAGTCAAGATCATACTGTCGTTCTATGAGCGATAGGTCCTTGATGATTTCAAGTTCGTCCGCGGTCTGGTGGATCGGGATCGCCGCCGCAGCAGCGATGGCTTCAACCGGAAGCTGGCCTCCTATCAAGGATAGGACCTTGAGGATCATCTGTTGCGGTTCGTTGAGCTGACCATAGATACGCCTAAACGAGAATTCAACGAGCTCCTCTCCGTGTTTACTCTCCGAGACGAGAAATTCTGCTTCCTGCACTACCTTATCCGCGGACGTCGAACGCCCTACAAACCATTCGATCACCAATGGGATTCGATCGCAGCAATTCACTATTTTCGCGTGGTCAGCCGGAGACAGTTCCGTAATGAAATGTTTGGCCTTTGCTCGGGCCGAGTCGCTCAAAAGATCGATCGCCTCGCCAAGCTCGAACGGTCCAATCTCAATAGGCTGCGCCGCGACCCGGATTCTGGTTCCGCGCGAAGTGACGATCGCTCGGGTTGGAAGAGGGAGCTGCTCTAAGAATTCGATGATCCGCGGATCGTTTACCGTCTCCAGGTTGTCGACGAAGAGTAACCCCTTAAACTGCGACAGGATGTTCTTCCTTACGAGTTCAGCGTGAGTCTCGATCTGAGGCTCTTGATTAAGTTCGCTAAAGCCTGTTACCTCGCAAATTTGGCGGAGTAGGTCGGCCAATGACGACATATTAGGCGTTACCGGTACAATACCTGTCGTCGTAAAAGCGCGATCCTTTGCGGTTACCGATACTATGAAGTCGAACCTCTTGTCTTCGAAAGCACGAAGCGTTGCCCAACTAGCAAGCGCGGTTTTTCCGACGCCTCCAATTCCGGTCAAAGAGGCAGTAAACGTGCGGTCACTCGAAAGCGCGTTCTCGACGGACTTGCAGAGCCGGTCACGATAAATGAAACCTCTATAGTCGGGACGAAGAACGCGATAATTAGGCTCGTCGACCTCGTACAGGCTCCCGCCCGGCGCCAGACTGTGCTCTGCCGCAAATTTAATTGCTTCAGTACCTCGCAGAACACGAGTCTGATCCGCGACCCGCACGCAAAGGTCGCCGGCTTTTAGCAACTGCTTTCCTGAAACCGTTGGCGAATCCCCCATTGCACGCAATGGCGCGTGGACCTTTGGGGGAATAATCGCAACCCCCAAGTACCGCTGCGTGTATTGGATGAAGTGTCGCGAATAAGTCACCCAGAATCGATCTCCAACATAACGCCGGATTTTATCGTTGAAGGTCTTCGTTTGGACATTATTCTTCGCGCCGACAAAGGCATAATCCCGGTCACGTACTCCAAATACTAGGACGCCGCCGCTTGTATTGTGGAACGCTAATACGTCGGCAGCGATACTCGCCCAATCCGATTCCGATCCTCGTGAAACAACGGGGATCTCCTGTTTGTAATCCCATAACTCGCCCTCGCGAAAGAAGCCTTCGCGCGGCGCAATTGGCCGCTCTCTGAACATTAATTCCACGACGCCTTGGGCATCTCCTTTGCGAATTAGTGTTTGGAGCCGATCGTCCTTGTCTGACACAACAGAAGAATTGTACACCAGCCGGTAGCACAACTCGGGATGTTGGGCTGGTCTGGGACACCCCAATATGGGCACTTCTCAGACCGGTGCTGAGCGGCCTGATTCTATTCAGCGCCAATTACACGACAGTCGAAACGGGAACGCTCCGGCAAGGCCAAGATAGCGCGCTCGTGACCAAGCACCAAGGACGGAAAATCGGCGGTGGTCCGAGCAAAGACGCAGGTAAATTCCCGCCTAAAATAGCAGTGCGCCGCTGGTGAGCGCTTCGGCGACGTCGTTTAAGAAGGCGGCGGCTTGCGCGCCATCGACCACGCGGTGGTCGCTCGACAGCGTGAGCGTGAGAATGGGGCGGATGCCGATGAGGCCGTTCACCGGGACCACACGATCGGCGATGCGGCCAACGGCGAGCACCGCGGCCTGCGGCGGCGTGATGATGGCGCTGAACGCGTCCACGCCGAACATCCCCAGATTGCTGATGGTGAACGTGCCGCCGGCGACGTCCGGCGGATGGAGCCGCCCGGCGCGGGCGCGCTCGGCCAGATCGCGGCGGCGCGCGCTGATGGCGGCGAGCGTTGCGCTGTCGGCGTTGGGAATCACCGCGCCCACCACGCCGTCCTTCACCGCGATCGCAATGCTGATGTTGATCGCGGGATTATATTGAATCGCGCTGCCGGTCCAACTGGCGTTCATCTTGGGATGCTTGGCGAGCGAGCGCGCCACGATGGCCACCAGAAGATCGGTATGCGTGATCGCTTTGCCGTGCTTCTCGCGCGCCGCGAGGAGCGCGCTGGCGTCGATCTCGCGCACCAGGAAGAAATGCGGCGCCGTGGTCCAGCTGTGCGTGGTGCGCTCGGCCATCAGGCGCGCGATGGAGGAGAGCGCTGGAGCGCCTGTGGGTAAGGGCGCGGGTGCGGGAGCAGCGGTCTTGCTCGCCGCCGCTCGCTCGACGTCTTCGGCGCTGATCACACCGCCCGGCC
>JASHQT010000236.1 GCA_030039005.1 Bryobacteraceae bacterium
CAGGCCATGGCGCCCTACTCCGACGACGTCCAGTCGCCGGACTGGCTCCGCGACTATCCCTCTAACGGCGGCGATGCAATTGCCTATCAGAAGAAGGGCCACCTGTGGGACGTGGCGGCCGCGGCCGGCGTCACCGTGAAGAACTACGGTGAGTACGTCGAAAGCAACACGTTCACCGTACCCGGTTGCACTCCGAATAATATGACCCAGCCTAATTCTTATAATGGCGCCGGTTCAACACCCGTAGCATTACCGTTTATTGTTTCTGACAGCTGCGAGCCGACCTGGACCCAGTTCTACAACGACACGCTGGAATTCGAGTCTGGCAAAGAGACGCAGCTCCAGTATTACAACGTCATCGGCTCGGTCACCCCGCTGCCGAACCTGTACAACGTCACGGTGCAAAACTACCCGCAATTCGATCTGGGCATACCTGATCAGTACCGTGTCGATGTCTGGCAGCAGGACTTCGCCAATGACGTGGCAAACGGTACGGTGCCCCAGCTGGAATTCTTGTGGATCATGAGTGACCACACCACCGGGCCACCGAACGCGGCGGCCGAAGTGGCCGATAACGACCTCGCGGTTGGGCGCGTCGTCGACATCATCAGCCACAGCAACATCTGGTCCAGTTCGGCGATCTTCATCGAGGAAGACGACGCGCAGTACGGCGTCGACCACGTCGACGGTCACCGCAGCCCTGGCTATGTCATCAGCCCCTTCGTCAAACAGAAGGTGAACTCCGATGGCACCGGGGCCGGGGTAAGCGTGGACAGTACCTTCTACACGCAGGTCAACATGACCCGCACGATCGAGCAGATCCTCGGTCTCACGCCCATGAACCAGTTCGACCTGGTGGCCTCGCCGATGAGCACTGTCTTCATCAACGACCCGCCCACGGAAAACTTCCTGCCGTGGACGCATGTGGCGAATCAGGTCCCGCTCTGTTACGGCGTGACGGGATATACGGCCCCGTCGGATATTCCCCCAAGCCTCAACACCTGCAGCTCCGCAGCCCCGGCCCTGAGGGAGAAGGAGTCCCGTAATGTCAGAGCTCTGCGGGCTGGTTGGCTCAAAATGAAGGCGGACGTCTTCGCCGCCAAATATCACACTCCCGACTCCCTGGACCCGGACACCGTCAGCCACTTCGATTGGTACGAGGCCACCGGGTTTAAGGTCCCCTTCCCCGGCGAGAAGAAGGTTCGCCCCGCAAGCGACTTCAAACGCCGGGTGCGCATCGCTAAAGTTGACAAGGACGACGACGACAAGATTTAATATTCGTCCCTACCACACGACAACGGCCTCTCCCCGGTCTCCGGGGAGAGGGCTTTCGCCCCAAAGTCGAGTCGGCCGTAACGACGAACTTGCGTTTCCGCAGACCAGCAGACTAGCAAGCGGGCCTCGCGGGGGCGACGAAATACGGCAGTGATACTTATGGCGAACCGTTCTGTACGTTACCGATAGCAGTATCGTAATCTTGCTGAACCTGTTGCTGTGGATGCGGGCCGCGATTCAAGCACCCGTAATCACGATGAGCCAGAACCGCCAGGATCAGCGGGATCGGGTTCGTAGCGAACTGGACTTCGACGTTAACCGCCGTGCCGACGAGATTCTAGCGCTCTCAAGCAGGCTCAAATCTAATGACCGAGAAGCTTGGCGACCTGGAAGATCTGCTGCGGAAACTCGCGTGAGCCTTTTGAAAACTTACTGAGCCTGCTTACGGTTCTCCAACTCTTTCTTAAGCCGCTGGATCAGATCGGTCCTCGCCTCGCCCGATTCCGCCCGTCCCTCATCCATCTTGCGCCAGACGCGATAACACAAGATCCCGTCCCGCGTCATGAATGTGTAGATCGAGTACTCGGACCCATTGTGGGTAAATGTGTGTGTGTCGCGGTTCAGTTCATTGCCCAGCATGCGGCTATTGTAGGCGGGCCGGCCCGCGAAGTCAGTCACGCCGTTGTAATGCGTCCTGTCGACTAGTTGGGCTATTCCGCCCAGACCAGCCACGGATGCTCGAAGGGCACCCGTACATCGGGGTGGTAAGGAATTACCCGCACGCTGAAGCCATACGATCCGCTTTCGAGGCACTCCAACTCGCCCTCATACTGATGTTCGTTTTCACGCACGCCAGCGTGCCTCATATCGTGCGAAGAACCGTTCACAATCATCCCGCCCTCATTGAGCGAGCCGGACACAATCTGGACCCGGACAGATTCTGGCAATATCTCGCCTAGAACAACAGAGGCCGTCACCCGTATCCTTTCTCCCACGCGGATCTCTCGGCTGTTCTCAGCGTGAACCTGTAGGATCTTGACTTGAGAGCCAGCAGCTCGAAACCGGCGGCGCCATTCGATGATAGGGCGCAGTTTGGCTCCGCTCTCCGCGGCTAGCTCGCAGTAGCGTTTGGCCGCGGGAATATAGAAGCGCTCCACGTATTCCCTCACCATGCGGTTGGTGTTGAATATTGGAGATAAGCGTTTCATCGAAGCCTTCATTTTCGCGATCCAGCGGAGCGGGAGACCCTCTTCGTCACGATCATAAAACAATAGCGTTACGTCCTTCTCTAAAAGATTGAAGAGAGCCTCGGACTCAACCGCGTCCTGGTAGTCGTCGTTATTGTAATCTTCACCGTATCCGATCGCCCAGCCCACCTCGCGATCGTAGGCCTCCGCCCACCAGCCATCCAGCACGGAAAGATTGAGACCGCCATTGGGCAACAGTTTCATCCCGCTGGTGCCGCTGGCCTCATTGGGGCGCCGGGGCGTGTTCAGCCACACGTCGACACCTTGCACGAGGTGGCGCGCAACGCGTATGTCGTAGTCTTCCAAAAACACTACGCTCGAACGAACCTCCGGATCACTGGCGAAGTGGATGATCTGGCGGATCAGATCCTTTCCCGCTGAGTCGTGAGGATGAGCCTTTCCGGCGAGCAGAACCTGAACCGGACGCGCCGGGTTCGTCAGAATCCGCTTGAGTCGGGGCACATCCCGCAGCAGCAAAGTTGCGCGCTTATACGTTGCGAACCGGCGGGCAAATCCGATGGTGAGGGCGTCAGGGTTAAGCGCCGAGCGGGCCGCGGCGATCTCGGTATCCGAACCTCCGCGCCGGCGCAGCTGGGACTCGAGGGCTTGGCGGGCATAATGGACCAAGCGTTCGCGGCGAATCTGGTGTACGCGCCACAGCTCGTGGTCGGGAATTCGGTCGACGCGATTCCAGACGCCGCTCTCGGCGGGCTCCTCCGCCCAACGATGGCCCAGATAACGGTCCAGCAACGCGGTCATTTCGAGCGAGACCCAACTGCGAATGTGCACGCCGTTGGTGACCGAGCCCACCGGAATCTCTTCCAGCGCGTAGCCCGGCCACATGCTCCGAACCATTTTTCGAGTGACCACTCCGTGGAGACGGCTGACGCCGTTGGCCGCGGAACTGATGCGAGCGGCCAGGTAGGCCATGTTGAAGCTCTCATTGGGATCCGCGGGATTCTGACGGCCGTAGCTCATCAGCCGTTCAAAAGGGATGCCGAACCGCTCGGCCAACGGCCTAAAATACTTGGCCATCATCTGCGGGTCAAAACGATCGAAGCCAGCCGGGACCGGAGTGTGCGTAGTGAACAAGTTGCCCGCGGCTGCAAGCTGGCGAGCTTCGAAGAACGAAACCTTCAGCTCATCCATCAGGGCGCGCGTCCTTTCGAGCCCCAGAAACGCGGAGTGCCCTTCATTCAAATGGCAAACTGTAGGACGAATCCCAAGCGCTCCCAGCGCGCGCATGCCGCCGATCCCTAGGATGATTTCCTGCTGCAGGCGCAATTCATCGTCGCCGCCGTACAACGACCCGGTGATCCGGCGGTCCCCGTCCGAGTTCTGCGGCACATTCGTATCTAGCAGGTACAGCGGGACGCGCCCAACCTGCGCCTTCCACAGCCGCGCACAACACAGGCGTCCGGGAAACTCCACGGATACGGTGAGCGGGTTGTTCTGTGCGTCCAGCTCCGGCACTATTGGCAGGTTCGAAAAATCGTTCACAGGATAGGTTTCCTGCTGCCAGCCATCCGCGTTCAGGTACTGCTGGAAGTAGCCGCGCTGGTAGAGCAAGCCAACCCCCACCAGAGGCAGTCCCACGTCGCTGGCGGACTTGAGATGATCCCCGGCAAGGATTCCCAAACCGCCCGCATAATTGGGTATGCATTCGGTCAAGCCAAACTCGGCCGAGAAATAAGCAAAAACAACCCCAGCTACATCGGGGTGGGCGCGCCGGAACCACCCGGTGCCCGCCATGTACTCAGCCAAGCTGGCGGCGGCACGATCCAATTCGGCAAGAAACGCCTCATCTGAGGCGAGTTCGGCAAGGCGTTGCTGGCTGATGCGGCCGAGCACCACACGCGGATTGTGCCTCGATTCCTCCCAAAGATCGGGATCGAGAGTTTCGAACACATCTCTGCTGGGATGGTCCCACGTCCAGCGAAGGTTCAAGGAGAGTGGGTTGAGCGCTTCCAGCCGCGCTGGCAGGGTCGGCGAGACTTGAAAGCTGTATACGTGTGCCATACTTTTGAACTGATCCTTTCAGAATTTCGCTCGCAACTAACCAAGGTTGCACTTGTAACACCTTCGAATTAATTTTCCCGGCAGGAAGACGCAGGCAACCCGGTTCATGATTCACCTCAGCCGGTGGGCAAAAACCCTCATCACCGATTCTTCCTTGCGCGCATTCGCGCATCATAGCGCTACTCCGCTTTTCCTTCCACGTCTATCGGAACGGATCATCGCGTGTCGGAAACCGTGACGAGGCGAGGGCCATAGGGACGAGCCAAGATACCCGAAAAATCGTCGTCATCGGCGGGGAATCGCGGGACTCTGCACCGCCGTATACGCGCGACGATGCGGCTATGAGGCCGAGATCCTCGAAATGCATGGCACTCCAGGAGGGCTGGCGACTAGCTGGCGCCGGGGGATTACACGTTTGAAAACTGCCTCTACTGGCTGCTCGGCTCGAATCCCGCAGGAGCGATGCATTCGCAGTGGCAAGAGGTGTTCGACATCGACCGATTGAAGTTCATCGATCCGGAAGAATATGCGCGCTTGGAGTCCGAGCGCGGCGAACCGCTGATCGTGTACACAAACGTAGATCGCATGGAAGCCGAACTCCTGAAGCACGCCCCTGAGGATGAGGCCGAGATCCATCATTTCGCGTCGGCCGTCCGTAGGCTGGCGAAATTTCCGTTGACGGACTTCGCGGCCCCCTGGCCTCGAAATTGGCTGGCAGCACTGCGAATCGCGCCGGATCTGCCGCTGCTGCGGCATTGGTCGGGCATGACGGTCAAGAATACGCTGCGCGATTCAAACACGTACTGCTCCGAAGGTTCTTTGGCGGCGGTGAGCCGGCGGATCTCTCCATGTTGCCGCTGATCTTTTCTCTCGCTTGGATGAACTCACATAACGCGGGCTACCCTATTGGCGGGTCTCAGGCCGTCATTCGGCCCATCGTCGAGAATCTTCTGAATCTCGGAGGGCAACTGCGATTGGACGCCCAGGTCGAAAAAATCCTGGTGGAACATAATGCCGCTGTCGGTGTGGAGTTGGCCGGTGGCGAAACCGTCGGGGCGGACTGGGTGACCTCCGCGGCGGATGGCCATGCCACGACTTACGATCTTCTGGGAGGCCGGTACGCCGATCAGGTGACCGACAGCATCTATAACAGTGTGAAGCCGTTTCCCTCTTACCTGCAGGTGTCGCTCGGCGTCGCGCGCGATCTTCACGCTCAGCCTGGATACGTGACACAGCTTCTCCACACGCCGTTGACTCTTCAACCCGGTACAGACCTCTCGCAAATCTCGCTCCGCTTCGACCTTCGCGCCGCGTGGAAAAACAGCAGTCACGTGTTTCCTGCCTACCTATGGTTTCCAACATTGGGTCAAATTGCGGCAGGATGACTACGCCTATTATCGGGCGGAGAAGCATCGCATTGCCGAGACGGTCATCGCTATCCTCGAGTGTGGTGGGCAGTTCCCAATCGCGGGCCGCTCGGGTGCGCGGCATCGGGGGGACCCGGCAGGTTGACGAGACGGCGACTCCCTTACCGGGATTGATCCTTCCGTCACCCGTGGATTCTCCGAGTGCCCGACAATTCGCCCGAAGCAGCGGACTCCGCCTGAACGCCCGGTGTATTGGTGCCGGATTGCTGGTTAGAAGAACGGTTAGCAACACCTAACGGCAAATGCTGGGACTACGCGGCTTCCATTACTTCTTCTGATTGCGCGTGAGATACGCCACTACGTCCTCAAGTTCCGCGTCACTCACTTCCGTCTTGCGCGTAATGGGCATGCCGAACAACCCGTGCCGGACCACGCTCTTGATCATCGCGGGAGTGAGATCGGTACGTTGATCGAGCACTGCTGGAAGCTTGCCTTTGTATTTCACGGAGAGGGCGGAGGTGCCCGGCAGAGCGCCATTGCCAAACATCACATTCTTGGGCGCCACGGCTCCGTGGCAAGGGGCGCACCATTTGTCGAAGACCACTTTTCCGTTCGTCTCCGACGGTGTCTGGGCCACAAGAGAATTGCCCAGTCCAACAACCAAAAGAAGAAGGAATGGGTACCTCATGCGCGGTTCTTCCTCATGCTGGCCGGCCAGATTCCGTAGCGGCCTGGTGAGATGATTCCGTTGGGGTCGATGCTGTCTTTTAGCTTTTCCTGGAAGCGCAGTAGAGAATGATTGTTGAAAGAATACTTGCTGATCAGAAGGTCCTGAAACGTGGGGTTGGTGCGATAGCCGACCCAGCCGTGTTCGGCGCAGCGGTTCATCACCTTGGCAAATAGTTCACGGCTGCGTGCGTTCTTTGCGGGGTCGCGCCATGTGGGCACCGTGGTACCGGTCCAGAAACAGCGCGAGTAGTAAGTAAACGGTGTGGGAAATGGATTCTGCTGGGCCGGGAGGCCAAGCTCCGCGTAGGCGTCATGAAGGACCCGTGTCGCGTCAAACAGCGCCGAGGCTTTGCGCGGGATGGTGACGAAGAGGTCGGCGTGTCCGTCCGGGGGATCACTGGCATTCGCTGCGTTCCGCGCCACCATATTGAATACTTCGAGCGCGGGAATTCCCAGGCGAGGCTTGTCGGATTGGGTAGGCTCCTTTTCCTTGGGGATGGGCAGTGTCAGGAACTCGCCGTCCTGGAACGTCGCGCCGGCAATCGCCTTGCCTATCCGCCGCTTGGCGGCCTGCCAGGTGGCGCGAACGGTTTCTTCCGGACCATAAAAGTAAAGCTGGACCGACCAGGCTGGAAGCTTCTGCGCCGCGACGAAGTTTTCTACCGCCTCAGCAGAAGGCCAACCATTTTGCATCAAGCTTGCCATGGCCGCTGCGCCCGGACCAATCGCTGAACGACCGATAGGACTGCCATATTGCGGC
The DNA here is from genome assembly GCA_030039005.1 of Bryobacteraceae bacterium. The sequence continues at coordinate 7,398 of JASHQT010000236.1, forward strand.
ATGCCTGTGAGGCCGAGATCTTCCAGGTAGCTTACCTCATACACAAGCGCTTCGAGGTCCTGATGCTGCGGCGCGGTGACGGTGCCGGATAAGAAAGCTTCCGGCATAGGCATCAACCAGAAACCCATCTTAGTGACGATTCCGAAGTTCGATTGTGCGAACAACCCGTCCACCGTAGGGCCGGCACCATAGTGGAAGTCCTGCCAGCTATCCGCGTTGGGCACAGCGCCCATGCCTGTGCGGATTACCTCCCCGTCCGGCGTCACCACTTCCATGCCACAGTGCGAGCTAAAGTGATCGCGAAACGCAGCCATCGTGTAGCCAGCCCCATGATCCAGGCTGTTGCCCATAGGACTGCCCCAACCCGGGTCCGGCACATCCAGCATCAGCTTGAGGCTGCGCTCGCGAATGTGGCTGTAAAGATCGAAATAGCTAACGCCTGGCTCGACTAATGCAAACGCCCGTTTTTCGTCGACTTCCAGGATGCGATTCATGCGCTTCAAATCGACCACGACGCTGCCGCGCATATTGGGGGCGGATCCGCCGTAGGTAAGGTTGCGGCCCGTGGAGATCGGATACAAAGGGATACGGTAACGATTCGCGATGCGAACAATCTGTTGCACTTCCTCGACCTTGGCCGGGGCGACTGCCGCCGAGGCCACCCGCTCTTCCGGTTCGCCCCAATTGATGGAGTAAGAGTCGCGATAGAGCGCCACATCTTCGTCCGAGCTGAAGACCCAGCTCGCGCCTACGGCGGACCGGAATTCATTGAGGGCCGCGTTAAAGTCCGCTTCGCTAACATTCGGAGGTAAAACCATTGACATTCCTTTTCGCTTCAGGCCATAAACATGTTTACGCAATCACCCAGGACACCAGCGCCGTTTTGTTTTCAGGAGAAAACGGGCCCGTGCGCTTTTGAGCGGACGCATCCCGCGGCGCATTGCTGTCGAAATGGCTGATCATCTGAGCCATCGTCCGCCCGATCTCCTGTGCGTGATCCGCGTCTTGACCCTTCTCAATTACGCGATCCACTCTGAAGACAACCTTCATCCCCACGTCGCGCGCCAATTCTTCGAGACAAAACAATGCGGCGCGATCCGTCAAGCCGGTGATTGGCGAATTGTTTTCTCTAAGATGCCGGCGCAGATCGTCGTACCAAAGTTCGGCAACGTCTCCGCGAATCGCGGACGTGACGACGCCTGCTTTGTGCAGTTCGGCCGCGAAAACCTGGGACTCCGCGAAACGTTGGTCGAAAATCGCTCTGTGGAATGCGAGGTCCGGCTGCGTCGGCGACCGGTATGGTCCAGAATCAGGCCTCTTGACGAACACACCTGCGAGCGTCGCCGCGCCGATTTTCAGGGCGCCTCTGCGGTTGACCATTTTGTCCTCCTGCCACAATCGTTGCCGCCAAGTGTATCATTGGCGCCGTCTGGATGGACTACGTCCAAGTCGTGCGGGGCTCCGTGAGTTCCTTGACCTCTGGAAGAGTGGCCGACTACTCTCCCTAAGCGGAACGGCAGACGGCGTCATCGTCGGATTTGAATCGCGCCTGAGCGCCTGGGTCGCGTGGTAACTGGAACCTGATGGAGCTGGGTTCGGATGGTGATGTCCAAGAACAGGCGGCTGCGAGAGTTCAGGTGGCAATTTCGACCGTATTGGCCAGGTAGTACTGCGCCAGAACCAGATCGAAGAGCTTCTTCAAGCAGCGCAGTCGATGTTTCTCCCCGAACAGGATGCGAATATCTCAGTCGTTAGTTCGATCCGACCGCTAAATAGGTTGCGACCGACTCTGACGCTCCCCCGTAGCTCAGAGTAATCGGCTGTTCGCCGGACGTTACTGGAGGAATTGTCACGTTGAGCTGCCATTCGCCTGGATAGATGAGTGCAGCGGCTACCGTAGCCGGCACTCCTGCGATGGTGATTACTGGCGGCGGCGTGAGAAGTGTGACCGCCGGCGCAACGCCTCCTTGGGTCGGTTCGAGTCCGGTAGCGAATAGCTCAATGGTCTCGCCCGGCATCGCAGGCGTGGTCCCGGCGATATCTCCCACGTAAGTGCCGTTGGCATGGACTCCGGATGGATAATTCCTACCGTTCGCTGAATAGCTGAAGAAGCCGGGCGCCGCCGGGACATAGTTGGCCTGAATCACCGCGCTGACTGTGCCGTCGCGCGTGACTTGAATGTTGACTGGTCCAAGCGTGCTATCGGTGGGCGCCTGGACATTGAGCTGCGTGGGCGAAACGTAGTAGACGGCCGCGTTCTTGCCGTTGATGGTGACCAGCACGTGGTCGATTTCGATGGGCAGATCCGGCAGGACCACCTCGTCCGCCCACCAGATGCGTGTCGCAGTGGCCAGATTTTGTCCTTGAATCGCTACCCATGAACCCGAGACGATGCCGGGCTGAAAGGTCGCGCCATTCGTCACCGGATTGGTCGCAGAGAATGTCGGCGTCAGAAGTGTGCTCTGGAAATTCGCATATTGATTGCCGCTGGGGACGGTGTTGTTGTCGTTAGCCTGGGTCAGGACGTTGATGATTGCGTCGACGACGTTCGTGATGAACGTACCGCCGTTGTCCTCCGAAGAGGTGCCCGTTTCGGGCGTTGGATCGCCGTTGAACACCACGGCCCAGGTGAACCCGGATACCGGATTGACGATCACGTAGGACGCTGTACCAGTTAGCGCGCCGTCCTTGGTCCAGCGAAGACCGCCCGGAATTTCCGTGTAATCGAATCCCAGTCCGTAGAACGAACCCGCGGGTTGATTCTGGACGTTGGGGTTCACCTGCATAGATGCGATGGTCTGCGGAGTGAGCAAGGCAGTTCCACCCCCGGCGCCCGAGATACCGTTCAGAAAGCGCGTCAGATCCACGGTGTCCGCAACCCACTCGCCGGCCGAGTCCACATCCTCCATAAAATGGTTGCCGTAGGGCGCCGGAACCGGAGAGGTCACAAAGGGAAACAGGCTCTGTATGAGCGGCGTCCCCGGAGGAGCATAATAGGTGACCTCACCGTTCACTGTATCGGACTGCATCGTGGCGCCAAGCTTCTGCCTCCCGATGCCAAGCGGCTTGAGAATGTTCTGCTGGACGTACTGTTCATAGCCCATCCCCGAAACCTGTGCCACCACCCGGCCCAGCAGGCAATAGCCAAAATCGGAATAGGCGTAGTAGGTTCCCGGGGTATGCTGCAGTGGTTGGCTGAGCATGACCGTAATGACGTCGGAGTCGGTTGCGGGGATGGGATGACCAGTGGCGTCGGCCGCCGCGACCAACAAACCGTCCAGCGGCTCGCTATAAGGTACGCCGTTAAAATATTCCGTCGTGGTGCGATCCCAGCCTCCGGTGTGTTCCAGCAGATTCTGTACCGTGATGGAAAGCAATTCGGGGTTGATGACCTTACCCGGCAGAGGCTGATAAGAGGTCAAGATGGATCCGAACACGCTGGCGTTTAGGGATAGCTTTCCTTCCTGGACAAGCTGCATAATGGCGATGGCGGTGAAGGTTTTGCTGACGCTGGCGACGCGGAATAACGAATCCGGCTGAACCGGCGTATTGGACGCAGTGTCGGCGCAGCCGTATCCGCGTGCGAAAACCAGGCGGCCATGGTAGGACACGGCCAGCGCGCCGCCGGCAACGCTGTTTGCCGAGAGCGCATTTTGCATCGCTTGATCGAGCCCTGCCAGGGAAGGGACGGCTGTGCCTGTCACGGAACTGGAGCAGGATTGTGCTGCGGCGCCGGGCACGAAAAGAACCACGGAGAAAAGGGATTTGATCAGAAGTTTGGTTGACATGAAGCGCAAGGTATTAAGTTAGCGCAAACGCCGAGCTAACCGGCACGGAGGGCGCCTTGTGGAGACAATCCTTTGCGCTTCAAGAACTGCCCCATGGCCAGGAAGCACGCCGCCGGCGGCTGTTGCCGGCCGGAGGGTTCACGTTCGGGCAAAGTCACCAGCGAGATTCCATGGCGTCGAGCAGGGCTGTCTCGGTGGACGCGAGCTACGCGCCGGCCGGCACCGGCTCCAACGGCTTCTTGTACTTGCACTCGCCGTTCGGGCACTGCGCCGCCGGACCCGCCTTCAGCCACTTCTCGATCAGGTAGGCCGACCCGCAATCGGGGACTGATACTGGAGCGGCTTGTCCCAGGCCACGAAGCCGGCCGCCGGGGGCCGTGTGATCAACCTGAGCCTTATACGGATAGCGGACAATCCATCTTGGGTACTGAAATCTCGATGGCGTCGGTGATATACATGCGAACGCAAAACATTGCATTTGCTATTCTTGGAACTTCGTCTCCTTATCGTTTATGTCATTTCGAATGCGAGGGTCCTCGCTGGCATTGTTGCTTTATGTTGTCAATCTTTGCCCCGCCTCTCAGGGCAGGCTGGCGCCGGGCAGCAAGACGCCACGAGAGAGGTGACGTTGAGCGGCGCCATCAATCCCAGGATTCGCCCTGAGGATGACCGGGGCCCCGTTGAAGTCGGGCGTAAGTTATCTCAACTGGGTCTGGTATTCAGACGCACTCCCGAGCAAAGAGCCGCGCTCGACCAATTTCTGGAAGAACTGCAAGACCCTTCCTCGCCGCACTTTCACAAATGGTTGACACCCGAGGAGTTTGGTGATCGTTTTGGTGCTAGCGCGGAGAAACTGAATCGAGTCGTGGACTGGTTACGCTCGGAGGGTTTTGTCGTGGCTTCAACCGCGCGCGGACTGGGCTGGATCGTTTTCAGTGGGACCGTCTTCCAGGTGCAAAAGAGTTTTCACACAGAGATCCATCATTACCAGGTCGGCGGGAAGATGCATTACGCGCCGGCGATTCCACCGTCGATACCGGCCGATCTTGTGGATTTGGTTGCTGGCATCCACGGACTGGATGATTTCTTTCTGGAACCGGCCGGGCACCCGCACCCTCTGGCCACCGAGAGCGATGGTAGTCACGCTCTTGCGCCAGGCGATATCGATACCATTTACAGCCTCCCCGGTCTTCCTACTGCCGGTACCGGACTGACCATCGCCGTGGTGGGCGCTTCGGTTGTCAATCTCTCGGATATCCAACAATTCAGGAAAATGTTTCAATTGTCCGCAAACGATCCGAAGCTGTTTCTGGCCGGTGACGATCCCGGGACGGTCTCCGCCGCGATGTTGGAGGCCGACTCCGACATTGAGTGGGCGGGGGGAGTGGCGCCTGCGGCGTCCGCACGCGAAGCTCGTGCCTGATGTCCACCATTGAACTAAGCCGCAGGCGCCCAAGGAGCTGATGCGTGGTATGATTTCGCAGGGCAATTGCCATGCACCGCTCCGCTATCCAGAACCCGAGCCACCCAAGCAATTGCGAAAAGTCGATTCAATACCCATAGAGCAATTGCCCTGCCAAATCGCGGGCGGCTCAGTTCAATACTTTCTATCGAAAGCGCTCCCGGAGACCGGTCTGAAGCTTCGCGGCAATTCGCACGGGAGCGCTCCCGATAGAATGCTCTTCATTAACGGTACCCACTGCGCTCAGGCACCGTTGCTATTCTCGAACGTCCATACGCGAACTGAGTGGGCCCCGAAGTATCAATGGCTGGGAAAGAGTGACTAGAATCTATGAAGGAAGAAAAACATGATCCTCTCCCCAGCCTGTCGGAAACGTGCCGCGATCCTGTTTGGAATCTCAGCGGCCTTCATCGCTTACGCTCAAACGAAGCTGCCCGCCGATCTTGATACCCAATCTCGTGCGCGCCTGCCGTACGTGAAGAAGTCGGACCTGGACGCCAATAGCCAGAAGAGCCTCGGGATCTTTGTGAACAAGGACGGCACGCTGCGTGGGCCGCTCGCTTTCGCCGCCTACAACCCGGCCGTCGCAAAAGCATTACTTGATCTCCATAACGCCGCGGTGTCCGGCGGAACGCTCGATCCGCATACGCGGGAGCTTGCGATTCTGGTTGCGTGCCGCGAAACCAACTACAACCTGGAATGGAACGGTCACCAGCCTGCCGCTCTTAAGGCCGCAGTCGACCCCATGGTGATCGATGTCGTTCGACTGGGGCGCCCGCTCGACGGTGTCAACGACAAGGACGCTGAGGTCATCCGCTTCGGGCGTGAGATGTTCCGCGACAAGAGAGTCGATTCCGCCACATTCGCGAAGGCTATCGAATTATGGGGGCGACAGAGCACGATGGACATGGTAGCTGTTATGAACACCTACGCCGTGAGCGGCTATTTTGCGATCGCTGTGGACGAGAGGTCTCCGGAAGGCAAACCCGAGTTGCCGGCCGTCAAGTAGAATCCCACGGATCTCGGCTGTCGCGAGCGCCCAATTCACTGATGGCAAGCCGGATAGTGAGGCGGTTACAAAACATGCGGTCTGTGCCACGCTGAGCGGATCACTCGTAGCCCGCATTTGCGATTCCGTCCGCCGTTGTATAATGCCGGAGGCCGTCGGGTTTCGCATGCGTCCCCTGCCAATTGTCATCGGCATCTGCTGGTGTTGCTTGCTGGCCTTAGGCCAAACTGAATTCGGCTCCATTGCGGGTTCCGTTTTCGATCCGGCGCACGCTCCGGCGGCGGGTGTTACTGTTGAAGGCAGGAACACCGAAACCGGAACTGACTACAACGCCGTAAGCTCGGCCGAGGGCGAATATACCCTTGTGCAACTGCCGCCCGGAAAGTACGACATCTTCGTTATCAACGCCACCTACCGGCCTTTTGTGCGTAGGGGCGTCGTGATTACCGCGGGCGAGTCGGGACACTTGGAGATTCAGCTCTCGGCGAATGTCGCACTGCTGGGCACACTCGGAGAAATGCAGGCCTTGTTTGAACTTCTTTCTAAAAGGCCGCCTCCTCCGCAAGGGCCTGCGCCTAGATTTCCGGATGGGAAGCCGGACTTCTCCGGTGTCTGGCTGATATCTCCCGCGTCGCTTGGGGGATCTTCGCGACAACCGGACCTGCTGCCATGGGCCAGAGCTTTATTCCGCGAACGGGTCCTCAATGACTATAAAGACAAGCCTTCCGCTCGATGCCTCCCAGAGCTCCCGGGATTCCTGGCTCGCTGGCCCATCAAAATCGTCCAGACTCTCGAGCTCATGGTGACGCTCAGAAGCGACGATGTGATCGCCGCTCATCAGGTGTACCTGGATGGGCGCAGCTTCCCGAAGGACCTGGAGCCTTCGTGGCAGGGATATTCGATTGGCAAATGGGAAGGCGATACACTGGTCATCGATACGGTTGGGTTGAATGATAAGACGTGGCTGAATATGTTCCCGCATACCGGCAAGCTGCATATTACGGACCGGTTGCGGCGGCCGGACTTGGGTCATCTCGAAGTGGAAACCACTTATGATGATCCAAAAAGCTTCAAAAAGCCGTTCCAGACCAAGGTCGTGAATGTCCTCGCTCCCGATGAGGAAGTCGAGGAGTACGTTTGCGCGGAGAATAATCAATACAGCGAGCACGTGAGCGCCAACTAGCTGGACTCGCGTTCGGGAGCGAAGGAGGAAAACCGATTGAGATCTGACGCGCATGTTTTGATCCTGTCTCTGGCGCTACTGCTTTCGCGCTCGCTCGCGTATGCCCATCACTCATTCGCTGCCGAGTACGATAGCGATAAACCAGTTCAAATCACCGGCACGGTCACGAACGTAGAGTGGACCAATCCACACGTCCATTTTTACTTAGACGTGAAGAACGATCAAGGCGTGGTTGTCAATTGGAATATCGAACTTGGACCGCCGCTCATCTTGCGCCACTTAGGGTGGCGGCAAGATTCGCTGAAGACCGGCGATCAGGTGACGGTCGAAGGCTATCAAGCCAAAGACCGTTCTAGTTTGGCGAACGCCAAGAAAGTAACCTTGGCGGATGGTCGCAGCGTCTTCGCGGGATCTTCGGCAGAAAAACACGACGAATAACCGCGACCGCGTACACCCCTGTCAACTGGTCTCGGTTCCACCGACGGCGGTCCGCTCAGCGCCGCACTTTCGACATTGGCCAGTTCGTTTCTGAGCCGTCGACCGCAGGCGAGATTTCCGCCTGATGTCCAACATTAACGGCAGCTTCCTCTAACGCCGTTCCGGCCAATCCCAGCGTGAGCGATTCGATCCCACGGGTACCCCGGCACGCACTCTGTTGAATATCCTATGCGCGCCATCCGCCGCCTAGTTTCCGCATCCAGATCGGCGACGAAACCGCGGAACTGGGGCGCGCCGTCTTGCACGGCTCGCCAGCGATACGCGCTGGTTCGCGGAAAGCCAGTAGACTTGCCGTTCGGGCGAACCTCCACCGACATGACCTGGGTCATCCGCAGGAATTCTTTCGCCGGATCGACCAGGAAATCCTCCAGGCGAAGCGAGAGTGTGGCGGACTGAATGTGCAACTCCGTTTCCTCCACGAATTCCACGAAGGACAGGAATCGCGGACCCGGCGCCCCGGCGAAAAAGGCCGGGTCGCCTTCGGCGAACGCGCGGAAGTCATCGAAGTTCTCTTCAAGATCGGCACAGAGATCGCCGGTGTTGGAGTAAATCTGAGAGATGCCCCATATCCATCGCTTCTTGCGCATATATGTGCGCCAGAAGAGCCAGTTGGTCAGCAGCGAATCGAGAGGATGACGATAAATGAAAATCGAATCAGCGATTCCCGATCGTACCGCCTCGACAATCCGGGCGGTCTCTTCGGGGACGACTTGACCCGCGAGGTGTACTTCAGGGTCGCGTGTCCGCTGTAGGTCATCGACGTCGGGCCGGGGTGCAGGCGGATTGAATCCCTGAGATACTTGCCGCGTTTGCCGGCGTGGGCGACGATCAGATCGTTCAGATACCAGCGGCCGGAACCGAACAGTCCGATGATATAGGCGGTTCGGTCGTTTGCATGATGGGGCACTTTCCATCCTCTGTCTTCGAGACGGCCGCGCGTGTTTCTCCGGTACTTTACCAGTAGCCGTAGGGTTCTGCCACTGAACAGCTTGAAAACGTCGCGAACGCGTTCGGCCGAGCGATACAGGAGGGAATAGAGCAATAGGACCCCATCGCGCATGCGTTCGGCCGCCTGATACATAAGTGAATAGAGCAATCGGATTGCATCGCGCATCCGTTCGGTAGACCGATGCGACAGCGAATAGATTCGGTACGCGCACCAATAGAACCGGAGACCTAGCATCTTGGCGCGGTCCGTTGCGGCATCGCGCAAACGGCGCCAGGCGTGCACTACCAACGGCCAGGGGTGCGCCGGA
>JASHQT010000237.1 GCA_030039005.1 Bryobacteraceae bacterium
GTCGTTTGTAACGACCGGGCAGGGGGGATACAGACCTACCGGCCACCCCCGCAAAACGTGCCTACGGGCTTCCTATTGAGATTTTTTCCGGCCACGGGACGCCAAACCCAGCTTTTCGCCCGTTTCACGCCGCGTTGTAATCCTCGATCACATTGCGCGGGCGATAGCCGTTTTTGCCTTTTTCGACGGCTAACAGCAGCTTGCCCTTTCCGCCCACGAAGTCATCATGCGACAGCACCCCGGAATTGTATTTATTGAGAAGCCCGAGCGCCGCGCAGCAGCCATAGAGCTTTTCGGCTCGCTTGGGCAAGAGGTAATCGGTCAAAACCCGCGATGCGCCGTCATCGTCCGACACGCGCACACGGATTTCAAACATCTCGTTGCCCGCCTTGCTTTTCGCTTCCTTGGCCTCGACGATTTCAAAGCCGTATTCGCCCTTCGGCCACAGCTTTTCATCCTCGATTTGCTCTTTCGTTTTCGGTTCGAAATTCATACATTTTGTACCGTTCCTTTCGTTAAATTCACCCGCTCAAAAATCACCTTCTCAGGGCAAAGCCGATCACCTCGACCTCGCCCATCTGGATACGCCGCCACTCACCGCCGCAATTGCCGCAGCGCCCTTGCCCGCCCGCCACCTGTCCGTAGCAGCACCATGTCTTGCACTGGCGGCAAAATAACGCCGCATAGCCCCATGCCCGGCACCACGCGCAGACTTCCTCCGCCAGCGGAAACGTGACCGCGTATCCGGCTTCGTATTCCACCGCGTTCATGCCCTGTTTGTGCCGGATGTCCTGCGCGTACTCGTACCGGCCCCCGCGCAGGATATAGCGCGACACATAAGGCAACTTCCGCACGGAGCAGAGGCGCGGCAGATCGTAAATTTCATGGACCGGGCGCTTGTGGACCTCCGTAAAGATATCGAAGCTTCGCATCTGTTCGCACAGCTTCATTGCCTCTTTCATGCGCCGGTCGATTTGCCGCCGCGCATAAGATGAGATGGCAGGCTCTTGGGGCTGCAACGCCGCCTCCGCCGCTTCCCTTGCTTCCCGGCTTCGTTGCAGCGCCGAGGACGACCGCTTGACCAACGCGCCGCCCGTCCATTTCGTCAATTCGCCCGCCATAAATCAGAACCACCCTTTCACGATTGCGACCGGCCTTGTCTGCCAGATGCGCCGCCGAATTTGACCGCCAAGCCATGCGCTGATTTTGGAGAAAGTCAGGACCATGACGGCGATGAGAGCGACCGCGAGAACCGGCCAGTCCCGGCCCAACCCGGCCAGCTCGCGCACCAGCTCGGCGAGCGCGAGAGCAGGGAAGAACACCGCCCATTTCAGAAGCAGTTGCGCCAAGCCGCGCCTGCGGAACTGCCCGACGCTCCACAGCAGAAAGAGAGCGATGCACAGCGCGTTGAGCGTTCCTTGGCCGTATTGCGCTACGTTCGCGGCATACCGGCCATGCCCGAGGGAAGCCAGCAGCACAACGAATTTCGCGCCATAGACCGCGTTGCCGAACAGCGCCGCCATGACCACGAACAGCCGGAAATTCGGATAGGTCCACGCATCGCACGACCGGCCCCACAGGTCGATAACATGCTCTTCGTCGTCATCGTCATTACGCCCCCGCCGTGTTTCCTCCCCGCTGTTCAGTTGTTCCCGCAACCGGGCGTTCTTATCGCGTTCGCCGATATACGCCTTGCGGAGTTTTTCAACTTCGGCGGCGGAGCGTAGAAGCTCCTCGCGCATTTCTTCCACATCGTCATCGTCGATAATGTCCGGCTCATCCTTCGCCTTGGACACCGCCATAAAACCGGCCTCCTAACCGGCAATCCTTCCTTGCCCGTCCGTGATTCCGTGGTCGTTTGCGACATAGGGGTTAGGCCGCGCCCTCTCGCGCAATTCCCTGATCTTGTAGAACGGCACCCGGCCCGCCGCGATACTGCCCACGCCGCGCAGCATGACGAGCATGTCATTCGCGCCGAGCGTTCGCGCCTGATGCTCATTTAGCAGCGGTTCCCGCTGCCCGCTCATGCCGTAATTCACATCCACGTCATCGACGCCGAACAGGCTTTGACTGCGTACCTCGCGCACGCTCTGGGACCATGTGACGATTTCCCGGTCCCCAACCTCTCGCGCCATATAGGCGGCGGTTTCGTCATCTTGAGCGGCCATGAACATCCGCACCACGCTGTTGCTCAGGAACGAGCGCCACGTCTGCGGGTATCGCGACGACAGATCGCTCAGCCCGGTGACGCAAGGGAACAGTTGCACCCGTGAACCCCGCGCCATGCGAAAGGCGTTATCGACGGCGGAGAGAGCGCCGTACTGGTAAAACTCATCAAGCATCATCACCGTGCGCACGGAACCACGGGCGGCGGGGTCGATCAATTCGGAGAGAGCGCAGGACACTAAGAGGCGAAAGTACCGGCCCGCGATTTCGAGGTAATCGAGGGGCAGGATTATGAACACGGTGCAGACGCGCTTTTTGAGATCCGCGAACCGGAATGACGACCGGCGCAGGCTTTGCCCGATCGCAATGTCAGCCAAAAACTCGACATCGGTGTCCGCCGTGGAAACGATGGACGCCAACTCGCCCTTGTTGTCGATTTCCTTCGGGTCCACCGCGAATTTAGCGAGGCGGAGCCTGATCGCGGCATCCGGGTTTTGCTTCATCACCCACTGGCAATACGGGTAGAGTTCGCCCGTGCTGATGAGTTCGGCCACGCGCACAAGGTTTTTTTCACGCGGCCCGCCGTATCGCGCCAGCGCCATAATCAGCCCGTGAATGAGCTTGCGGGCATTCTTGGACCAGTGCGAGCTTTCCGTGCCGATCTGGTCTTGCCAGACAATCCCGTCCGCCTGTTTCGCCGCCAAGGGGCCGAAGTTGATCGGGTCATCCGGGTTGAGGCGCGACATCGTGTTGTAGCCCGCCCATTGCAGCGCCTTCAGTTCTTCCAGCAGAATGGCGTAGGGATTGAGGACGTACACCGGCCCGAGACGGCTGCGATATTCGCCCGCTTGCGCCGCCTGTTCCCCCTTTGGGTCTACACAGACAACGCTGTAATCATCGAAGCCGCCGAGCATGTTAGGCAGTTGAACGCAGGTTCCCTTACCGGAACCCGTGGGCGCGACTAAAAGCCCGTGACCATCGCCGCCGTCCCAACGCATCGGGCGCCCGCTCTCCGATGAAAAGCCGATGAACCATCCCGCGCCGCCGAACAGACCCGCTTTTTCCAAAGCTTCATCATTCGCCCACCGCGCCGAATTTTTGCTTTGCGTATTCTCGCGGGCGACCGGCTCGAAATTCATCGCCGCTTCCCGCCGTTCTTCAATCTCCTGTTGCTCCCGCTCACACGCCCAAAAGAACAAGTAGACGAGCGAAGCCACGATCACCATTACAACGACGAAACCTGCCATAGATGCGCCCCGGCCTTTCATTTCGCCGACCTTAAATTTTTCAGCAGAATGGCGTCTTGCAGCGGGGCAGGGAGACAACGCACCAGCCGCCATTTGGTGCGGTGATAAACGACAATCGCGTAGATGTAGGCGTAGACAGCCTTATCCCGCCAGCTTCCGGGCTTCGCCGTCTTGGCCCAACGGTCGAGCACGCCGACAATTGCGCGTCTCATAAAGTCAGCCAGCCTTCCTCTTGCAGCAGCTTCACATCACGCTCACGGGTTGCGCCGCGCTTGAACATGGCGACCACTTCCGCCCGCTTTGTGTTCCCGGCCTCGACATCGGCCAGCAAGATCGCACCGGCCAAAATCTTTAATTGCGTGTCGCGCTTGCGGCCTTCTTGTTGCTCTTTCCGGCTGACCTGTTTCAGGCGGTTTTCCAGTTGCTCAATCTGCCGCCGTATGTCGTCTTTTTGCGCGGCCCGCTTGCCGTGCGCCGCGCCGTTGTTCGGGGTTTCGTTTGCGTTCATGGCATTATATTAACACAAACCGCGTAATACTACGGCACATGCTAGAGAAGCGGTCCGCAAGAATAGCGGATAATGACAATTGGAATGCCGCCACGATCAACCCGTAAGCCCGCGTCTCAGCCCCAACCCGCGCTTTCCCGTGATGTTCAGGGGACGCACTTTCCAGCGTGGTCCCGCGGTGAAGAGTTTGGCGGTTTTCTGATACAAGCCGCCTCGCCCGTTGACCCCTCGAAAATCGCAATCGACATTCACGGACGCGCCCTTACTGTTAACCTTGGCCCCCGTATCACCAGCAACAAGCTATCCGTTGTCGTGGTAGCAAAAAGAGGGCAGAAGCCTGAATACGTCCCTACCGCGCACGGCCTCCGTTTCGTCCTGCCGGAAACCGCGAACCTGAAAACTATCAAGGCGATCTGGTGTATCGCCACCCTAAGCATTCGGTTCGTTTACGCCGATGTTGCAGCGCCTATAGTGACTCCCCCAATGGTGGACATCGACACCGCGCCGCGCTCATCGCTCATCACCATCCCTATTGACTTCGGCAAGCTTGTTACGCCTATCATCCGGCGAAAACCACGAACCCATGAAAGGCCAATGCTCGACAAGGCGAAGAGTTTTACCCATAACGGCGTGCGGTATTTTCCGCTGGCCGTTGCCGCGCCTGTAGCTCAGGCCCCCGTTTCAACTCTTCGTGATTGGATGAAGAAAAAAACGAAATTCGACGGGCGACCGCTCCAAACTTATTACTTCGCTCCTGCGGACCTGTACATGATTAGCGCGGAATCCATCGAGAGAGCCGCAAACCGTTTCATCAAGTGGCCATCGGAAGAACCAGCCGGACCCGTGACGCTCGGAGAGACACCCGACCAGAGCGGCTATATTAGGCTCACCGATGCCGCCCACACTTTGGGAATTGGTCATCACACCATTTGGCGATGGACCACGAAGGGAACAGCGCCGACCGATGAACCGCTTGACGTAATCAAAGACCCGGCATCCGACCAGCTATATATCCGGCAACGCGATGTTTCAGCACTCAAGAAACTGATACCGCGTGAGGGACTTCGCGCAGGACGCCGCAGACCGCAAGCCGGGTTGCAACCTCACTGAAAGAACATAAACCGTATGGTATCGCGGTTTATGCTAATATGACTGCGTGACCCCCCGGCAACGAGTTTCAGCGGCCCGCCCTCCATCCCGTAGCTTTCATCCTTCCGCCCCCCGGATAGCCGTTTTTCCCGTGACAGGCTGGCCGTTCGAGGTTTTCCTTGCCTGGTTCCACTGGACGCGGATACCGGATGCTGCCAGTGATGAGAAAACCTACACCCGCCGTTCGCCGGAGGTACGAAAATCGCGCGAGGCATGCGCGATTTTTGTTCAAGCAGAAAACGCGCCAAGATCGTTGCTTTTTTCTGATAGGCGAAAAAAGACAGACGATCTTTCGTGTTTTCCGCTTGCCTCTTGCGCCCGCCGTCTGTGGCCGGTTTTCATCACTGGCGCAATCCCGCGCCAGCGAAACCACGGAAGGAAAACACTATGTCGAACAACAAAAAGCCCGCCGCGAAAATCACGCTGTATCCGATCAGCGCCGCCATATGGCGGAACGAGAACGCGAAGGGCGAAGCCTTCTACAACGTCACCTTTGAGCGCAGCTACAAGGACGACGCGGGCAACTGGCAAAGCTCCAGCACCTTCAATGCCGGTGACTTGCTCTTGCTGGCGAAGGTGGCCGACCGCGCCCACAGCGAAATCTACAAGCTGCGGGCCAGGGACCGTCAAGCAGAGCAGATCGACGAGTAATAGCCTCGACCGCTCGCCGGGGCTTCGGCTTCGGCGGGCGGTTTCTTTCCGACGCCATCTTTCCCTGGCCCTAAGACCCAGCCCCCCGCCGTGTTTCATGCGGCGCGAAGCGCCGCCCGAGACTTTGTCGCGGCACCGGCAGGGCGAAGCCGGACGCATAGCGCCCGGTTTCGTTTCGGTGATGCAGCCGAACGAGCAGCGCCAATTATTCCGGCAGCGGAATTGCGTTGACGTGAATCGGCTCCGCCGATTCACTCCGATCATGAGCAATGTTGCGGCAGCGGAAAGTCCCGAAGGGCGCACTTGTGCGTTTCCCGAGGGAAACGCCGTGCGGCCCGCCCATGCGGGCGGGCGGGCCTGCCATGCGGCAGGCTTCGAAAGATCGAGCGCCGCCGCGCCTGGCCTTCGGCTAGGCGCGGCTCCAACCAGAGGCTTGCGGTAATGGCGTATCTGTCTGTTGGCGATCTTCTGAAACGCTGGACACGCCCGCCCCAAGGGTCAGGCGTGTACACCCGGCAGGGCGTTCGCAAGCTGATGCACAGCCCGGAATTTCCCGCCCCGGCCATCACAGATGGCACGGGCCGGGTGAAGCTCTGGCACCTGTCCGACATTGCCGGTTTCGAGGACGCGCACCCGGAAGTCACGGACGCCGCCGCGAAATGGAAAAAAATCCGCAAGGCCGGACGCCGCGCCCTTTACGCGCGCCGCATGGAAGGCGCAACGCCGCCGCCCGACGTGTGACGCAGAGCGTCTTTTATGGGCTATCACTTTCATGTCGCTTTCGTCTCGCGGGGAAAAGGTCAAAGCCTCGTTGCCAAGGGCGCATATCAGGCGCGTGCGAAATTCCGCGAGGAACGAACCGGCGAGTACAAGGACTACACGCACAAGCCCGACGGCCCCGTTAAATCGTTCGTGTTCGTGGACAAGAAGCACGGGGCGGAGTTGCAGGACATCGAAACCCTGCTTAACGCCATCGACCGCGCCGAAGATCGAGCCGACGCCCAGACCGGCCTGAATTTCACCGCCGCCCTGCCGAAGGAACTCAGCGACGAGGATCGCGCCCGCATGGTGCGCGATTTCGGGCGCGAGCATTTTCTACGCAAGGGCATTCCTGCGATTGCCCATATTCACCCGCCCCACGAACACACCCCGGCTCCGGGCCATGCCAACGATAACGAGGATGAAGCCGACGAGCTTCATAACGGCAACTGGCATGTTCATATGATCGCCGCAACCCGTGTCCTCGGCCCCGATGGTCAATTCGGCGAGAAACACATCACATGGGACAACTACCGCGATTTTCTCGAACACAAGCGGGAGAGATGGGCGGAACTCGGCGCGCGCTATCTCGAAAACGCCGGTTTCAAGATCGAGGCCGAGAGATGGCGCTACGGGCATCTGACCAACCCGCAGCAGAGAGAGAAGGCGCTTGAGCGCGGCGACCATGCATGGGCGCAAAAGAAAGCGCAGGAGGCAGGAAAGCATCGCGGGCCAAATGCCGACGCGATGGAGCGTAAGGGCATCGAAACCGACCTCGGCAACGCCAGCCGGGAGATACAGCAGCGCAACGAAGACCGCGCCACCCTTCGTTCCCTGAAACGCGACCTTGCGAAGCTGGAAAGGGCGGACGCTTTCGACAAGCTGAAACACGAATTGACGGAAGCCGACAGGGTACTTGCGGAAACACGGCGGGCGGTACGTGAATACGCGCAGCGCGACCCGGCGCGCGAGCAGATCGCACGGGAAGACGCCCTAGCCAAGGCCGCGATTGAGAAGGAAAAGAAGGAACGGCAGTTTGTCGAAAAGCCCCGCGCCGGCAGGACCGGCGCGGAGCGAGAGAAACACGAACCGGCTCGCCCCCGGTTTGGCGACGTGCTGATTACCCGCGCCGCTGATGCCGCCATGCACGACCCGCGCCAGCGGCACGGCCAGCCGCTTTCCAGTGTCGCCGCGTTCAAGGACGCATTGGAAAAGAACCGGCTTGGTTTGGCGTGTGTGACGCCGCAGGAAGCCACCAAGAGCCACCGCGAAAACAAATTTGCGAAGGAGCTAGGCCGCTACGCACCGGTTTATCAGGCCGAGGAGATCGTCATCGTCCGGGAGCCGCGCGAGGGAAACACGGGCGGGCGCGTTCATAAGCTCGACCAGACGAAGGCCGAAGATTATCTGCGCTGTCTCGCGCTCGACAGGAGCCAGTTGCAAGGCATCGAGGCGACGAAACAGGCGCTCGATGACCGGGCGCAGAACCGGCAACGCGCCATTGACGCCGCCAAGCTTCGCAAGTCGCGCGGCCCTCGCCGTGGCGGTCTAGCCGGACAACAAACATGGGCGTTGCAGCGTGTCAGGGATGCCGACCGGCAGCGCCACGAACGGGACCGGCGCGAATATTCCGAAAAGCAAAAACGCGATAGCGCCGAGATCGACACCGAGCGTTACCGCACGGACCCGGAATATCGCCGCCATGCTCAAAACAGCCAGGCATACAAA
>JASHQT010000238.1 GCA_030039005.1 Bryobacteraceae bacterium
TAGTGCTCGGGATCCTTCCGCTGAGAAAGGATAGATCGTTGAGGGTTGACGTCCTCGAACCGAAGCGGAATCGGTTGACCACCTTGATTGAAGACGGCGTGTCCATTCACATAGCCGTAGTAGAAATTCGGCGGTAGAAGACCCAGGTCCAACGCTCTTGGATCCGGGATTGGACCATCCATCTCGATAAACTCATGAACGACTTGGAATCGAAATCCGGCCTTCGTAAACGCCAGACGGTAGCGAAGGCACAAAGGTTCGTTCGATGACATCCATGACGGCGCCGCGACTGTAGCGTAGATAAATGCGGTTGGCGCCTTAGCGGTCCCCTTCCAAAGCCATTCGTCGATGCCCCCACCGTTGCTAATTGCAGCGGCCAGGTCATTAGCCGAATCCTTTGGTGCGCTTTGAAGGAGGCCCAGAATCTCGATAAGGTTCGATTTCCCTGATCCGTTCGGGCCGATGAGGACATTCAGCGGACGAAGTTCGAGCCTTGTCGCTTCTGCGCCGAAGGAAAGGATATTTTGGACGGTTAGACTTAGTAGCCCGGGCATTCTCGGTCGCGCGAATTATAGCGCATCGGCAATTTGTAGACGAGGCAGGAAACGCTACGCGCTCGCCGGGACCGGCTCCAGCGGCTTCTTGTACTTACACTCCCCGTTCGGGCACTGCGCCACCGGGCCGGCTTTGAGCCATTTCTCGATCAGGTAGCTCGATCCACACTCCGGGCACTTCTCAGGAATCGGCTTGCCCCAGGCGACGAAATCGCAATCCGGATAGCGGCTGCAACCATAAAACGTCTTGCCGCGTTTCGACCGCCGCTCCACCACTTCGCCTTCCGAGCAGTTGGGGCAGGGAACGCCGATGGTCTTCTGCTTGACGTATTTGCACTTGGGATACGTGCTGCAGGCGGTAAATTCTCCGAATCGCCCATGCTTTAGGACTAAATTATTTGCGCATTGCGGGCATTTTTCTTCGAGCGGCACGTCGGACTTCTTTTGTTGACCGCCGATCTGTTTGGTCGTCTTGCAGTCCGGATATCCCGAACACGCGTAAAACTGCCCGAAACGGCCCTTCTTCAGCACCATCTCGCGGCCGCAGTTTTCGCAATATTCCTGCGCGTCCTGCTCGCTCAACCCTTCCGCTGATAGCGGATCGGGCGCGATCTCGCGCGTGTTGGAGCACTCCGGGTACCCCGAACAGGCGATGAACTTGCCGAAGCGGCCCCACTTGATCACCATCGGCTTCCCGCATTTCTCGCAGTTCTCGCCGGTGGGCTCCTCCATGCGCTTGATGTCGGTCATGTGGCGCTCGGCGTGGTCCAGCTCTTTCTGGAAGCGCTCGTAGAACTCCGACATGGCCTCACGCCAGTCCATCTTGCCTTCTTCGATTTCGTCCAGCTCTTCTTCCATGCGCGCGGTGTAGCGGACATCGAAAATGTTCTGGAAATTTTCGAGCAGCAGGTCCGTCACCACCATGCCGAGCTCGGTGGGCACGAACTTGCCGCCGTCTTTCTTGACGTACTCGCGCTCCTGGATGGTCGAGAGGATAGATGCGTAGGTCGATGGCCGGCCCACGCCGTCCGCTTCCAGCTCCTTCACGAGCGTCGCTTCGTTGTAGCGCGGCGGCGGTTCGGTGAAATGTTGCTCAGGCGTGATGGCCTTGAAGCGCAATTCCTCGCCTTGCGTCACCGCTGGAAGTTTATTCTTCTCTTCCTCGTCTTCGGCGTCCTTTTCGTCCTTGCTTTCCTTGTAGACATCCAGGAACCCGTTGAACTTGGGCACGCTGCCGGTGGCGCGGAACATATAGCTGGCGTCGTCCTTGCCTTTGGCGGACACGTCGATGGTGGTTTGGTCGAAAATCGCGGGCGTCATTTGCGACGCCACGAACCGCATCCAGATCAGCCGGTAGAGCTTCAGCTCGTCTTCCTGCAGATAAGGCGCGACCTGTTCGGGCGTACGCCGCGCTGACGACGGCCGGATGGCTTCATGCGCGTCCTGCGCGTCCTTTTTGCTCTTGTACACGTTGGGCGTGGCCGGCACGAACGCGTCGCCGTAGCGCTCCTTGATCAACCCGCGAACTTCGTCCAGCGCATCTTGCGAAACGCGCGTCGAGTCGGTTCGCATATAGGTGATCAGACCGACCGAACCCTCCGACCCCAATTCCACGCCTTCATACAAGCGCTGCGCGAGCATCATCGTGCGCTTCACGCTGAACCGCAGTTTGCGCGACGATTCCTGCTGCAACGTGGACGTAATAAACGGCGGGACTGGGTTGCGCTTCTTTTCCTTGGTCGTGACCGAATGGACCAGGTACTTGGCGCCGTCCAACTGGTCGAGGAGCCCCTTGGTGGTGGCTTCATCCCCGAGCTCGATGGCTTCGTCGTTCTTCTTGGTGAAGCGCGCCGTCAGCACCGGCGGCTTTTTGGCGTTGAGCTGGACGTCGATGGTCCAGTACTCTTTCTTGATGAACGCCCGAATCTCGCGCTCGCGCTCGACAATCAGCCGCAGCGCCACCGTTTGCACGCGCCCGGCGGAAAGCCCGCGGCGCACTTTGTCCCACAGGAGCGGGGAAATCTTGTAGCCCACCAGCCGGTCCAGCACGCGGCGCGCCTGCTGCGCGTCCACCACATGCAGGTTTACAGAGCCCGGTTTCTCGAACGCCTTCTTCACGGCGTTGGCGGTGATCTCATTGATCATCACCCGAAAGAACTTCGGGCCTTTCTTTGAGCCGTTCAGTTCTTCTTGCAGGTGGTAGCAGATGGCTTCGCCTTCACGATCCGGGTCGGCCGCGAGGTACACCGAATCGACACCCTTGGCCGCCTGCTTCAGTTCCGTGATCAGCTTTTTCTTGCCCTCGATCACCTCGTAATGTGGCTCGAAGTTCTTTTCCACGTCGACCGCGAGGTCCTTCTTGGGCAGATCCTTCACGTGGCCAAGCGACGCCTTTACGACAAACTGCTTACCGAGATATTTGCCGATCGTCTTGGCCTTCGTGGGCGATTCGACGATGACGAGAGATTTTGCCATGGGTCAACCTAGAATTGTAATAGTGCTTACAGTCAAACTTCGGCTGAGTTCTACCACACTTTAACAAAGTTCCTGCCGGGGAGTTGGCGGGCCAGACCGAGCAGCTCGAGCTCAAACAAGGCGGCAGTTATCTCTGATGAAGTCAGGGTATCAGAAGTTTCAATCAACTGGTCAATGTGGAGCGGGGTATCGGCCCGAAGTTGGGCGAGAACCTGACGGCTGGCCGGGCCGAGTTCCGACGGGAGCGACGGCTCTTCTTCCTTTAGATCCAAAGAGATAACCCCGAGTCTGGCCTGCGCCTTGGCGATTAGGGCGCGCCGCGTTTCGGCCGGCAGCTCCACCAGCACATCGTTCCATTCCTGGACCAGCTTGGCGCCCTGCTTTATTAATAGGTTGGGGCCCCAGCTCATCTTGGATGTGATGTTGCCGGGTACGGCGAAGACCTCCCGTTGTTGATCCAGCGCCATTTTGGCCGTGATGGCAGAGCCCGAGTATTGCGCGCCTTCCACCACCAGCACTCCCACGCTCGCGCCGCTGATAATCCGATTGCGGATGGGAAAATTCTGCGGATAGGCCGGCGCGCCCATGGGAAATTCGGAGACGATCAGGCCTTTTTCCGCGATCTCCAGCGCGAGTTTGCGATTCTCGGCCGGATAAACCAGGTCCACGCCGCAGCCGAAGACCGCGATCGTGTCGCCGCCGATATCGAGCGCGGCGCGATGGGCCGCGGTATCGATGCCGCGCGCCATGCCACTCACAATCGCGAGGCCGGCCTGCGCCAGGTCCGCCGAAAGGCGCTCTGCCGCCGCGGTTCCATACGCGGTAGGACGCCTGGTCCCGACGACGCCTAGAAGAATCCCTTGCAGCAGTTCGACGCGGCCGCGCGCGAACATGACAACCGGCGGGTCGAAGATTTCTCGGAGGCGCGCCGGGTACGCAGGGTCGGAGATGGACACCAGCACGGCGCCGGTTTCGAGCATTTTCTGCTGCTGCTCGACGGCGTCATCGAAGGTACATCCGCTCGAGATGGTTTGAGCTACGCTGCCGGCCAAGCCGCTCGCTTCCAGCTCCGATCGCGAGGCGCGAAAAACAGCTTGCGGCGAACGGAACTGCGCCAGGAGCTGATTCGTTTTGCGCGTGCCGAGTCCAGGCACCAGATGCAGGGCGAGCCAATGCAGTTCGTCTTCTTTAGTTAACGAGGGGGTGAGTGTGGATTTGGCGATTTCGGGCGCGTGCACGATGTCTTCCCTTGTGGTGCGGGAAGGTCGTACATTCTCTCCCGGAATGCTCCTCCGAATTGCTATGATCATCGGAAACTGTGAAATCATATCCGGGCGATCGCCTGAAAAACGGCGCTTATGTGGCTATCCGGTTTGAGAAGGCGCTCTCCCAGCAGTTTCGCGAGCCGCAGGGGACCATCTATACCCCGAACGCGAAGGAATTGATCGTATTTAGCGATCAGAGTCCCCCGTTTGAGGTTTACGGCTACGATCCCCAGAACCTGGAGGCGACACCCATTCCGTTTTGGGGCGATCACTATATCAAACCGGCCGAACCGGGAGCCAATTCCACACTGTGGGCCTGGATCAAGGAGCGAGTGAACACGGAGATTTTTTTGCCCAGCGTTGAGGGCCTGGCAATCCAAGGGAAGCTTTACTGGACGCGAAAACATCACCTGCATCGCCGCCCGAAGCTCATTTGCGCCAACTACCACGCACATTTGGTGGAAGCCTATGAAGCGATCTGGGCCATCACGGCGGCGATTCGCAAACTACGGCCGGAAAGCATACGGCCTCATCTCTGGAAGCCGACGACGGAACAGATCCACGCGATCCATTCCAAGGCGGTGGGATACAGCGCTTCCGCCAACCGGCTTCTTTACAGCCAGAGGGAATTTATCGAGAAGATCATTCAGCTTGAAATTGAAGGTCTGTCGCCTCACTACCAACCCATCCGGGACCGATATCACCCCTTTGCCAGCCAATTGTTCGAAGTTCTGGTCGCGGAATACATCCGCGAACGCGGGTTTGAAGTATCTTGGTCGCACGATCCGCATTTTCTCGAAGGCGAAGTGGATATGTTCGTTCGATCCGTCGAGCCCCATCGCATTTTGGTCTGCAGCTGCAAATTGCGGATGTACCCACACGAGATGCCGGTGCGCAGGAAAGAGGTGAAGAAACTGCTGGAGCGGTTGGAGGAGACCAGTGAGCATGAAACCAAATCAGCGCTGGCGGATGAGTCGTCTGGACCGGAAATCGCCGGCGCTCTCTTTAGCAATGCCGGCAAAGTGAGTGAAGGCGGCGAGGCCTTGGCCCAAGAGCACGGGATCGCGATTGTGCGCGTCGCCGTCAGCCACGAATGGTGGAAGAAGCCCTTAGCCCGCAAGAAGCTCGCATGGAAGGATTTCGACGTGATCGCAGGCGGAGAAAGCTCGATTCTGCATGAGCTCCTTCAGCCGAAATCGAAAGCCTGAACGCCCGCTGGCGCACCTTCCACCATCACTAGACCGTCTTCTGGTACACTGGGAGTCATGCCTCGCTCCAAGCCCGCGGACGACCGCGGCGACATGCTCCAGGGTACGCTCGCCATGCTGATTTTGCGCACTCTGCTGCTGGCGCCCGCGCATGGCCACACCATTGCGCACGCCATCGAACACACTTCAGAAGATGTCCTTCAGGTAGAGCACGGCTCGCTCTATCCCGCGCTGCACAAACTGGAGGAGCGCGGTCTCATCGCGTCGTTCTGGGGAACGTCGGAGAACAATCGCAAGGCCAAGTATTACCGCATCACGCCGGCCGGCCGGAAGCACTTGGCCGAGGAGCGTAGCCGTTGGGATCAGATCGTAGGCGCCATCGCGCGAGTGCTGGGCCCGGCCTGATACGCTGGCGCGAGCATAGAGGAAAATAGACCGAAGCCTTGAACCCGCCCCTGGCATCTACACTGTTGTCAGGAGGAAATTTGTCCGCAGTCATTGAGATCAACCCGCTCGATCAGTTTTCACTCGAACCGTTGCCCACCGGCGACTCGTGCCTGCTGGTGATTTTCGGCGCCTCCGGAGACTTGACGCGCCGCAAATTGATCCCCGGGCTCTACAACCTGGCGTGCGTGGGCTGCATGAATCCGCAGTTCGAGGTGCTGGGCGTCGGCCGGACGGAAATGACTTCCGAGCAGTTCCGGGCCAAGCTGCGCGAAGCCGCGTCGAAATCGGGTGACGCGCGGGATTTCAATGAATCCCAGTGGAACGAATTTGCGCGGCGGCTGCATTACTTCTCGGGCGATGCCACCAAGAGCGACTTTTACCTGCGCCTGCGCGAGCGGCTGGGGGAAGCCGAGAAGTCAGCGAAAACGCCCAATCATCTGTTCTATGTCTCGACGCCGGCATCCGTCGCCGGCCCGATCGTCGAAGGCCTCGCGGGGGCGGGGCTGAATCGCAACGAGCGCGGCTGGGCCCGCATCGTTCTCGAAAAGCCTTTCGGCCACGATCTGAAATCGGCCCAGGAATTGAATGCGATTGTGGAAAAGGCGTTCGAAGAGAAGGACGTTTTCCGCATCGATCATTACCTGGGCAAGGAAACCGTTCAGAATATTTTAGTTTTTCGCTTTGGTAACTCGCTGTTCGAGCCGGTCTGGAATCGGAATTATATCGATTACGTGGAAATCACCGCCGCCGAAACCGTCGGCATGGAAGGACGCGGCGCATTTTACGAGGAAACCGGCGCGCTGCGCGATATGGTGGCCAACCACATGCTCCAGTTGCTCGCCGTCACCGCCATGGAGCCGCCCATCGCGTTTGAAGCCGACGCCGTCCGCGAAGCGAAAGTGCAGGTGCTGAAATCGATCCGGCCGATGACGCCGGAAGAGGTCGCCAAACGCACGGTGCGCGGGCAGTATGGTCCGGGACAACTCGCCGGCAAGCCCGTCCTGGGATATCGCCAGGAGCCGGACGTCAAACCGGACTCGCGCACCGAAACCTACGCCGCCGTTGAGCTCTACGTCAACAACTGGCGCTGGGCCGGCGTGCCGTTTTTCATCCGCACGGGCAAGCACCTTCCCAAACAGGCCTCGGAGGTTCGCGTACATTTCAAGCGTACGCCGCAGGCGCTGTTTTCGTCGACTCCTTATGACCAGTTGGGTCCGAACGTCATCACACTGCGCATTCAGCCCAATGACGGCATCGGCATCGCATTCGACGCCAAGCGCCCGGGTACGCAGATGCGCGCGCTCACCGTGGAGGCGGACTTCGCGTACGAGACGGTCTTCGGCACCAAGGGGCCGCCCGCTTATGAGACGCTGCTGCTCGATTCGATGCGCGGCGATGCGACGCTGTTCACGCGCCGCGATGAGGTGGAGGCTGAGTGGCGCATCATCACGCCGATCGAGGAAGCCTGGGCGCAAATGCCGGCGCCGAAATTTCCTAATTACGCGGCGGGATCGGAAGGCCCGGCGGAAGGGGACACTCTGATTGCGTCGAATGAAGACGGCGAGCGCCGGGCCTGGCGCAAACTGGGTGCTTAGTTACGCCGTGCGTCCAATGTAGGAGCTGAGCACCTTCAAATAATTGGCCCGCTGGAAAACTCCCGGGTCGGGCACGTTGCCGGCGTTCATTGCGCCGCGCATCTGTGCCACCGATTCGTACTCGTGCCGCTCCATCCATTCGGTCATCCCGGTCTCGATTTGGCGCAAGTGCTCAATGCCACGTTCAAGCAGCGCGGAAGTAGTCATCACCACGCTCGCTCCGGCCAGAACGCCTTTGATCGCGTCGTCTGCGGTGTGGACACCGCCGGTGATCGCGAAATCGAGATTCAGGCGCGAGGAGAGCAACGCCACGGCATGCAAGCGCAGCCTCAGCTCGTCCGATGTACTGAGCTTCAAATTGGGCGTGGCTTCCAGCGTCTCCAAATCGAAATCCGGCTGATAAAAACGATTGAACAAAACCAGCGCGCCCGCGCCCGCGCACTCCAGGTGATAGGCCAGGTGTGGGAGAGAAGTGAAAAACGGCCCCAGCTTCACCGCCACGGGGATGCGGACGTTGGCTTTGACGGCCTGCACCAGCTCGCAATAATCGTTCTCGATTTGAGCGCTGCTGGTCTCGAAACTCGCCGGCAGGAAGTACACATTCAGCTCGATGGCATCGGCGCCGGCGTTTTCCATTTCGCGGGCGAAGCGCACCCAGCCGTTCAGTGAAACGCCGTTCAGGCTCGCGATCACGGGAATCTTCAGGGCTTTCTTGGCGGCTTGGATGTGCAACAGGTAGGCGCGCGGCCCGATGTCGTAGGGGCCCATCTCGGGAAAGTAGCTGGTGAATTCTGGATGGCTCTCGGCGTTTGCGTTCAAGAAATGGTCGAGGGAGTGCGTCTCGAGCGAAATCTGTTCTTCAAATAGTGAATGCAGCACTACCGCGCCCGCGCCCGCCTCCTCCATCCGCTGGAGATTGCCCAAGTCCTTGCAGAGCGGCGACGAGGACGCCACCAGCGGACTCCGCAGCTTGCGTCCCAGATAGAAAGTAGAGAGGTCGATCATAAGCGCGCTCCTTCCGGCGCTGGTTTTCCGGCCGCACCCGGCATGGCAGCCCAGTGCTCGTACAGCTTCCAGCGCGTGGCCATGTCTTTCTCGGCGTCGGCCAGCAGTAGTGCGGCCGCTTCCGGATCGCTCTGCGCCAGCATCGTGTAGCGGCCTTCGTTGTAGACGTATTTCTCGAGCGGCAGCGAGGCCGGCCGCGAATCGAGTTGAAATGGATTGCGCCCTTCCGCCGTGAGCGCCGGATTGTAGCGGAACAGCGGCCAGTAGGCCGACTGCACGGCCGCTTTTTGCTGCTCCAGGCCGTGCACCAGGTCGTAGCCGTGCGCGATGCAATGGCTGTAGGCGATGATCAGCGACGGCCCCGGATAGGCTTCGGCCTCGAGGAATGCCTTCAGCGCGTGCGTGTCGTTGGCGCCGAGGGCGACATGTGCGACGTACACCGTGCCGTAGGTCATGGCCATCATGGCCAGGTCTTTCTTCGCGGCGTGCTTGCCCGCGGCCGCGAACTTGGCGACGGCGGCGCGCGGCGTGGATTTGGACATCTGGCCACCGGTGTTCGAATAGACCTCGGTGTCGAGTACCAGGATGTTTACGTTGCGTCCGGAGGCGAAGACGTGATCCAGGCCGCCGTAGCCGATATCGTAAGCCCAGCCGTCCCCGCCCACCATCCACACGCTCTTTTGGACCAGGGCGCCCGCGAGCGCCTTCAAGTCGCGCAGTTCGGGATCGGGCTCCGAGCCAAGTTTCAGCAGCATCGCGGCTACGCGGCGGCGCTGCGCATCGATACCTGCTTCGGTGGATTGATCGGCTTCGAGCAGTGCCGCGGCCAATTCTTCGCCGATGCACGCGGAGAAGCGCCGTACCAGCTCGCGCGCGTACTCGGACTGTTTATCGATGGAAACGCGCATCCCTAAGCCGAATTCGGCATTGTCTTCAAACAACGAATTGGACCATGCCGGGCCGCGTCCGTCGCGGTTCACCGTGTAAGGTGTCGTCGGCAGGTTGCCGCCATAGATGGACGAGCAGCCCGTGGCGTTTGCGATCACGGCGCGGTCGCCGAAAAGCTGCGTGAGCAGCTTGATGTAAGGCGTTTCGCCGCATCCGGCGCAGGCGCCGGGGAACTCGAACAAAGGCTGCAATAGCTGAATATCTTTCACGTTGTGGAGCACGAGCGCCTGCCGGTCAAATTCCGGAAGACCGAGGAAGAAATTCCAATTGGTGCTTTCCTGCTCCCGCAGCGGGGCTTGCGCCGCCAGATTGATGGCTTTCTTTTTGACCTCGCTCTTGCTTTTTGCCGGGCAAACCTGAATGCAGAGGCCGCAGCCGGTGCAATCCTCGGGCGAGACTTGCAGCAGGTAGCGCATCTGCTCACGGCCCTTCCAGTGTGCCGAAGTGGATTTCAGTGCAGCGGGCGCTTCGGCCAACCGTTCGGGTTCGACCACCTTCGCGCGAATTACCGCGTGCGGGCAAACCATCACGCATTTGCCGCACTGGATGCAGATCTCCGGCTCCCAAACGGGAATCTCCTGCGCGAGGTTCCGTTTTTCCCATTGCGCCGTGCCGGTGGGATACGTCCCATCGATGGGCAGCGCGCTGACGGGCAATGTGTCGCCGAGACCGGCCATCATGGGAGCGATGACGTTGCGAACGAATTCGGGGGCGCTAGACGTGGGGCACACACTCGTGTGTGCCATCTCGGTAGGCAGGAGTGCCCGCCCTACCTTTGGAATTTGTACCTCATGCAGGTGCGCCAGCGCCTGGTCCACGGCGGCGAAATTCTTCTGTACGATGGCCTCGCCGCGCTTCCCGTAGGTTTTCTCGATGGCATGCTTGATCGCCGCGATCGCTTCTTCGCGCGGCAACGCGCCGCTCAAGGCGAAGAAACAGGTTTGCATCACCGTGTTAATCCGCCCGCCCATGCCGTTCTCCTTGGCCACTCGATAGCCATCGATGACGTAGAATCGCAGGTTCTTCGCGATCATCTGTTCTTGCACGTTACGCGGCAGATGCTCCCACACCTCCGCCGGACCAAATGGGCTGTTGAGCAGGAAAACCGCGCCCGGCTCGGCTAAGTGCAGCACGTCCACCCGGTCCAGGAACGAAGATTGATGGCAGGCGACGAAGCTCGCTTGCTGGATTAGGTAGCTCGCCCGGATCGGTTTGCGGCCGAAGCGCAGGTGCGAGATGGTCATGGCGCCGGACTTCTTAGAATCGTAGACGAAATAGCCTTGCGCGTAGTTGTCGGTATCTTCGCCGATGATCTTGATGGAATTCTTGTTCGCGCCCACGGTTCCGTCGGCGCCCAGGCCGTAGAACACCGCCCGCACAGTCTCGGGATCCTCGGTGCAGATCTCGGCATCTACGGGCAGGCTGCGGTGCGTCACGTCGTCCTCAATGCCGACCACGAAATGGTTGCGTGGATGCTGTTTTTCGAGCGCGGCGAACACAGCCGCCACCATGGCCGGAGTGAACTCCTTGCTCGCCAGGCCGTAGCGCCCGCCGATCACGCGCGGCACCAGTTCGAATGAGCTCGATTCGGCCAGCGCCGTCACCACGTCCAAATAAAGGGGCTCGCCCGCGGAGCCGGGTTCCTTGGTGCGATCGAGCACGGCGATCGATTTTGCGGTTGCGGGCAGCGCATCGACAAAAGCCCGCGACGAAAAGGGCCGGAACAGGTGAACATTGATTAGACCCACCTTATCGCCATGCGCCAGGAGCGTTTCGACGCATTCTTCGGCTGCTAGCGCGCTCGAGCCCATCAGCACGATCACGCGCTCGGCATCGGGAGCGCCGAAATAATCGAACAGCCGGTATTGGCGCCCGGTGAGCGCCGCGAACCGGTTCATGGCATTTTGCACGATCCCCGGGCAGGCGTCGTAAAACCGGTTCACCGTCTCGCGTGCCTGAAAATAGAGATCCGGATTTTGCGCGGAGCCCCGGAGCACGGGACGGTCGGGATTGAGCGAGCGCGCGCGGTGCGCCCGCACCAGGTCATCGTCAATCATGGCGCACATGTCGTCCACGGTGAGCTGCTCGATTTTCGCGATTTCGTGCGAGGTGCGGAATCCATCGAAGAAGTGCCCGAACGGAATACGCGATTCGAGCGCCGCGGCTTGCGCGATCAATGCCATGTCCATCACGGCCTGCACCGAGTGCGAGGCGAGCAGCGCAAAGCCAGTGGAGCGCACCGCCATCACGTCCTGGTGGTCGCCGAAAATCGAAAGGCCCTGGCCGGCGATGGCGCGCGCCGCGATATGAAACACGGTGGGCGTCAGTTCGCCGGCGATCTTGTACATGTTGGGGATCATTAGCAACAATCCCTGCGAAGAGGTGAAGGTGGTGGTGAGCGTTCCGGCTTGCAGTGCTCCGTGGACCGCGCCCGCCGCGCCGCCCTCGCTTTGCATCTCGATGACGGAGGGAATCGAGCCCCAGATGTTGGGCTGACCCGCCGACGACCACTGGTCCGCCCACTCGCCCATGGGCGAGGACGGGGTAATGGGATAAATGGCGATCACTTCGTTTACATGATGAGCGACATAAGCTGCCGCTTCGTTTCCGTCAAGCGTGATTTGGGCGCGTTTCATACCTGACTACGCCGAGTGCACGCGACCGGCCTGCATAAAGGCTTGTCAGCATTAGGCGGTTCTTGGCGTACTGGGGGATTTCGCGCAGGTGCCAGCTTCGCTCGGGGCCGGGCGGCTCACAATTTGGAGCGGGTGGACGACAAGATTATCGGTGTCTCAAAGACTTGCGCGACGGCAGGTGTCGTGCATTTGGGAGTAGTACCATGCCGGCCTACCTAGAAAAGATTCAGCCGCCATCGGACGACAAGCGCTGGAAGATTGTCGCTGCCACCATGAAGAAGCTGGGCAACCGGCCGAGTGCGCTGATTGAAGCGTTGCACACGTTACAACAGGCCTTCGGCTACTTGGACAAGCCCGGCCTCACGTTCGTCGCCGCGGTGCTCAAGGTGCCGCTCAGCCAAGTCTATGGCGCCGCGAC
>JASHQT010000239.1 GCA_030039005.1 Bryobacteraceae bacterium
TGTTAACTTTTCCGCCGCGAGCTTGGATGGGAATGGTCTTGAGACCTTCGAAGCTCAGTGGCTCGTGGCTGTACTTACTCACTACAGACCTTTATGCAACCCGGCCGGAGTGCAGCGCTTTTTCGAGCGCGCGAGCGGTGTGGCTCTTCTTGAATCGAAGAATTTGCTCGGGCGTTCCGGACGCTACAATGTTGCCGCCGCGTTCGCCGCCTTCCGGTCCCATATCGATGACCCAGTCGGCCGATTTGATCACATCGAGCTGATGTTCGATCACAATGACAGTATTGCCCAGATCGACCAGGCGCTGGAGGACGTCCAGCAGCCGTTTGACGTCTTCAAAGTGCAGACCGGTGGTGGGCTCATCCAGAATGTAAACCGTGCGGCCGGTCTGGCGCTTGCTTAGTTCACGCGCGAGCTTGATGCGCTGCGCCTCACCGCCCGAGAGCGTGGTCGAAGATTGGCCCAGGTGAATGTAGCCCAGGCCGACGTCATGCAGCGTGCGCAGCTTTTGATTGATCTGCGGGATGTTTTCAAGAACGGGCACAGCGTCTTCCACCGTGCATTCGAGCAGGTCCGCGATGGAGAGTCCCTTGTATTTCACTTGCAGCGTTTCGCTGTTGTAGCGGCGGCCGTGGCAGACGTCGCAGGTGACGTAGACGTCGGGGAGAAAATTCATTTCGATACGCTTCAAGCCGTCGCCCTGGCAGGCTTCGCAACGCCCGCCCTTCACGTTGAAGCTGAAGCGCCCGGCTTTGTAGCCGCGCTCGCGCGATTCCGGGAGCATGGCGTAGAGTTCGCGAATGGGTGTAAAGACCCCGGTGTAGGTGGCGGGGTTGGAGCGCGGGGTGCGGCCGATCGGCGATTGATCGATCTCGATGACTTTATCGATGTGCTCCAGGCCAACGATCGAATCGTGCTCGCCGGGGGCCTCGTGGGATCCGTAGATCTCCTTGGCCAGCGCGCGGTAGAGAATGTCGTTGACGAGCGTGGATTTCCCGCTGCCCGAAACGCCGGTGATCCCGATGAAACAGCCGAGCGGAAACGCCACGGTGACGTTCTTGAGGTTGTGCTCGCGCGCGCCGTGCACGATGAGCTGATTGCCGTTGCCGCGGCGTCGTCCGGCGGGAGGCTCGATGCGCACTGCGCCGGATAGATACTGGCCGGTGAGGGAGGCGGGATTCCGTTCGATGTCGCGCGGTGTTCCCGCGGCGACTAATTGGCCGCCGAGCCGCCCGGCGCCGGGGCCGAGATCGATGACGTAATCGGCGCGCTCGATGGTTTCGGCATCGTGCTCCACAACGAGGACCGTGTTGCCGAGATCGCGCAGGCGCGAGAGTGTGTTGAGCAAGCGGTCGTTATCGCGTGGATGCAGGCCGATGGACGGCTCGTCGAGTACGTAAAGCACCCCGCGGAGCTTGGAGCCGATCTGCGTCGCCAGGCGAATGCGCTGCGCTTCGCCACCGGACAGCGTGGCGGCCGAGCGCGCGAGACTCAGGTAATTCAATCCCACGGCGGTGAGAAATTCCAGGCGATTGCGAATTTCTTCGATGACGCGCGCGGCGATGTGCTGCTCACGTTCGGTCAGCTTCCAGGATTGGACCGCGGCGAGCGCACGGTCGATGGACATTTCGGTTAGCTCAGCGATGCCCACGCCTTTCACGCGAACGGCGAGGCCCGCGGGGCGCAAGCGGCGGCCTTGGCAAGCGGGGCAAAGCGATGGCGACATGTAGTCCATCAGCCATTCGCGATAACCGGGCCCGGCTTCTTCGTAAGTCTCGTTCAGGATCTCGATAATCCTCTGCATGAGCTCGGCTTGCGACTTCTTCGGCAGAGCGTCAAATGGCTTGGCGATCTTAACGCGCAATTCGTCGGCGGCATCGGCGAGCTGCTGTTGCATGTACGACGAAGTCGCGCCCGGACCGAGGCCGCCGTCGAGCAGCGGTTTGGACGAATCGACCAGGACCTTCGCCGCATCGAAGCTCCAGGTGCTGCCCAGGCCGTGGCAGCTTTCGCAGGCGCCGAACGGGCTGTTGAAAGAGAACGAGCGCGGCTCGAGCTGCGGGATGCTGGTCCCGCAATTGGGACAGGCGAGTTTCTGCGAGTAAAGCTTCTCTTCGCCGTTGACGACGGAAACAGTGACCAGGCCATTCGCGAGCTTGGCCGCGGTTTCGATGGAAGCTTCCAGGCGCTTTTCCGAGCCGGGCTTCAGCGGCAGGCGGTCGACGACGATTTCGATCGTGTGATTTTTGCGCCTATCGAGCGGGATTTCTTCTTCGAGCGAGCGCAGCACGCCATCCACGCGGGCGCGCAGAAAACCCTGGCGGAACAGCTTTTCGAGGTCTTTTTTGTATTCGCCCTTGCGCCCGCGCACGATGGGCGCGAGGATCATGACGCGCTCGCCTTCGGGAAGCGCGAGAATCTGCTGGAGGATCTGCTCGGTGGACTGGCGCGAAATTTCGATGCCGCAGTTGGGACAATGCGGAATGCCGATGGAGGAATAGAGCACGCGCAGGTAGTCGTAAATTTCGGTGATGGTGCCGACGGTGGAGCGCGGGCTGCGGTTGGTAGTTTTTTGCTCGATGGAGATGGCGGGGCTCAGGCCGTCGATGGAGTCGACCTCGGGGCGCTCCATCTGGTCCAGGAACTGGCGCGCGTAGGGCGACAGTGTTTCGACGTAGCGGCGCTGGCCTTCCGCGTAGATGGTGTCGAAAGCGAGGGAGGATTTTCCGGAGCCGCTCAAGCCCGTGATCACCGTGAACGTGTTGCGGGGGATCTCCACGTCGATATTTTTGAGATTGTGCTGGCGGGCGCCATGCACGGTGATGCGTTTGAGCATTTGCGCGGGAGAAACTTCAGTTTACCAACTGGAGATCGGGGATTAGGGATTGGGGCGCCAGGTGCGCTGGGTTCAAAGGTGAGATGATGGGACGCACAATGCGCACTGGCGGAATACTGTGCGTGTTCGCGGTCCTGCTTCCGTGTTCTTCAGCGCCGCTTGATACCGGGTCGGTCTGTGTAGCGCCGGCGCGCTTTGATCCGAAGAATGCAAGTGCTCCCGGCCTGTATTGCGAGGCTGAGAAGTTCTCTCTGAAGGTCGACGACGGGCAGCGGGTGGCTTGGCCGCTGAAGGACAGCATGAAGTTGGACGGGCTGGACACTGAAGCGCGCCATCGGGTGGTCGTCTTTTGCGGCAATAAGCCCCAGCAGTCGTTCAGCTTTCGCTTCTCCGAGTTCAAGACGAACCGGTTATGCCTTTTCCTCAACGACCTGTATCGAACAGCGCAAATCTGGGAGGCGAAGCGCTCTCCCTGGTGTAAGTGCAAGTAGGCGGCGTTCGAGCGCCCGGGTTGGAGTAAAATGGGGTTGTCAAACGAATTGGGCGTGTAGCTCAGCTGGGAGAGCGCTGCGTTCGCAACGCAGAGGCCGAGGGTTCGAATCCCTCCACGTCCACCAACACGCAGGGCGATCAACGTTGATTCAGATGGGTTCGGAACACTCTCGTTCGGTTCCCGTGTTTTCCCGCTCGCGCATCGCACTGGCGATCGGGTTCGGCGGTCTGCTGTCGATCATGGCGCTGGCCGGGTTGGACGCGCTACGCGTGCTGGGGCAGTTCCGCCGCGGCGATGAGCAGATCCGCCATCGCTATCTCGCCGAAAACCACGCGCTCAACGATATCCGTTCGGACGTTTACGTCTCGGGGACATACGTTCGCGATTACCTGCTCGAACCGGAGCCGCAGCGCGCGGACACCTACCGCGCCAACTTGCAGCAGGTGCAGCGGCACATGGAGGCGGCGCTCGATGCCTACCGGCTGCAGGTGAGTCCGGGGGACATGGAACATTACACGGCATTGCGCCACGAATTGGACGCCTATTGGGGGATTTTGGCCCCCATCTTCCATTGGGACTCGGCCGAACGGCGCCTCTCGGGATATGCGTTCCTGCGCGACGAGGTGTTCCCCAGGCGGCAAAACATGCTCGAATTAGCCACCGAGATCGGCAACCTGAACGAGCAGCAGTTGAATGCCGGCAACGAGCAAATCGTGGCGCTTCTGGTGCGCTTCCAGACGCGGCTTTTGCTGACCTTGCTCGCGGCGCTCGGAGTGGGCCTGGGCTTGGCGCTGTTCGTTATGCGCCGCATCCTGAGCCTGGAGGGCCAGGCGCGCTCGCAGTACGTGCAGGTGCTCGAAGCGCGCAGCCAACTGAAGGATCTATCGGCGCGGCTGGTGCAGGCGCAGGAAGAAGAGCGGCGCGCGCTTTCGCGCGAATTGCACGATGAAGTGGGGCAGTCGCTCTCGGCGGTGCTGGTGGAGCTGCGCAATCTCGCGGTGGGATTGGCGGGCAAGTCCGAGGAACAGTCGCGGCGGCACGTCGACACCATCAAGGGACTGGTGGAAGGCACGGTGCGGCTGGTTCGCAATATGGCGCTGCTGCTGCGCCCCTCCATGCTGGACGACCTGGGCCTGATTCCGGCGCTGAAGTGGCAGGCGCGCGAGACTTCCAAGAGCACCTCGATGGATGTGACGGTGGCGGCCGAGCTCGATTCCGACGAGCTGCCCGATGAATATAAAACCTGCATCTATCGCGTGGTGCAAGAGGCTTTGCATAATTGCTCGCGCCATTCCAAGGCCACCAGCGTCCGGATTCGCGTGGAACAGGCGCAGGGCCGGCTGCGGCTCAGCATCTCCGACGATGGACAGGGGTTTGACGTGGTTCACACCAAGGGCCTGGGCCTGCTGGGCATCGAGGAGCGGGTGACGCGGCTGGGCGGAAGGCTCGAAGTCCACTCGAGGCCCGGGAGCGGCACCACGCTCGCCATCGAGTTGCCGCCGCCCACTGCAAAAATTCTCGAGATGCCGGCCGTTCTAAGCGGCGAGAGCGCAGCGCGTGAAACCGATTCGCATCCTGTTGGCTGACGATCATACGGTGATGCGGCGCGGCCTGCGCCTGCTGCTCGAAAGCCGTCCGGAATTCCAGGTTGTGGCGGAAGCCTCGGATGGCAAAGATGCCGTACGAAGCGCGGAGGAGGTGCAGCCCGACGTCGCGGTGCTCGATATCGCGATGCCCAATCTCAGCGGCATTGAGGCCGCGCAGCGCATCCATTCCGAACTGCCGCAAACCGCGATCGTAATTCTGAGCATGCACTCGGATGAAAGCTACGTGCTGCGGGCGCTCAAGGCCGGCGCCAAAGGTTATCTGCTTAAGGACTCCGCCGAAGCGGACTTGATTGCGGCCATCCAATCCGTGCATTCCGGCCGGACGTACTTCAGCCCCGAAATCAGCCGCATGCTGATGGATGACTATGTTCGCGAAATTCAAAGCCGCGGCGCCGAAGACAGCTACGACCTGCTGACGCCGCGCGAGCGCGAGATCCTGCAGTTACTCGCGGAATTGAAATCCAACAAAGAGATCGCCCAGCGCCTGAATCTCAGCCTGTACACCGTGGAGACGCACCGGCGGAACCTGCAGGAAAAACTGAACCTGCACAGTTTCGCGGAGCTGATCCTGTACGCGGTACGCAAAGGCGTGATCTCGTAAGCGCGTGTGTTATTTTGAATCTCTATGGTTTTGTCCGACGTGGACATCCAGCGCTATATCGCGCAGGGGAAAATCAAAATCTCGCCCGAGTTGCCGCCGGAACAGTTCGGAAGCTGCTCGGTGGATTTCAAGCTCGGCAACGAGTTTAATGTTTTCGAGCACAGCCGCAATGCTTACATCGACCTGCGCGAGAACAAAGGCATTGAAGGCTTGATGCAAAGCGTCATGGTGCCGCCGGGCGAGCCGTTCATTTTGCAGCCGCGCGAGTTCGTGCTGGCCATTACCGAGGAGACGCTGGAACTCGCCGATGACGTGCTGGGACGTCTGGAAGGCCGGTCGAGTCTTGGGCGCATCGGCATCATCGTGCACGGGACCGCAGGGTTGTTCGACCCCGGTTGGGCGGGCAAAGCCACGCTCGAGTTGAGCAACCTGGGCCGCATGCCAGTGGCGTTGTATCCGGGCATGCGGATTTGCTCATTTACGTTCGAGCAGCTCTCCACGCCTTCGTCGATGCCCTATCGGAAGAAAGCCGGCAGCAAATACGCGGGCCAGACGCGCCCGCTGGCCAGCCGCCTGGCGGGCGAGTTCAAAGGCTGATGGCGTCACCAAAGCAGCGCCGCGTATTGACGCTGGCGCCGCTGCCGCCGGAAAAATGCGCCTTCGCGCTGGCGCGCTATAGCCGGTCGCCCGATTCGATTCGCGATTCGCTCGAATGGGTGCGCACGCACGATTCGGGCAAGTTTCTCGAGAGCTTCTACTTTCAGTACGGCCATGCTTCCATCGCCGATCTGGGGCACGTGGTGGTGTGTTTCGAAGGGATCTCCGAGCTCGCCGCGACGGAGATCGAGGATGAGCAGCTCTGGGACGGGCAGGCGCGGTCGTCGCGCTATCAGGATTTCTCCAAATCCGGATTCGTCACGCCGCCGGAGTTTGACGCTTCACAAGCGGCGGCCTATCACGCGGCTGCATCCGAACTGTTGGCCGGCTACAACGAAATTCACGCGAAGATCTTCGATCATCTCATCGCTAAGCTGCCGCGCCCGGAGACGATGACGGCCGCCGCCTACGAGCGCAACGTAAAGGCGCGGGCGTTCGACGTCGCGCGATACCTGCTCTTTATGGGCATCCCGACGGGTGTGGGCCAAGTGACCAGCATCCGTACGCTGGAGCGGCAAGTGCGGCGGTTGAAGGCTTCCGAGTATCAGGAGCTCCGCGAACTCGCGCAGGAAATCGCGGATGCATGCGCTGCCTCGCCGTGCCTGAGCTGGGACGCCGATGCATCCACCGAGGCCGTCGCGCCCACGCTCGCGCGGCACCTGGACGCCGATGAACACGTCCGGCGTAGCCGCGAAGATGTGCGGGCGTGGGCGAAACAAAACCTGACTTATGCGTATAGCGGAGCTTTCAGCGATCACGTTGACCTGATCAAACCGAGCGACACCGTGGCTGACATCGTGGCGACGCTGCTCTATCCGGTAACGAATCTGCCGTATCGCGCGCTGTACGACATGGTCTCGGCGTGGAGCGCGGCGCGCCGGAATGAAGTGATCGACGTCGCGCTGCAATCCAGAAGCAAGCGGGACGATCTACTGCGGGATTTTCGAAGCGAGCCGTATGTTTTCGACATCCTGATGGACATTGGAGCTTACCGTGACCTGCACCGGCATCGGCGGTGCCAGCAGTTCCGGCAGAATTATTCGGCCAAGTACGTGTTCGAGACGCCTCCCCTCATCACGGAGGCGGGATTGAGTGAGCAATACGGTCAGCTTTTGTCACGTGCGGCTAACGTTGCCTCGACCCTCCCGGAGCCGGGGGCCCACTATCTTCTGCCTTTCGCCACGCGATCGCGATTCTTATTTAAGATGGATTTCGCCGAGGCCGAATACATCGCGCGCTTGCGATCCGGGGTAAAGGGCCACCCCAGTTATCGCAGAATCGCCTGGGAAATAAAGGAAAAGATGACCGACCTGGAACCCGAACTCGGCCGCCTGATGGGCGCCACGCCGCCCTGGGTGGAGGACCCTCTCCAGCGATAGCCGCGGCGAGAAGGCTTCCGGATACGTCACGTGCGTCCAACCTTCGACTCGGGCTCTGTAATTCTTTCCAGTTGATGCCCCTATGGTTTATGAAAGAGCCTGAATTGCAACTACTTCGGCTTTTGGCACCAAAGCTGCGATAAGCAGGCGTAGGTTGCGGATATGCACCGAAACCAAATTAAACCGTGCGGTTGCGTGATGCGATCGCGAAGCGGCAATTAACCAAAGAAGGAGTAGATATGAACCGTTTAGTTGTTGCAATGGCATCCGTCGGATTGCTCGGAATTGCGCTCGCACCGGGCGCCCGCGCGGACGAATGGAACAAGCTGACCAGGATTACCGTGGACGAACCGATCCAGGTTCCGAATAAGGTACTGCCTGCCGGAACGTACGTGATCAAGTTGCTCGATTCGCCCTCGGATCGTCACATCGTTCAGATTTTCAATGCCGACCAGAGTCATCTGGAGACCACCATATTGGCGATCCCCAATTACCGGCTCCAGCCGACCGGCAAAACCGTGTTCACGTTCTGGGAAACGCCTCCCGGACAGCCGAAGGCCCTGAGAGCGTGGTTCTATCCGGGCGACAATTTTGGCCAGGAGTTCGCCTATCCAAAGTCGGCCGCGGTCCAGATCGCTGCTGTTTCGCATCAGCCGGTGCCCACTACGGAAGCGACACAAGCCGCCCAGTTGCCTGAGGCTCCCGTAACGCAGACGCAGCCGCCACCGCAGGAAGAGGCCCAGAACACCCCGCCGCCTCCTCCGCAGGAAGCCGCTCCGGCGCCGGAACCCGCACCGGCCCCGCAGGAACTGCCCAAGACCGCCAGCCCCTATCCTCTGATCGGATTGGCGGGTGTGCTTTCCCTCGGCCTGTTCGCGCTGGTTCGCGCTTTCCGCATGTCGTAATATAACAGCGGAGAGTTTCTATGATCGCTAGCCGCGCAGTGGGTCTGGGTACGATCGTTCTGCTCTGGACGGTAGCGAGCCCTGGGGGAAGCAGCCAAACGACGGCCGCCAACCTCAGCGCCAGCGGCTCCGGACAGAAGGAATTTACGATCCAGACCACTTCGCGGCTAGTGCTTTTAGACGTCAGCGTCAAGGATCCGCAGGGAGGGTTTGTCTCCGGTTTAACGAAAGATAACTTCAAAATATTTGAGAACGGCAAGCAGGAAACGATCAGCCAGTTCTCCAACGCCGACATCCCCGTGACCGCGGGCTTGGTGGTGGACGAGAGCGGCAGCATGCGCCCCAAGCGCGCCCAAATGCTTACCGCCGCGATGGTTTTTATTCAGGGGAGCAATCCCATGGATGAGATGTTCGTGATCAACTTCAACGAGAGGGCGCGCCGTGGATTGCCCGACATCAAGCTCTTCTCCGACAACATCCGCGAGTTGCGGGATGCGCTTTGGCAGGGCGATCCAGAAGGGCGCACGGCGTTGTATGACGCCATCGAAATGGCGCTGCATCAGCTCGATTTCGGACGGCAGGCCAAGAAGACCTTAGTCGTGATCAGCGACGGCGGCGATAATCACAGCACCCATACACTCCGCGAGGTCAAACACGACGTCTTGGCGTCGCTCGCCACCATCTACACCGTCGGCATCTACGACGAAGATGATCCGGAGAAGAACGAAGGCGTGCTTAAGGACTTGGCGCACGTGAGCGGCGGCGTGTTCTATCATCCCACCACGCTCGCCGATATCGTGCCGGTGTGCCGCCAGATCGCCAAGGACATTCGCAGCCGCTACACCATCGGCTATGTGCCGTCGGCCGAAGGCAAGATGGTGCGGCATATCAAAGTGGTAGCCTCCTCACCCGAGCATCCTAAGCTCGAGGTGCGGACGCGCACCAGCTACGTGTTTCGCGAGAATTCCGGCGATGCCAGAACATCCGGATCCAGTGCAACGGAGTCCAGATGAAGGCGCGCGTGAGCTGGGATAGTGACGGCCGATTGAAGCGGCTGGAACGTCCCCGGCCCCGGCGTACGGGTTTGCGGGCGCTCGAATGGATTTTTCTGCTGTTGGGACTCGTGGCGCTGGATTGCTATGTCTGGGTCAATACCAGCGCGGTGTTGTATCAGGCCTATGAAGACTGGGCGTTCGACCAAACCTTGCGCGGGCTGAAGCCCAGCATTGGCGGATTCGTTCGGGATGAGACGCACTTAGCGTTCGGCGGGCGCGAGAACGGAAAGATGGAGAGCGCCGAAACGCCCAAGCCCATGCCCAACGCCGGGGTTCCATCTCCTGAGACCCCGATGCCGCCTCCGGCGCTAAATGCGGTGATTGGCCGGCTGGAAATTCCGCGATTGAAGCTGGCAGTGATGGTGCGGGAAGGCGCCGGCGAAGGCACTCTACGCCGCGCCGTGGGCCACATTCCGGGAACAGCTCTTCCCGGCAACATCGGCAACATCGGCTTGGCCGGCCACCGCGATACCTTTTTCCGGGCTCTGCGCAATATCCGCAAGAACGACACCATCGAATTACAAACAACCGCCGGGACGTATCGTTACGTGGTGAACTCGACACGCATCGTAACGCCACGCGATGTCAGCGTGCTGAAGGCATCCGGCGGCGAGACCTTGACGCTGGTGACCTGCTATCCGTTTTATTACGTAGGTTCGGCGCCCAGGCGGTTCATCGTGCATGCCACGCAAATCGCATCTATCCGCCAGCACCCACGGCAGTCAAGCTCTTAAGCTTCGCCGCCAGCGTGGTACGCTTCAGCCCGAGCATTTCCGCCGCTAGTTTCTTGTTGCCGCGCGTTTTGCGGAGGGCCTGCTCCAGAATGTTCAGCTCGATGCTACCTACCGTGCGCTCGAAATCCAGCCCCTGGTCCGGCACGGCGATCAAAGCACGCGCCCCAGGAGCATAGGCCACCGGGCGCTGCCGCGGCGGAAGCGGAAAGTCGCCGGGCAGAAGCACCAGGCGCTCGCCGCTTAAAACGATGGCCTTCTCCACGGCATTCTCCAGTTGGCGAACATTGCCGGGCCAATCGTGGCCGGTGAGGCGGGCGAGCGTCTCCTGCGAGATTTGCTTAACGGGGAGATGTTCCTCCCGGCAAATTTTTTCGATGAAGTGTTGGACTAGCGGCGGCACGTCCGAGGGCCGCTCCCGCAAGGGCGGCAACGCAATCGGCACCACGTTCAGGCGGTAATATAGATCCTCGCGGAACTTGCCTTGCTTCACCAGCTCGGCTAAATCCGTGTGCGTCGCGGCCAGAACTCGGACGTCCACGCGAATGTTTTCCGAACTGCCCAGCCGCTGAAACTCGCGCTCCTGGATGGCGCGCAACAGCTTGGCTTGCAAACCGAAGGGCATGTCGCCGATTTCGTCCAGGAAAAGCGTGCCGTGATCGGCCTCCTCAAACCGTCCGATGCGCTGGCCCACCGCGCCGGTGAACGCGCCCTTCACGTGCCCGAACAGTTCGGCTTCGAGCAAGGCCTCCGGAAGCGCGCTACAGTTCACGGCCACCAAAGACGACCGGTTGCGGCCGCTGGCCTCATGGATGGAACGGGCCACCAGCTCCTTGCCCGTCCCGGTTTCGCCGGTGATCAGGACCGTGGACCGGCGCGGCGCTACCAGGCGAATCTGTTGCGCGACTTGCTGCATCGGACGGCTATCGCCGATCAGGAACTGGCGCCAGAACTCGCATTCCGATTCGACCGCCAGTTGCGCCGCCTGCTCGGCCCATTTCGAATTCGCAGCCAGGTAAAGCAGGCTGGTGGGATCCCCCTGTGTGTATACGTGGAATGCTCCCAGCCGAAGCAACCGGACGATCTCCGTGGAAGTCGCCGCCGGGGCATGCAATATCACTGGGGTACCGGGCTGAGCGCGTTGCAGCTCCTCGAGCAATAGACCCGAATATGCAACGGCGTCCCGCGTAGCTTCCTCCTCGAAGGCGTCTTGCCCTGCGATGCCGAGCGGAT
The DNA here is from genome assembly GCA_030039005.1 of Bryobacteraceae bacterium. The sequence continues at coordinate 11,498 of JASHQT010000239.1, forward strand.
GCCGCACCAGCACGACGTCGAAATCCTGGACCCGAACCAGATCCAGCGCTTCGGCCGGGCTGTTTACCATGACCATGGAAGCCAGGACCGCACCCAGAATCTCGGAAGGCTGCTCGACAAGACACAAAACGCGCGGCGTGAGGCCCGGCGAAACCGAATTGGAAGAGCTGAGAATGGGCGTAACCTCCGACGCACATTCCATCGGAACGGAAAGGAGAACGGATTATCGATCAATTTGCTTACTCCAGCGGCGCGGCCCGGGTGATATTGCCGGCGTAACGGGTTGGGATACCAAATCGGCTACAACCAGCGCCGCCCGGTACACTACACTAGAACTTATGAATGACACCGAGCGCATGTCGCGCCCGCTTTCGGTTGTCGATCCGGAAATCTATGAGGCGATCCAGCGCGAAGCCGACCGCCAGCATAGCCGTTTGGAACTGATTGCGAGTGAAAATTTCACCTCCGAAGCCGTACTGGAAGCCACCGGCTCAGTCTTCACCAATAAGTACGCGGAAGGATATCCGGGAAAGCGTTATTACGGCGGGTGCGAATTCGTTGACCAAGTCGAGACCCTGGCGCGCGAGCGGGCCAAGAAGCTGTTCGAGGCCGAGTACGTCAACGTGCAGCCGCATTCGGGCTCGCAAGCCAATCAAGCCGCGTACGCGGCCGTGATCCAGCCGGGCGACGTGATTCTGGGCATGAATTTGGCGCACGGCGGGCATTTGACCCACGGTCATCCGCTGAATTTTTCAGGCAAGACGTATCACGTGGTGGCGTACGGTGTCTCGCGCGACGATGAGCGCATCGATTACGCGGAACTGGCGCGGCTGGCCGAGGAGCACAAGCCGAAGCTCATCATCGCGGGCGGAAGCGCCTATCCGCGCATCATCGATTTCGCGAAGTTCCGCCAGATTGCCGATGCGGTGGGCGCGATACTCGTCGTCGACATGGCGCACTTTTCAGGTCTGGTGGCCGCCGGGCTTTATCCCAATCCGTGCCAATGGGCCGACATCGTGACTTCCACCACGCACAAAACGCTGCGCGGACCGCGCTCGGGCATGATTTTGGCCCGGGCGCAGTATGGCGCCGCGATCGACAAAGCGCTTTTCCCGGGGATTCAGGGCGGTCCGCTGGTACACGTGGTGGCGGCCAAGGCGGTCTGTTTCCTGGAGGCTATGCAACCCGAATTCAGGGATTACTCACGGCAAGTGATCGCCAACGCGCAGATGCTGGCCCAAGGCTTGCAACAGCAGGGTTATCGCGTCGTGTCGGGCGGCACCGACACGCATTTGATGCTTGTGGACGTATTCGCCAAAGGCGTGCGCGGCAAAGAGGCCGAAACAGCGCTGGACGAGGCTTACATCACCGTCAATAAGAACGCGATTCCCTTCGACGTCAATCCCCCGCTCAACCCGAGCGGCATCCGGCTGGGGAGTCCGGCGGTCACGACGCGCGGTTTCCGCGAGGCTGAAATGCGGCAGGTGGCGGCGTTGATCGCCGATGCTCTGCAGGGAGTCCAATCGCAGGGGCCACAAGCGACAGACACTTTGCTCGCGGTGCGGCGCCGGGTGACCGAGTTGGCGGATCGTTTCCCGCTCTACTCCTGGAAGCTGGCGCGCACCACGGCTTGATGTCGCGGTTGTCCCGATGGCGCTCCGGATCGTACTCGATGCCCGCCGAGTCGCGGATTTCGGTATCGGTACCTACATCCGCAATCTGGTTCGCTCGCTGGCGCGGGTAGATGACCGCAATCAGTACAAACTGATCACCACGGGGCCTCAGGTTCCCGAGCTCGCCGAGCTGCCGGGAAACTTTGAGACCGCCGTTTTCCCCGAACCCAAACGCGGCGCGGCGCCGGGCGGACTGGCGCAGATTCACTATGGGTTCTTCCTGCGCAAGCTGAACGCGGATCTTTTTCATATCCCGCTCAACGCCGTGCCCTTGTTCATGCCCAAACCGTACCTGGTGACCATTCATGATATGAGCACGCTGCTGTTTGCCAATGAGGCGGGTTACGGAAGCCGGCCGCGCCGCTTCTTTCTGCGCCGCGGACTCATTCGCGCCGATCGCGTGATCGCCGTTTCCATGGCTACCTGCCGCGATGTCGAGACGGTATTGGGGATCCCGGCCAGCCGCATGCGCGTGGTCTACAACGCGCCGGACCCGACGTTCTACGCCCATAAGCCCGCGGTGTTGGCGCGGGGCCGGGGAGAGGAACCCAGTTACGCTTCCGAAATCCAGCGCGTGTTGGATCGCTACCTGATCCAATACCCGTATCTGCTGTACGTCGGGCGAACGAATCCCCATAAGAACATTCCCCGTCTGGTGGAAGCGTTTGCCGTATTGCGGGGTGAGATCCAGGACCACCCCGTTTATCGCGACCTGCGCTTGCTGATCATCGGCGACGAGATTTCCCGCTATCCCGCGCTGCGGCACGCCGTGATACAAAGCCGCGTCGAGGACAGCGTGCGGTTTCTCGGCTTCGTGCCCATCGAGACGCTGCGGGTTTTCTACCAAGGCGCGGCGGCCTTCGTCTTTCCGTCCTTGTACGAAGGCTTCGGACTGCCGCCGCTCGAAGCCATGGCCTGCGGCACTCCCGTAGTTTGCTCCAACGTCAGTTCGCTGCCCGAAGTGGTGGGCGACGCGGCCGAGATCGTAAATCCGGAGAACGTCTTCGATATCGCACGCGGGATGCGGGAGGTGCTGCTCGACGGTGCGCTGCGGGAGAGGCTGGTGGAACGCGGATTCGACCAGGCGCGCCGCTTCAGTTGGGAGCGCACCGCGCAGCAGGTTCTGGATGCCTACGAGGAAATCGGATCGTACAACAAACGGCCGCGCTGAGGTTCGCCGCGATCCTCTTCGCGGCCTAGCCATACGACACGCGCCTTGATGGCGCCGCCCGGCGCCCGCTCGTCTAGGATCTGCCGTACCAACGCTTCGTTGCCGTGTTCGATCACGTAGAGTCCCTCCGGCGAGATCTGGGAGCGGGCGCGTTCGGAGACGTCCAGCAGCGCCAGATCGTAGGAGCCGAGCGTGCTGGCCATCTCGGGATCCGGTGACAGGTTGGCCATCCGCAGATCGGCCGGAACGATGACGGCGGATAGGGGCGCCGGGAAGGTCTTCCGCCAGTCCACCTCGGCAGGCCAAGGGCGGCCCGGTCCGATGGGCGCCGCAAGAAATGGGATCTCGGCTACCCGCGGGTGGTGGCGGCGCCGCTCGAGCTGCGCTTCCAGTTCCTCGGTCGGAGCCAGATCGAGCAAGGACAAATGGAAATATTTTAATACTAAGTCGAAAACCTGAGGTGAGAGAGTTCGGACGCCCTTCAGCACATTATGAGCATGAGGCTGGGAAATGCCAACCAGACGGGCCAACCTTCGCTCGGTGAGCTCACCATTACGAATTTCATTCCGGACGTAGGCCAGCAGTCTGAGGCGCGCGTCCTGGAAGTTCAAGTTGGCCTCTCCTTGTATTTCAATGTGAAATAGATCCCGGCGGGAATAAGAAAAAGGCGAAGAACAAACACATCACATTCACTAAGTGGAGCCAAGAAGCGAATCTTTGTAAACAAAACAGAGGCTTGGTTTTATCGGACTCTCTCCTTAGCTGGGGAAGGAATTCTTCCCTAGCCTGGGCGCGTGATTGCGTTGACGTGACTGCGAAGCGCGCCGAGACTGGAAATCACGTCGGCTGATATGACCCGCTTGTTATTCCGGGTTTTCCAAAAGGAAGAGAAAAGATGGAATGGAATAGATCCGAAACGCTGGCGCTCGCGGCGCCGGCGTGCAACATTTGCCTGGGCTTAGGATTGCGAATCGGCCGCCATGGGGCGACGCATCCCTGCAATTGCGTGTTACGAGCCATTTTCCGGGCATGTTTTGATCGCTTCCGCGAGTGTGTAAACCGTGAGAAGTACATAAGCCGCGTAACGCTGGATCCGTTACCGGGCAAGGACCGCCGGGGTTCCTGGGGCCGGAAAGACGAAGAATTTGCCGCCGACTTCTGCCTGGTCAGTAAACGCACCTTGACCGGGCACGAGCATCAAATCTTCAAATATCATTTCCTGTTGGGGGCCGATTGGAAGGCCTGTTGCGCACGGCTGGGGATGGACCGCGGGAATTTTTTCCACGCCATCTATCGCATCGAGCAGAAGTTGGGCCGCGTTTTCCGGGAATTGGAGCCGTATTCGCTGTTCCCGGTGGACGATTATTTCCACGGTCCTTCCAAAAACGTGACCAGTTGTCTCGCCCAGAAAGAAAACGTGGTTCCGATCCGCAAGCTCGCGGCGCTGCGTGTCTCGGTCCCCGACCAGCGCACGGCGTGAACTGAGCGCCTGGAGCAAGCCGGCCGATTCGAGGCGGACTGCTGGACGGTCCGCCTCATTCAAACTGTTTTTGAAATCCCGCGAACTGCTGCTTTAGCTCGTCGAGTTCGCGCCGCAACTGCGCAACTTCGGTCTCCAGTTCTGCGATCCGGTCCGCGCGTGGAACGGGTGTCATGTGTTCGGGCGCCGGCGGCGGGATCTCGGGTGGTCCCGACAAAAGATGGGCGTAGCGCGCTTCCTTCTCGCCGGGACGTCGAACGAGCTTGGTCACCAGCTCCGGAATGCGCTCCAGCACGGTCTCCACCTCGGCCGTGTCGTCAAAGTGGTGCATACGATCGGCCCGGGTGCGGAGCTCCCCTAAGGTCTGCGCTCCACGCAGCATCAGCTCGCACAGCAGCGCCAGCTCGCGGCGCCCCAGGTTGAGCTTCTCCGCAAGCCGGTGCCCGTATTTCGTGACGCGACTGCCCGCGCCGGTGATGTTCAGCGACAGTCCCTTCTCGCGCAACGACGACAGGGTGCGCTCCACGGTCTCTTCGTCGAAATGCACCGCCGGGTCGCGATTGGACTTTTGATTACAGGCGTTCACCAAAGCGTTCAATGACAACGGGTAATACTCGGGCGTCGTGACCTCTTTTTCGAGCAGACAGCCCAGTACACGGACCTCGCCCGAGTCCAGTATTAAATCCATATCAAGCTTCAGTTTGGCACGGGTGAATGGTGGCGTCCTACGCCGCAGGCCCCTGAGCGTCGTCCTCGCGCACTTCCCATGTCACGATGAAGTTCTCACCAGGGGGCGGGAGAATCGCTATCAGCATCTCCAGCAATTGCGGACTCCCACTGGGAGCCCATTCTGTTCGTTTGGGCGCACTGTCGGTCCCACGAACGACAGCGCGCGTCAATTTTGCGCTCATTGGCCCACCTAACACAGCAGGGATACAGCCGCTGGAACCAGCCTACCTTCAATAAGTACCTTCGAGGCGCGCGCGATATGCCGCACTTAGACGCAAGGCATAAGGCATGCCTCTCAGGGCGCCGCCAACTCGATTGAATTCTAAAGTGATCCTGTGTGGATCTGAGATTGCCGTAGCCAGGCGATCGCCGGGCGATCCGGGAGCGCGCTTGGGTTCTGGGCGCGCGGAGGCACGGCTCGATGCCATCAAAGCCTGCTCGAATGATTTACACTGTTAGGGTAGTTTTGGGCTCGAATGCAGTGGACTCGCATCGGCCGTTCAGCCGCTTCGAGGGTACCCCGCTCCGATCCGGGGATCAGGATCGCCTGCGGGGCTTTCTGACTTACAATAACGACACCGTACGGCCGCCTGGACACGCGAGCCGGAACTGACCCTGTGAACGCGTGTTGATGATGCGCGGAAAGGAGGAGCCGCAACTCGGCATGTCTGCACGTATTCTCATCGTCGAGGATGAACGGGTCACGGCCGAAGATCTGAGCGAGATTCTGACGGATCTCGGATACAGCGTGACGGCCACGGTTTCGAGCGGCGCCGAAGCCATCGCTCAAGCCGAAGTCAACCCTCCCGATATCGCGCTCATGGATATTCAGATCCATGGAGATATGGATGGCGCTCAGACCGCGGTGGTCCTCCGCCGGCGCTTCAACATTCCGGTGATTTATCTGACCGCCCACGCCGACGGGGAGACGGTTGCCCGCGCCAAGGATGCCGGACCGCTCGGTTACATCACCAAGCCGTTCCAGGAAGCATCGTTGCAGGCGAGCATTGAAGTCGCGCTCCACCGGCATCGGGAGGAGCTGAAGGCCCGCGCTAATGAGGAATTGCTGGCTTCCACCTTGCAGGCGATCTCGGAAGGCGTCGTTTCCCTGAATGCGCAGGGCGCGATCACTCTGTTGAATACGGCGGCTGAAGGCTGGACCGGCTACGGGAGCGCAGAGGCCTTGGGACACCCGGCGGAAGAGATCCTGCAACTCGCGGGCGATCCAAGCGGCCAGGCAGCCAAGCCTTGGGAGCAGGTGCTTTCCAGTGGTTCGCTCGTAGAGCTGCCGCCGGACGCCGTTCTCCGGTCGCGAGACGGCGAGAAGCGGCCCATCAGTGGCACCGTGGCGCCGATTCGCGATCACAAAGGTCAGGTGGCGGGCGCGGTGCTGGTGTTTGGGCGCACCGGCGAGCCAGGCAAGCCAAGCCGCCCGGCGCCGGTGGCCTTCCTTGCCAGCGAGCACGGCATCGACCTGGGAAATTTCAAGATGATCGCCGTTTCGCCTCTCATGAAACAACTCCTCAGCTTCGCGCGGCGGGTGGCTCAAAGCGAGGTCTCCACCATCCTGCTGGAGGGCGAAAGCGGTACCGGAAAAGACATTGTGGCCCAGTTCCTGCACTACTATGGCCGCCGGCACGAAGGCCCCTTCGTCGCTTTGAATTGCGCCGCGATCCCGGAAACGTTGCTCGAAAGCGAGCTGTTCGGTTATGAGAAGGGGGCCTTCACCGACGCACGCACGCCGAAAGCGGGAATTCTCGAGATCGCCTCCGGAGGATCGATTTTCCTGGACGAAATTGCCGAGATGCCGTTGCCTATCCAAGCCAAGATGTTGCGCGTGCTCGAAGAGCAGTGCTTCCGCCGGCTGGGGGGAATCAAGGATGTGCAAGTGGATGTGCGCGTCATCGCGGCCACCAACCGCCGGCTCACGGACGCCATCGAGGATGGCCGCTTCCGTCTGGACTTATACTATCGCCTCAACGTGATCCAGCTCTCCATCCCCGCTTTGCGCGACCGGCGCGAGGACGTTCTGCCGCTCGCCGAGCACTTCATTCGCGTCTACAACGAAAAATTCAAGCGCCATGTCCAGGGGCTCTCTCACGCCGCCGCTGCTGCGCTCATGTCGCACTCCTGGCCGGGCAACGTGCGGGAGCTGCGTAACGTCATCGAGCGAGCGATGGTTTTGGAGGAAACGGAACGTATCCAGGTCTCCAGTCTGTACCTTGCTTCAAGCGGCGGCGCCCTGACCCGTCCTGCGGCCACGGCCGAGGAACCCGAACCACCCTTTCAAGCCAGTCTCGCCGAAGCCGAGAAGAACATGGTCATCAAGGCGCTCCAAAAGGCCGGAGGCAATCAAACCCGCGCCGCCGTCCTGCTGGGCGTCACTCGCGATACTTTGCGTTACAAGATGAAGAAGTTCAACCTGCGCTGAATCCACCGGTACCGGTTTACGTAACTGGAATGTTGTTCCCGTGATCTATAGATTAGCCGCGAGGTAGGGGAACTCGCGGAACGCATGTGCTGTGCGTAACCGTGAGATCCAAGGATCTACCTCAAATCATGATTTATCGCAAACTGGGAAGAACTGGGGAACGAGTCTCGGCGATCGGCCTGGGAGGTTACCACCTGGGACTTACGCCCGACGCGCCCCAAGCGATTCGCATCGTCCGCGCCGCGATCGACCGCGGGATCAACTTTCTCGATAATTCGTGGGACTACAACTCGGGCGAAAGCGAGCGCCGGATGGGCGCGGCGTTGCGCGACGGCTATCGCGACCAGGTCTTCCTCATGACCAAGTTCGACGGGCGCACCAGGAAAGCGGCGGCCCAGCAAATCGATGAATCGCTCCAGCGCCTGGAAACCGATCACCTGGATTTAGTTCAGTACCACGAAAATATCCGCATGGAAGACGCCGACCGGTTCTTTGCACCTGGCGGAGCGCTCGAAGCCGTGCTCGAGGCCAAGAAGGCCGGTAAGGTTCGATTCATCGGATTCACCGGACACAAGGACCCCGTCGTGCATCTGCGGATGCTCGAAGTAGCGGCCGAACGGAGGTTCCGTTTTGACACCTGCCAGATGCCGCTCAACGTAATGGACGCGCATTTTCGCAGCTTCGGACGGCATGTCCTGCCGAAGCTGGTGGAGCAGGGCATCGGCGTGCTGGGCATGAAGCCGCTGGGCGACGGCCACATCCTGCAGTGCTCCGACGTCACCGCTATCCAGTGCCTGCATTACGCTCTCACCCTTCCCACCTCGGTGGTGATCACGGGCTGCGAAACGATGGAGCGGCTGGAGCAGGCTCTGCATGCGGCGGAAACCTTCCGGCCGCTCAGCAACGAGCAGGTGACACAGATCCTGGCTAAGACCAAACCCTTCGCCGACGCGGGACGCTGCGAGCCGTTCAAGATCACCGCCCTGTACGACAGCACCGCGCAACATCCCGAGTGGATGGGCGAGGAGGCCGGCCCGAGCGAGATGGCGCCGGCCGGCGCGCCAGCTAGTGAGTCAGTGCATAAATAACGTAGTTCACGCCGATTCGAATTCCTAGCGCCGAGTATTTTTCCGGATAGTCGGGATCGTCAGCCCACTCCCAGGAATCCCCGATATCGGAATTGTAGGACATCGCCACCATCACCCGGCCTTTGTCGTCCAGGATGCCGCGCCAATGCGCGATGGAGCCGCCCAGCTCGCCGTTGCGGTAGGTGGTGCCGCGGCGAATGGCCCACTCGCCGGGCACCTGATAACGGTCGTCCAGGTCGTAAACGGTGTGGAAGATGGAATCGGCGTCCGGGATTTCCACCACTGGACGATCGGGAAAAACCTTGCCCATGCTCTCCCAGAAGCGGTCCCATTCCTCCGAACCCCAGAAATCGTCGAGCATGAGGAAACCGCCGCGCAGCAGATAATCGCGCAGCTTGACGATTTGGCTGGGAGTCAGTTTCCAATCGCCCATTTCGCCCGCGCACAGCCAGGGCCAGTTGTACACGTCATCGCCGTCGTCCAGATTCACCGGCTGCTCCACCGAGCGCACCGAGACACGCGTCAGCCGCCGCAGCGCCAGCGCAAAATGCCGGTCCGCGCGCGGATAATCCTGCGTCCAACTGGTGCCACCTTCCAGCCACGCCGATCCCGCGCCGAAGCCGTAAAACCGCGCAAAACGCGCGTGCGGATGCTGCGGATACATCAAGCGGGCGAAGACCCACTCGGTTTTGTCCTGGAAGTCCGACGGCAGCTCCACATTGTCATAGGGCTCCATGCTGCGGTACAGCCGCCAGGTGCGCTGCCCATACAGCGCCAACGCTAACGAAATTCCCGCGCCGAACCACAGCGCATTGCGGCGAGTCATCGTGCCCTAGTTGGAGAATAGCACCCCGCGGCAATTGAGGTGGGTGAATTTGACCGGCGTCCGACGCTCGACACGCTGGGGAGTTGTCGCCCGCGGTGGTTTTCTTGGACGGCCATCACGCGACCAAGTTGTGCAAGGCAGGTTTTGGCATGGACACCCGCGCTGGGCTTCTCCGGGTAGCGCGTCATGCCCAGGCGGGAGACGCCGAGTACAGGGGCTTTGGCGACATGTCAACAAGTGAACATACCGCCGGATTATGCGAATGTAGACTCGGCAATAGAGTTCGTTGTGCCGAAAATGTTGTCCGTCGTGTCGATTGGAAACAGTGGCGACGCTTGGATGCTCGCGATCAATAGCCTGAAGGGTGGCAACAGGCGTGCTGTGCGGATGCCGTGTCCCTCCTACGCTTGGCGGTTTCCGTTTTAATGGCGTGGGAAGCTGCGCCGGCGCAGAGTTCGAATTCGTCGACGTGGGCAGGCGCGGGCCAGTGGC